>NZ_FXUE01000002.1:681194-1021791 GCF_900182935.1 Fibrobacter sp. UWB10 | reverse complement strand
TACGAATGATCTGCGCTAGTATAATCTTTTCTCACAAAACTGCTAGACGACTTCACCACGCTGCTGCTCGAAGCCACAACGCTTGAAGAAGACTGTTTCACATCTTCACTGCTGCTGGACTTGGCATCCGAAGAAGAAGGCTTTACCGAGGAACTAGATTCCTTCGCCTTTTCTACTGAAGAACTAGAATTTTCGTCTTTTTTAGAAGACGAAGAGGCGACCTCACCTTCGCTAGAAGAATATTCGTCGGCCGGTTCTGGGATAACAGAAGAGGAAGTGGATTCATCTCCGCATGCAACAAGCATGGTCAGGAGAACAGACAGGGCGACGGCGCTTTTTAAAATCTTCACAGAAGACCTCCAGATATGAAATCCCACCAAACTTTTTCGCGAAATATAGATTAATCTCTATTTCAAGTGTGTTTTTTATAGCTGAAACTAGCTCCCATATTGATTTTGGATAAGTTTTTTTGTATATTATAATCAGCAACAGGGTGGTAGGTCGCCACCTGAGAAAAAAAGAAAGGCCAAATTGATGAAACAGGGTGGTAGGTCGCCACCTGAGATAAAAAAGAAAGGCCAATTTTTGCCGTTTTTTATATGAAAATATAAAGAACGGCTTTTTTTATTTGAGGAAAAAGTGAGCCGAATAACTATTGTCCATTTGAACGAAAAATTTTTTGAAGAGCATGAGGATGATGCTGAAATATTGAAGAAACCTGGACGACCACATCTTGTGTTAGTTCTACAGGTTGGACAAAAAAAATTCGCTATTCCGTTTAGGACGAGTGCGCATCGTCCTAAAACGGGTAGAGTGCCGCATTGTTTCTTCTTTATTGAGTCTGGGAGAAAATCTTTAAGTACGGTTGGGCGAATTCCTGCACTTGATTTTGCGAAGGCTGTCATAGTGACTGAAAAAGATATTGGTGAAGTTTCAAGAATTGATGCCAATGAATTTAGAGAACTGCAGGACCACTTCCGCGAGATTGAAGCAAAATTTCTTGTTTATTTAAAGTACTATGTCAATTCAATTAAGGCACAGACGAATCTTGATTCGCCAGAAATCAAGTATTCGGCGTTGCAATATTTTACGGATATTCTTTTAACGCTTGATTTGGATTCGTTCTAAAATAGGGGCATTTTTTTTCTATATATTCCCGTGTGGAAAAGAGGAAAGAGATTACTTTCAAGGTCATTGCCCGCATCAGGAGCGATTTTCCGGACAAGTTCGGGATTCCGCGGCAGAGCGGGCTTTTGAAGAATTTGCGCTCGACGATTGTCTTTGAGCCGGAGTTCCGCAATGCCGACGCGTTGCGCGGTCTGGATGGCTTTAGTCACTTGTGGCTCTTATGGATTTTTTCGGAAAATGTGCGCGACACCTGGAAGCCGACGGTACGCCCGCCCCGTCTTGGTGGCAATACGCGGCTGGGCGTGTTTGCGACCCGCAGCAGCTTTAGGCCGAATCCCTTGGCCATGAGCTGCGTCAAAATCGAGAAAATCAACTTGACGGGGGAGGGCGCGCCCTCCATTACGGTCAGCGGCGCCGACCTCATGGACGGCACGCCTATCGTAGATATCAAGCCCTACTTGCCGTACGCCGATTCCGTGCCCGAGGCCACTGGCGGCTTTGCCGAGGCGGTTCGCTTCAACAAGCTGGAAGTCTCTTTTGCCGACGGAGTTTTCGCGCCAGGCTCCGCCGCCGCTTTCCCCGAACAAAAAAAGGCAGCTCTTGTGGAGCTGCTTTCCGAAGACCCGCGGCCCGCGTACCAGAGGTCCGCCGACCGCATTTACGGCATCAGGTTCGCCGGCTTCGAAATCAAGTTTCAAGTGCAGGGCGACCACCTGACGGTCGTCGCTATTTTACCATTACAGGCTTAGTGGCCTTGAACCCTTCGCCCTGGGCACTGACTACGTAGCGCCCGGCCGGGATTCTGCCTGCAAGCACCAGAGTGTTTGTTCCGGCGTAGTTGCCGCTCAAGTCCAGCACTTCCTTGCCGAGGCTAGAGTAAACCTTGACGGTCAGCTGCGTTGCCTTGGCAAGGCTCAACTGCACATTGCCGGCTTTGTTCACCGTAAGCGAACCGCCCACAAAGTGTTCCACCTGTGCAATGCCCATGCCTTCGCTAGACGAAGATTCCGGTGCATCGCTGGAGCTAGATGCTACGCTAGAAGAGCTTGCGACTTCGCTGCTGCTCGATTCGGCTACGCTGCTACTCGATTCAGCAACGGGATTGAGCTTGTCGCCCAGCACCTCGATCATCTTTTCGGCGTAGCGCTTACCGAAGTCGCGGTATTCCTGCGCGGTAAAGTGCACGTTCTGGCCATCGCCTAAGGCCTGGTTGAATCCTTCGGAAGACACCACGTAGAAGTTCTTGGACTGCTGCGGAAGCTTGGCAATGTTGTTGTTTGCACCTTTGCTTACGCCCGTGCGTAGGACCTCGCCCGCAAGGAACGGAATGTCGTTTTCGAGGCCTAAATCCTTGATAATGTTGTCGTAGACCTTCTTGACCGCAGAAGGCCAATTGCCGTCACCGGCATCGGTTTCGCCCTGATGGAAGATAATACCCTTGATAACGCCTTCTTCCTGGGCCTTCTTGGCCATTTCAATCAGGCGTCCATAGGGGTTTCCTCCATAATCGTTAATGCGCTGGGTCATCCAGCTCTGCTGTGTTCTAGCATAATTTGCGTAGGAGTTCTTGTCGAACAACTGGATGCTGCATCCTGCAACAGCCACCACGATGACGCCCACCTTGATCTGGGGGTCCGTCTTTTCGACCATCGTGCGGCCGAAATAGTCCGTGGGACCAAGCTTTGCACCCTGGCAGTGCGCCAGCGGAGGCACGGCAGTAGACCATTTGCCCTTAGTCTTGCCGGAGCAAGAGCCGTTGTCGGCCGCCCAGAGAACCTGGAAGCGCTCGTCGACAGACTTGTCCTGTTGCTCGATATCGCCCTGGCCTTCCATGTTGGACTGCCCGAAGGCGAGATAGATATGGAAATTCGGGTCCGGGGCTGCGTTTACTTGAGAAAGAGCCATTGCGAAGGCTGCTCCTAACAGAAATTTTTTCATAATTTACTCCAAACAACAGGGAATAATTTCCCTTAATCTAAAAATATACCATTATTATGGATCTATTGAGATTGTAAACTTTATTATGTTGTTGATTTTTACAACAAGAATTACTTATATTCAAGGAAAAACGAGGAAATTCTATGAAAAAGATGTTATTGGTTCCGTTTGCGCTAGCCGTTTCCATGTTTACGGCTTGCGGTGATTCTTCTTCTGACCCCAAGCCATCGAAGGCCGAGGAATGTGCAAATGGTCTTTCTTCTGACTGCCTGGTGGGTTCTTGGAACATGATTGGTTTGGCAAATTCTGGAACGGGCGAAATTTTGCCGAGTTACGATTATAAGAGTGCTCCTGGCATGCTGACCTTTAGTGAAGATGGCAGTTTCCAGTTTGATGTTCCTGCTGCCGCTCCGGCTGACCTTAGGACCATTGACTGCAATCCGGTTTATGGTACATGGACCGTAAGCGGTAATATGCTTACCATGAAGTCTACCGTCAATGGCATGTGTCTTGACACTAAGCAAAAAAGCATTACTTTTGTGCCGATTATTACCACCAATGGTGCCCAAATCAAGATGACTACGGGTGTTCTCTGGTTCTTCTTTAATGCGACCGATGAAAAGAGTATCAGGGAAAATAGCACCGAAGTCTATACGATTAGCGCTAACTAATCTGCATTTGATTTTCGTTTAAATCGAATCTGATATTAAAAATCCCCGGCAACATTCGTTGTCGGGAATTTTTTGTGTATTTGGAATTATGGAGGAAGAGTAATCTTGTTAATTAGCGGATTACAAGTGTCTTCTGGTTGAGCACCTTGCCGTTAGCACCCTTCAGGCGAGCCATGTACTTGCCCACGGGGAGCTTGTTCAGGCTGACCACGTTTTCGCTTTCGAGGCTGGATCTCAAGGCGAGCTTGCCGTTGGCGGCGTAGATTTCGACCTTGCTCCCTGCCGGGGCGCTCACATGCAGGTTGCGCTTTTCAAGCTGCATAAAGGTGCTTGCTGTAACGTTCACGCGTTTGAGCTTGGTAATGAATTCGGTGCCTTCGGGGGCGCCCACGATGGTGCCGCGGCCGACCGTACTCATGTACACGACGCCGAAGTTGTTCATGTCGCCCTGTACGAAGTTGCCGTTGCCCGGACCGCCGAACTGGTGCATGTCATCGTTTACGCGTTCAAAGGTCTTGCACTTGTCGGTGCTGCGGTAAATGCCAATCGGATCGCCGGACTTTGCTGCACCCCAGATAAAGATGGTTTCGTAGCTGCTACCTTCCTTGGCTTTGCCGATACCGACGGCGATAGCGGTCGAGGCGCCTTCGCAATGGTTCCAGCTCTTGCCGCCGTCTTCGGTGTAGGCGAGACCGTTTTCGGTGAATCCCTTGGGCTGCCAGACTTGGGCCTGGTCTACAGGTACCCACAAATGGCCTTCTCTGCCCGGAACGGTACGGATGAGTCCGCCGCCGTTGTAGTAAACTCCTGCTTGCTCGTTCTGCAGGCGAGCTTCGGCTTCGGCAAAGGACTTGCCGCCGTCAGTGGACTTGTAGAGCGTGCCCATGCCGCCCATTACGTAGAACACGTCGGGGTTCACGGGGTCTGCGACAATGCGGGAATAGTTCGTCTGCGTGCCGGTTTCAACGGCAGTCCAGGTGGCGCCATTGTCGGCAGAGCGGTAAACGGTTGCGCCCTGGTCGGGACGGTGCAGCATTATCTTGCCGTCGGCAGAGAGCACGACCAAGCCCTTGGGGCCCTTCAGAGTTGTCTTCACGCTGTCCCAGGTAGCGCCCATGTCGTCGGAGCGATACATCACGTTAAAGTTCTGCGAATCGTACTGGCCGTATACGGTAATCACACCGGTACGCAGCAGGCTTCCGGTCAGCGGGGCGTAGCCCATGCTTTCGGTGGTGCCGATAATCGGGGTGTGGCGCTTGGTGCTGGTATTGATGTTGGCGTAAGCGGCACCATCGTAGTCACCGATGGCGGTGACAAGCGGGCCATTCGGAATGCTCACGATATCAAGCGGAACCGTTTCTTCGATACCCTTCGACATAAACTTCCATACGGGAACCTTGGCCGAAATATCTTCGGTCATAAAGATGCCGTTACCGCTGGTGACCCAAGCTTCTTTGCTGTTGAAGGGGTTGATTTCCAAAGAGCCTGCCCAGTGGATTGCGTTGCCCGGAATCCAGGCGGTACCATTGGCATCGATGTTCGGAATGTCGTTGTAATGCTGGCCGTGAATCCAGGTCTTGCCGCCGTCGGTCGTGGTGTAAATGCGGTCGCCGTAGTTGTCCTTTTCGTCGATCGTCACGTGGCGTCCGGTGTACTTGCCGAGTGTCGAAATCACGATGTGGTTCTTGTCGGTCGGGTCAATCGCCACGCCGCCGTAAGAGCTCTTGTCTTTTTCGTAGCTCTTGGTGGTGCTGCCTTCGTGTTCTACGGAATCGCTCGGGGTCAGGTCGGTCCAGGTACCGCCGGCAATATTGTACTTGTAGAAACCGCCGCTGGCAATGTTGTAGGGGCCGGGGCCGTCGGCAAAGGTCACGTACATGTCGCCGTCCACGATTTTGGCGCGGTGGGGCATGAGTCCAGTGGGAACACCCTTGATCGTTTCCCAAGTGGCGCCGCCATCGTGGCTCACCTGCAGGTTGTCCTTGGTTTCAGAAGTGCCAATGTAGATTGTGGCGGTGCTGCCGTCGGCGAGCTTGCCCTGAGCCGGGTCGAACATCACGAAACTGACGCCATTCACGCCGTTCAAGCTAGATTCGGTGGCGGTAGAAAGGGCCACCTTGTAAAGGCTGGTCCAGGTCTTACCGTAGTCGGTACTCTTGTACACGCCCTTGGTGCGGCTACCGCAAAGAACGATGTTACCCTTGTTCGGGTCTACGGCCAGTTTTTCACCGGTCTGACGGCCCATGCCGTTACCGTGGGCGAGCATTTCTACGTAGCTCGTGTCCCAGGTTTCACCGTAGTCTTCACTACGCAAAATGGCAGTGCGGCCCTTGCTAAAATAGCCTGTACCTGCAAGCACGTAAATGCGCTTGGGGTCGTTTGGGTCGAGTGCAAAGGCTTCGGTACCATAAAGGCCCACGTCGTTTTGGTCAATCCAGTCCATCAACGGGAGCCAAGTTTTCTTTGCAAAGTCAAAACGATAAATGCCACCCACGTCAGTGCGGGCATACAGCAAATTTTCGGCCTTGGGGTGGAAAATCACGGCAGAAACGAATCCGCCGCCGTCAAAACGGACGTTGCCCCAACTGTATTTTTCGGCATTTGCCGCGGTCGCGAGCATTCCCACGCCCAATGCGACTGTCAAAACCTTCATTTTACCAAACATGCCATCTCCATTGCATAACTCCGGATACAATCCGGGCTTGTTTTTTCAGAAAATACCTAAAAAACAGAAAAAGCGGCTTAAAAAGCCGCTTTGTATCCATATTTATGTTTATGGTTTCTCAACAGCGTTATTCAACGCCTGTTGCACCGCCCTTAATTGGGGCATAACGGAGTTCACCCTTGTCGTTGACAATGATGGCGACACCAGCCAAGAAGGTCAGCCAGTTACGCGGCGGGGTGGGGTTGTGGAGCTTCAAATCGATCTGCTTGTTGGTGAGGTAGACCAACAGGGGCATCAGCAACTGGTCGTGAGAGGCAATTAGCGTGTACTTGGGGAGGCTTGCCACGTCCTTGAGCACGTAGGTGTTCAAAAGTTCCTGGCTGCGTTCTTCCAAGTTGTAGAACACGTCGCTGTATAGGCCTTCGTAAGCCCAGGCGGCATACATCACGTTCACGTTCTTGAGGGTGGAATCGGCGGCCTGGTATTCGTCGCGCTTTTCCTTGTCCTTCATGAACCAGCCGTCTGTCAGCTGAGAGACCGTGTCTGCCACAAAGTTCACGGCGGTGCCGTCTTCCAAAACTTGAGCCTGGCCGCGACCGACTGCAGCGTAAAGGGCAGTCTGATAGGTGCGGACAAAGCCTGTGTGAATGAACTTGAATTCACCGGGGCCAATGAGCTTTGCGCCCATGGCGGTTGCTTCTTCGATACCGTCTTCGGTCAGGGGAGCTTCTTTGCCGGAATAGTTGCGGGAACGTTCACCGTGACGAATCATGAACACCACTTTTTCGTTGCACTGGATGTTCTTGTAAACGTCACCGATATCGGTAAATTCATTCTGCGGGAATTCCACGGGGGTGGGGACTTCACCTTCGGCGCAGGCGACAACGACCGGTTCGGGCTGCGTCACCGTAGAGGTGTCCGGATTCACGGGCTGCGGCTGGGTGGTCGTATCGACGGGCGTAACTATCGTTACGGTGGAATCGCCTGAACCAGGGTCAACTACGGGGTCGGTGATTACATCCGGATCAGTGGCCGTGGTAGAATCCGTCGGGGTAATTACCGGCTGATCAGGCTGCTGAGGATTTACCTTGGTAGAATCGTTTTCGCTTGAAATCGGGGACACGGGAGTGCTGCTAGAAGAGCTGGACTCAGAACAGGCCGAGAAAAGGGCCATAACCGTGAACGCGGTAAGAGCTGCGGTAATGAATTTCTTTTTCATGTTCATAATATACAATAATTACGTTCGCATAAATGTAAAAAACAGGGAACCTTCGCCCCTGTCTACTGTCTATTGCCTACTGCTATATGCTTTTTCGGCCTGCTCGTTACGGCGCTTGAGTTCTTTGTTCAAAGGCCAGTAAATGGTCGCGAACAAAATGTATCCGCACAAAAGAACAATCCAGTGGTTCAGACCGAGGCCAATCTCCAAGTATCGCATTTCGATGAACATGAGCGGTCCTGCAATCAAGAACAGCGGGAGTTGGCGGCATTGGTCGCCCAGCGAATAGCGGCTTTCATAGCTCACGATGGAATTCATCATCGGAAAACTGGTGCAGAATCCGCCCATCAGGCGCTTGATGAGCATGAGTCCCGAAACGACACCCGCAATGGCAGGAGCTTTGATGTAAATGGGGAGCGGTGTCTTATAGCGCACGCCAGATTTATAGCTCTGCTTCTGGAACATGATAACGCCCACGATAAAGTCGAAGGCGCAAACGCCCAAGAAGCTTGCTTCGGTATCGGGAATGCGCGGCATGAGGAAGGTGCCGAGAGCGACAAAGAAGGCGAGCCCTGCGATAATGCTCGGGACAATTGGAACCTTGACTTTGTAATGCAGAATGCGTACGATATGCACGTACAGAAAGCACATGAATCCAGAAATCGCGTTTGCTGTTCCCATCGGGAGACCGACGGCAATGTAGGCGAAACCGCACGGAATCGGAATGGTTGCCGTGACGGCTTTAAGTTGCGGGTCTTTCAAGTAGGCGCTCAAAGTGCCGAGCGCCGTGACCATGAAAATCAGCAGCCAGTCATAAAAGGAAAAATTGAGATTCAATACATCAAGCACAGATGTAAATATAGAAATTAGAACTACGTTCTAGCTTTCTTCATCATGAGCTTGTTTTGGTACATCGCTTCGTCGGCACGTTTGCCCACTGCATCTACGGTATCACCAGGCTTGTATTCTGCGATGCCAATTGCAACCGAGAATCGTTCCCAAGGTTCCCTGGAGTAATCGTTTTCGGTTTCTTGGAACTTGTTGCGAGTGGTTTCGACAAGTTCTTTACGGTTCTCGTAGTCGCTGTTCTTTAGAATGACAATGAATTCGTCGCCACCGACGCGGAATACCGGAGAATGCCTGAAGATGGTACATACGATATGGCAAGCTCCAGCGATGTAGGTGTTGCCGTTGGCGTGTCCATAGCTGTCGTTGATGACCTTCAAGTTGTTCAAGTCGATCATCGCGATGCCGTATTCTGTGACCAGTTTTTCCGTGACGTCTTTTTCCAAGATTCTTGCTGCATTGTCGTAGGCAATCTTTGAGCCCACATGCGTGAGCGAATCCTTGTAGGCGAGCATGGTCATGTTGGCGGCTTCTTCTTGGGCCGTCTTGACGGTTTCTTCGGCTTCCAGAATGTCTTCGACATAAGTCTTCATGTCTTTAGACATCTGGGCGATAGCAATCGATAGCGATTCGACTTCGTTATGCGTGTTAATGTCGGGAGCGTCAAAGACGAGATCCTTGGGGTCTTTCTTTTTATTGCGGCTTTTTTCAGCAAAGCGGCGTGCGCTCTTTTCGAGAGCGAGAATCGGGCCTGTCACATTGTGGCGCAGCCAGACAATCAAGATAAGCCCGAATAACAGACCAAGGCCTAAGGACAAAATCACGTTGTATAAAACGTAATCGTGAACGGTCTTGTGGAGTTCATTAATAGAAATGTCTGCGCAGAGAATGCCGAAATGGACGCCAGTAGAATTCTGGAGTGGCTTACAGGCGGTGTAGGCGTAACCCCATTCGGAATTTTCTTCGAAGTACGAAATTTCATCTTTGGCAATGGCGGCAGAAAACTTCTTGAGTTCATCTTCGGGATAAGCGTCGCTTGAGTCAAGCAAGGGCATGTCTTCTTCGCCCTTGGCGCGTTCTTCGGCGCTGGTTGCCGAACAGATGTTGATCATCAATTTGTCACGGACAAAGACGGAGTAAAGGTAGAACAGCTCAAATTCGTCGACCATGCCGTTGAGCAATTCTTGAAATTGATTGTATTTTTCGCTTCTTTCACCTTTGATGACACAATCGTAAAGGTCGTCAAGATCAACTTGTTTGGTAACGTAGTTTAGAATATCGTCAAGCTTGTCGTCGTAGCGTTCGTACATCGACCTCGAATAGGTGAGGTACGCTTGAATCGAGAGCAAAAAACACATGAACGCGATAAATACCGCGCTTCCAAGAACAAGGCTTCTATGGATGGGTCTTTTGTACGCTGCCATTACTTTTCTCCTTGAAGAGAAGATAATTTAATTTTTCAAAAAGCGAACGGCCTAACCCAATTTGTAGAAAAAAATTTATTCCATATTGGAATAGTAGGCTTGAGAATGCCTACTATTTCTGTTTAGCGGAATCGTCGGGGCAGGTTCTTGCCTTCGGCGACCCAACCGCTGTATTCGGCGGCGGCGGTGTACATCACGTCGGTCGAAGAGTTGAGGGCGGTTTCAAGGCTATCCTGTACGGCGCCAATGATAAAGCCAACGCCAACGACCTGCATGGCGACGTCGTTTGAAATACCGAGGAACGAACATGCCATGGGAATCAAGAACAGCGAGCCACCTGCAATACCGCTTGCGCCGCAAGCACCGATACTGGCGATAATGCAAAGCATCAGGGCGGTCGGGAAACTGACGGAAACGCCGAGCGTGTGGGCGGCAGCCAAGGTCATAATCGCAATCGTGATGGCGGCACCGTTCATGTTGATGGTGGCGCCCAGCGGAATCGAGACGGAATAGAATTCGCGGTCAAGCTTGAGCTTTTCGCAGGTATCCATGTTCACGGGGATGTTTGCAGCCGAGCTTCTGGTAAAGAGGGCCGTAATGGCGCTCTGTTTGAGGCAGAAAATAACGAGTGGGTAGGGGTCGCGCTTGATGGCAAAACTTACAATCATCGGAGCGACAACGAAGGTCATAAAGAACATGGCTCCGGCAAGAACTGCAACTAGCATGCCGTAGGTCTTGAAGATGCCGATGCCGTTGGTGGCGATGGCAGAATGAAGCAGGCCGAGAATACCGAACGGGGCGAGATTAATGAACCAGTGGACAATGGCTGTCACAGACGTGGTGACGTCTTGCAAAAGCCTTTTGGTCGAATCGCTTGCGTGAATCTTGATTGCAAAACCGAAAATGATTGCCCAAACAAGAATACCGATGTAGTTGGCTTCGGTAATGGCTTCGAACGGGTTCGAAACAGCGCGCACGAGCAAGTTGTTCAGGATTTCGCCAATGCCTTTGGGCAAAGTAGCGGAGGTGGTTGCTTCTTGGACGAGTTGCAGATTCTGCGGGAACAAGAAACTTGCCGTGACGGCGACAAGTGCTGCCAAAACGGTGCTGACCATGTAATAGCCGAAGGCCTTTCCGAAGCGTTTGTCAAGCGAAGTCTTTCCTGTAGAAAGCGAGTTCACGATCAAGACAAATACAAGAATTGGGGCGATACCCTTCATGGCGCCTACGAACAGAACGCCGAGTTCGCCAATCCATTTTTGCCCGGGAAGGAAAATTCCAAGAAGTGTACCGATAACGATAGCTATCGCAATACGGTAGTTTAGCTTTATGCCGTTGTATTTATCCAGAATCTTTTTGAACATACTCATTCCTTTGATTCAATCCGATAAACAACCCCTTTTGTATAAAATATAAAGAAAAAAAGTGATTCTGTTACAAATAAAACAGATATTTTTGGCCTAATAAATGTATTTTAAAGGTAAAAGAGAGTGTGTTTTATGGAACCGTTGCAATATACATCGCTTGCGCATGTGTTTTTTGCAAACTGCGATCGTGAAAACTTCGCGGGTTGGTCTCATCGTAAACACGGAAAATGGATTCACTTTACGGGGCGCAGGCTCCGGCGTGAAACTCAATATTTGGCGCTTGCTTTTAGGGCGCGTGGGCTTGTTGCAGGAAAAAGCATCGGTATTGTGGCCGAGAGTTGCCCGGAATGGATTATGGCCGATGTGGCAACGCAGTTGAACCAAGCCAAGGTCGTGCCCCTTTTCCCGAATATCTCTGCTGAAAATTTCAATTACCAGTGTGATGACGCTTCGGTACAGGTGTTGGTGCTGAACAAGCTTTCGGACCTTTCGCCTGCGATTGGCGCCTTGATGCCGCGTTTCAATGCGGTCATTTGTATCGACAAGCATTCGGAACTGCCTTCGAATGGCGTATACTGGGAAGACCTGGTTAAAGAAGGCGAGGTGCTGTCACGTGAACCGGAATCTTCGCTCTGGCTGAACCAGCAAATGCATTCGCTGAACCCCGACGATGTTTTCTCGATTCTTTATACGAGCGGTTCGACTGGGGTTCCGAAGGGCGTTGAACTCACGCACCGGAACATGATTTCGCAAATTCAGGTTATCAAGCGCGATTTTTTGCGGTTGAATCGCGAGTCGGATTGTGCCTTGGTCATACTGCCTGTGGCGCATGCCTTTGAACGCATGTCAGTCTACTTTTATACGTTGTGTGGAATCAAGATTTACTTTGCCGATTCTCCGCAGCATACCGCCGAAATTATTCAGGAAATTCACCCGACTGTTATGACGGTGGTGCCGCGTATTTTGGAACGCCTGTTCGAAAGTATGACGATTGCCGGCGAAAAAATGCACGGATTCCAGAAGAGCTTTTTTGTGCATGCGATTTCGTATGCGAAAAGGCATAACCCGCTTGAAAAGAGAGGCCTTTTCGCTAAAATCTACGACCGGCTTGTGTACAGCAAGTTGCGCGAAGCCTTGGGCGGTAGATTCCGCCTGGTGATTTCGGGCGGCGGGGCTTTGAACAAGTCGATATGCAGGTTCCTTTTGAATGTGGGCGTGAACGTGACCGAAGGTTACGGGCTTACGGAATGTTCGCCTGTTGTGAGCGTGAATAAACCCGGCCAGTCGCGGCCCGGCAGCGTGGGGCTCCCGCTTTCGCACTTGCAGGTGAAAATTGGCGAACATAGTGAGGTTCTTGTTAAAGGCGAAAGCGTGTTCAAGGGCTATCGCAATCGGCCCGATTTGAACAAGGATATCTTTACCGAAGACGGATTCTTTAAAACGGGTGACCAAGGCTACTTTGACCGCGACGGCTATTTGTACTTGACGGGCCGCCTCAAGGAACTTTTGAAAACGAGTACGGGCAAGTACGTGAGCCCGAATCCAATTGAATTGGAACTTGGCCGCCATGTTCTGGTGGAACAAGCGCTTGTGATTGCAAACGACCGCAAGTTTGCTTCGGCGTTAATCTTCTTGAACCCGGTGAACGCAAAGCGATTCCTGCAGCGTACGGGCAAAGAATTTAGTGTCGAAAAAGCGCTCAAGTCCAAGCGTATTTTTGAATCGATTAACCGCCATGTCGAGCGTGTTAATAGCAAATTGAACCACTGGGAACAAATCCGCAAGTGGACTTTGATCGGTGACGAACTCACCGTCGAATCTGGGCTTTTGACGCCTACATTAAAAATTCGGCGCACCGTCGCTGAAGCACGGTACGCCGAAGAAATTGAAAAGATGTATAAGGACTAAGCCTTAATAATCTTAGAAGTGGATGACTCTAACCTTGATGACCTTGTCGAGCTTGGAGAGCTTTTCGACGATAGAGTCATCGACCTTGCTTTCCACGTCAACGAGGTTGTAGCCGATCTTGCCATTGCTCTTGTTGCTGAAAGATGCAATGTTGATGCCTTCGGCACCGAACACCTTCGTGATTTCAGAAATCATGTTCGGAACGTCCTGGTTGATGACCACGACGCGGCTCTTGACGCCGGAATGCGGGTGATCGACGAGGGCCGGGAAGTTCACGGAATTGCGGACGCAACCATATTCGATGTAGTCCTTCAATTCTTCGACAGCCATCACAGCGCAGTTTTCTTCAGCTTCTTCAGTGGAAGCACCGAGGTGCGGGAAGCAAGTCACCTTGTCGTTCTTGATGAGGTCTGCATCCGGGAAGTCGCAGAGGTAGCCCTGGAGAGAACCGGAAGCGAGCATTTCGTTGACCGGAGCCATTTCCACGATACCGCCGCGGGCGAAGTTCAGGATGTAGCTGCCCTTGAAGCCGGCGAGGTTCTTGCGGTTGAGCAAGTTTTCGGTCACGCCCTTGATGAACGGAACGTGCACGGTGAGGAAGTCGGAGTTGGCGATCACGGTGTCGAGGTCGGCAATTTCAACCTTGTTGGAAAGTTCGTGCATGTTGGCGGCGTTCGGATACGGTTCGTAAGCGAGCACGCGCATGTTCTTCCAACGGGCATAGTTGGCAACGAGCACGCCAATCTTGCCGAGGCCGATGACGCCGAGTGTCTTACCGGCGAGTTCCATGCCGGCAAACTTCTTCTTACCGCTTTCAACGGTCTTAGCGAGGTCCGGATCGTTTGTGTCGAGACCCTTGACCCAAGCGGCTGCCTTGTCTACGTTACGGACGGCCATGCCGAGCACGGTCATCACGAGTTCGGCAACGGCGTTGGCATTTGCACCCGGAGTATTGAACACGCAGATGCCCTTTGCGGAAGCCTTGTCGATGGTGATGTTGTTCACGCCAGCGCCGGCGCGGGCGACAGCCAGCAGGCCGTCAAAGTTGTCAGTATCAACCTGGGCGGAACGCACCAAGATGGCATCGGGTTTTTCGACGGAGTCGGAAACCTGATAGAACGAGCCAAACAGGCTCAGGCCTTTCTTGGAAATGTTGTTCATCGTCTTAATAGTTGCCATTGTATTATCCTTTGTTTAATGTTAAAACTTTTGAGGGAGCGTTACGGTTCGACCCAGCGACCGCGTTCCTTAATCAAATTCACCAATTCTTCGATGGCGTCTTCTTCGGGGATGTTCTTCTTGACTGCGGTCTTGCCTTCAAAAAGCGTGATGCGGCCGGGGCCGCCACCTACGTAGCCGAAGTCGGCGTCTGCCATTTCGCCCGGGCCGTTCACGATACAGCCCATGATACCGATGGAAATGTCAGAGAGATGTCCGAAACGAGCCTTGATCTTGCCCATGACTTGCTGAATGTCATAGAGGGTGCGGCCGCAGCTCGGGCAGCTGATAAAGTTCGTCTTGCTGCGGCGGCAGTATGCGGCCTGCAGAATATCGAAGGCGAGAAGAACGCTTTCTTTGGCGCCCTTGTAACCGTTGATCACGACGGCGTCGCCAAGACCATCGGTCACGAGGCTTCCGATGTCGGCGGAAACGCGGAGCGTTTCTCGTTCGTTGTCGCTAATCTTGGCGTAAAGCAAAATCGGGTCTTTGCGACCTGCTGCATCGAGTGCAGCAGCAAGGGCGCGCACGCCGGAAACCATTTCGGCTCCCGTGTAGCAGAACACGGAACCTGCCGGTACCGCTGCCGGATTCTGGGCAAAGCCCGCGATATCCATGGCGTCCTTGAATTCCACAATCGGCTTTTCGTTCAAGTTGGGGAGTGCAAATTCTGCATTGCGGCGTTCGCCCGTGAGTGCAATTGCATCGGCCTTCACGCCGACCTTCACCGGGTTAGAACCACCGATTTCTACGCCCGACACCTTCACAACTTCGGTCTCGCGGCGTTCGTAATGGTACGGGTCTTTTTCAAGAACCGGCACTGCGTAGCTCACCGGCTTTGTCGGGAGTGCGCATGCCTTAATGAGTTCCTGTGCCACCGGGACTTCGGCCACCGGATCTTCGGTGAGCGATACGCGGATAGTGTCGGCAAGACCGTCAAGCAACAGTGCGCCGATGCCCGCGGCCGACTTCAGTCGTCCGTCGGCACCCGCGCCCGCTTCGGTCACCCCCACGTGGAACGGGTAGGGCTTGAAACCTTCTTGCTTAATGCGGGCGGCGAGCATGCGGTAGGCGGCAATGGCCACGCGCGGGTTACTGCTCTTGAGGCTCAAAACAACCTGATCAAAATGTTCGGCTTCGCACACGGCCAAGTATTCCATGGCGCTTTCCACCATGCCTTCGACGGTGTCGCCGTAGCGGTAAATCATACGGGCGGCAAGGGAACCGTGGTTTACGCCAATACGAATGGCGCGGCCGAGGCGCTTGGCTTCTTGCACGAATGGCGTAAAGGCTTCGGCAACCTTTTCCTTGCCTTCTTCAAAAGTCTTGTCCGTCTGCTGGTCAAGCGTCAAAATGCCTGTGTCGACAAAGTTACCCGGATTGATGCGGACCTTTTCGACCCATTTGAGTGCTTCGAAAGCGGCCTTGGGCTGGAAGTGGATGTCGGCAGAAACCGGAACCTTGCAACCGGCTGCACGCACCTGCTTCATGACTTCTTCAAGACCTTGTGCGTCTGCAAATGTCGGAGCGGTAATACGGACGAGTCCGCAACCCACCTTGGCAAGTGCCAACGTTTCAGCCACGGTACGTTCGACGTCCTTAGGCTTGGTGGTGGTCATGGACTGAACTAAAATGGGGGCATTGCCCCCGATAAGTGCGTCGCCAACGCGAACTTGTACAGTTTCCCTGCGGACTGCGTTAAAGCGGTCGGCTACATACGGGAATTCGCTAAACTTTGTCATGTGCCCAAAGATAGCAAATTTTCATCGTTTTACACCTCGTCTTCACCCAAGCTGCTGTAGTATTCTTCAAGTTTTTTACGGCAAGCGATAAAGCAATCCTTGAGTGACGGGTCGAACTGCGTACCCATTCCTTCGAGAATGATTTCGTAAGCTTCACCAAAAGACATTTCTGCCTTGTAGCAACGCTTACTCACCAAGGCGTCGTATACGTCGGCGATAGCCATAATGCGGGCTTCTAACGGAATATCGGTGCCCTTGAGTTTCTTGGGGTAACCGAAACCGTCGTAACGCTCGTGATGGTAGCGGGCGACGTTCTTTGCAATTCTTACAAAGTCCGGAGATTCCACCGAGGTCAGCAGGTTTTCGACAAT
Organism: Fibrobacter sp. UWB10; assembly: GCF_900182935.1. Lineage (NCBI taxonomy): Bacteria > Pseudomonadati > Fibrobacterota > Fibrobacteria > Fibrobacterales > Fibrobacteraceae > Fibrobacter > Fibrobacter sp. UWB10. Next base: position 1,005,294 of record NZ_FXUE01000002.1, on the reverse strand, counting down.
CATGGCTCCCTTTTCGGGGTGTTCCTTCATTTCGGCGTATTCCTGCGGCGTAAAGCGACCAGGCTTTCTTAGAATGCGGTCGTCAATAGCAATTTTACCGATGTCATGCATCGGGGCTGCCGATACCAAACTGTCGTAGAAAAATTCCGACTGTCCAAGGGTTGGGTCTTTGCGCAAATATTCAACTAAAATCTGAACGGCCTTACTCGTGCGCTTAATATGGCTACCCGTGTTGCTGTCGCGGTTTTCAACCATATGCGCCATGCCCACAACCATCTGTTCCTGAATCGAACGAATCTGGGAGTCGTTTTCCTTGAGCATCATTTCGAGACGCACGTTGTTGGAACCCAACATGTTAATGTAGTTGTGCATGCTGGTTTCGTCTTCGATTTTGAACAGGTGAATTTTGGCGGAACGAGAAAGAGGCAATTGACGTAACAGCACTTTATAGAATTTGCCGTCGCTTTCAAGTTTCTTTTCGGCTGTAACCTTGCCTTGAGAAATTTCCTTGTTCCAGGCAAGAAGCAGATGGTTTAATTCGGAATTATCTTGTGTTGTATGGTCGATGCGGCAATTTCTAAGAGCTGGGAAATTGTCATAGGCAACAGTGTTGCAACCAAGGAATTTGTTGTCCGAAGAAATAAGAACATAGCTGTTGACATTCTGGGTTTCAAGCATTTGCGAAACAATTTGTTCGATATCGTAGCGCTGAACTCTAAAGCAAATGTACATGAGCGCGAATTGGTCAAACACGTAGACCGCCGGCATGACCATGGTATCGCTTTCGACAAATCGAGAAACGAAGAACGAAAGAATGGAAACGGCTTCAATTGCAGAAAGGGCTGTCAGGCTCTTGAAAGAAACGTTTTTCTTTTTAATGAAGGCGTAAACAATAAGGCTCACGTTGATAACGACAAAACCGACCATGCAGGCGTTGAAAATGTCGTGTCCGAGACCATACTCGGCAACAAAATTACCTGCGCCATTTGTTTGAATGTATTTAATCGATTTGTAATAGAAGTCGTTGCTTCCGACAGTCAAGGAAAATCCTAGAACGACAAAAACAATCAGCATGAGCAGGTCGTAGCTCCATGCCGGGAACTTGATCTTACAAACAAAAAGGCTTGCTTTAAAAGTAAGAACCGGAAGGAACATGGAACCAAGATAAATCATCTTGTTCGAAAGAATCGCTTGGTCCAAATTTGTTGAGCGGGCGAGTAGTAAGTGCCCTAAACAAGCAATAAAAACACAGAAAAAAAGTAGCGGATAAGGGCCGCCTTGCTTCGAATTAATTCGATATTGCAAAAGGAAATTTAACGCGGCTACGACCGTTAAAATTGTCAAATATAAAACAACCATAGATTCCCATCTATTCAAACACCATGCAAACCACTTTAAATATAAATTATAATGGCGGCATGAAGTGGAACGTTGTTACAAATCCGTCTAAAAAGCGTGTAAAAAACACAGTCGCCAATTTTTGATTGACGACTGCGTCTTTTTGTCTTACAGAATTTGTTCTGAATTAGGCTTCAGCCGGGGCTTCCGGGGCAGCTTCAGCAGCAGGTGCTTCGGCGGCCGGAGCTTCAGCGGGCTTCGGAGGGAGCAAAGCCTTCATGGAAAGCTTCACCTTGCCCTTCGGGTCAACACCGAGGCAGAGCACTTCGACTTCGTCACCAACGTGAACAACGTCTTCGACCTTTTCGACACGGTGGTCGGCAAGTTCGGAGATGTGTACCAAGCCATCGCGACCCGGGAGGATTTCGACGAATGCGCCAAACGGCTGGATCGTCTTCACCTTGCCCTTGTACTTGCGGCCCGGTTCGGGTTCAGCAGTGAGTTCTTCGATCATGCGGCGGCAAACTGCAGCGGCCTTGCCACTCGGAGCAGCAATGTCGATGTTGCCATCGTCATCGATGTTGATGGTGCAACCAGTCTGAGACTGCATGCCCTTAATCACGGAGCCACCGGAACCGATAACGTCACGGATCTTGTTGGTCGGGATGCGCATCTTGATCATGGTCGGAGCCTTGTCGGAAACCTTCGGACGCGGAGCGGCGAGGCCGAGTTCAGCCATCTTGCCGAGGATATGCAGGCGGCCTTGGCGTGCCTGTTCCAGAGCTTCGCGCATGAGTTCCGGCGTAATGCCGCGGATCTTGATATCCATCTGGAAGGCTGTGATACCTTCGGCAGTACCTGTCACCTTGAAGTCCATATCGCCGAGGTGGTCTTCCGTACCGGTGATGTCGGTCAAGATCTTGATCTTGCCGCCTTCCTTGACGGAACCCTTTTCGGAGATGAGGCCCATGGCGACACCTGCAACCGGAGCCTTGATAGGAACGCCAGCGTCCATCAAGCTGAGGCAGCCACCGCAAACAGAGGCCATGGAAGAAGAACCGTTGGATTCCTGAATTTCGGAAACCACGCGGATGGTGTACGGGAAGTCTTCCGGCAGCGGGAGCACTGCTGCGAGAGAACGTTCGGCCAAGTGGCCGTGACCGATTTCGCGGCGGCTCATGCCGAGGCGCTTGCATTCACCCACGCAGTACGGCGGGAAGTTGTAATGCAGCATGTAGCTCTTGGAGCCTTCGCCCTGCAGGCTTTCGTAGCGCTGTTCGTCGGCCTTGGAGCCGAGCGTGCAGACCACGAGACCCTGGGTTTCGCCACGCTGGAAAATCGCAGAACCGTGAGCGCTCGGGAGAACGCCGAGTTCGATTTCGATGGGGCGGACTTCGGTCGTCGTACGGCCGTCGAGGCGCACGTCTTCGTTCAAGATCATTTCGCGCATGGCAGTGCGTTCGTAGTCGCTGAAGATTGCCTTAGCGTCTGCAACAAGAGCAGGATCCTGTTCTTCGTCCTTGCCAATGATAGCGAGAATGCGTTCGTCTTCGAGCATCTTCGCGCAGAGGTCTGCCATAGCTGGATAGAAGTCGGTCTTCACCATGTTGGAGTGGACGTCCTTGTTCAGTTCGTCCCAGACCACTTCCTTCACCGTGGCGAGAAGCTTTTCGTGGGCTTCGCCAACGTGCTGCGGCTTGAGTTCCATCTTGGGCTTAGCGCAGCGGTCCACCAGTTCCTGTTGGGCCTTGCACATAGCCTTGATAGCTTCGTGACCGGCGAGAATTGCGTTGATCATCGTGTCTTCGGACACTTCGTAGGCACCGCCTTCCACCATGCAGACGGAATCTTCGGTACCGGCGACCACCAGGTCCAGATCGGCGCAGGCCATCTGTTCGTAGGTGGGCATCACGATGTTCTGACCATCGACCACGGCCACGCGTACGGCGGCAACCTGCTGTTCGAAGGGCAGTTCAGAAAGACCGATAGAGAGGGATGCTGCAGACACGCCGAGCACATCGGGTGCGAACTTGCGGTCAGCAGAAAGAACCTGCACAATCACCTGGACTTCGCGCGTGAAGTTCTCGGGGAACATCGGGCGAATCGGGCGGTCAATGATACGGGCAGAAAGAGTTTCTTCGTCAGAGGGACGTCCGGCTTCGCGCTTGCTGTAGCCGCCCGGGAGGCGACCAGCGGCGTAGGCCTTTTCGCGATATTCCACAGTGAGAGGGAAGAAATCACCTTCTTTTTCTTCGCCGTAGCAGACAGTGGAAAGCACGAATGCATCGCCCATCTTGGCGACTGCAGCACCGCGTGCCTGCTTGGCAATACGGCCCGTTTCAAACGTGATCACACGGCCGTCGGGGAGCGTAACAGACACTTCCTTCGGGTCGAGCATCTTGCCGTATTTTTGATGGTATGCGTCAATAGACATAAATTTCTCCAGTCTGAAGAATTAGCCGCGCAGACCGAGTTCCTTGATCAAGGCACGCTGGGCGATAATGTCCTTTTCGCCGTAGTACTTGAGGAGGTTCTTGCGCTTAGAAACCATCATGGACAGACCGCGCAGGGAGTGGAAGTCCTTCTTGTGGGTCTTTGCATGTTCGGTGAGGTTCTTGATCTTCTCGGTGAGGAGAGCGATCTGAACGCGGACGTTACCGGTGTCCTTTTCGTTTGCTCCGAACTTAGCGGTGATTTCTGCAGCCTTTTCTTTAGTGATAGTAGCCATTATAGCCATTCCTTTTTTTGTGTTTGTTGTTTCATTACATGTTTTTGTCCGAGTTTCTCTGCTCTTGCACCAGTGGAATTGGCGAATCTGGTCACAGGACCCAGGCAAAAATGCAATTTGCGGGTATATATAGAAAAGTTTTTCTAAAGATTTTTTGTTTTTTTCAGTGAAATCACCCTTTTAGAGGGTAAAAAACGCTTTTTTATATGCGGGAGGGGCCCCAGCTCGGAGTTGACGCCTGCGGCGTCCGTGGCTGCATTCGGTCATATCGGCAAGTAAACTTGCCGCTGCGACTCTCATTTGCACACTTTTGCGAAGGAATCTTTGCTTTTTTGTCGCCGTTTGCCAGTTTTTATAATATGAGCTGATATCTCGCTTTATAGACAAAGAGTTTCTATATTTTCCGGCGAAAAAAGACTATTGACTAGTGACTGTATAATGGAAACCGCTAGAAAAGACAATAATTACTTGTTTGATTCAGGCAACCTCTCGGAAGGGGCGCTCGCCAAAAAGCACCGCATCGAGAATGACCCTAGTGCTCGCACTAATATAATGGACTATTTGCCCGGCATGGAAGTTATCCAGTCGGACATTGCTGACAAGGTGCTCGCCGAATCGGAAAATTACGACTATTCCAAGTACACCGGCAAAGATGTAAAGCGTGCTCTGGAACATGAACGTTGCACGCTCGAAGATTTTAAGGCGCTTCTGTCGCCGGCTGCCGCTCCGTATTTGGAACAGATGGCGGCCAAGGCGAAAATCGAAACCAGCAAGCATTTCGGTAACAACGTCTATTTCTTTACTCCGCTCTATATTGCTAACTACTGCGAAAACTACTGCGTCTATTGCGGGTTCAACTGCTACAACCACATCAAGCGCATGCAGCTCACCATGGAGCAGATCGAGCACGAGATGAAGGTGATTGCCGACAGCGGCATGGAAGAAATCCTGATTCTCACGGGCGAGAGCCGCGCGAAAAGCAGCGTGGAATACATCGGCGAGGCCTGCAAGCTTGCCCGCAAGTATTTCCGCATGGTAGGCATCGAAGTTTATCCGGTGAATACGGACGAATACCGCTACCTGCACGAATGCGGCGTGGACTACGTGACGGTTTTCCAGGAAACCTACGACAAGGTTCGTTTCGAACAACTTCACCTGATGGGTCACAAGCGCGTGTTCCCGTACCGATTCGATTCGCAGGAACGCGCCCTGATGGCAGGCATGCGCGGGGTGGCATTCTCCGCGCTCCTCGGCCTTTCGGATTTCCGCCGCGACGCGCTCGCATCGGCGCTCCATGTGTATTACTTACAAAAGAAGTATCCGCATGCCGAAATGAGCCTCAGCTGCCCGCGACTCCGCCCCATCATCAACAACGACAAGATCGACCCGCTGGATGTTCATGAAAAGGAACTCTGCCAGGTGCTTTGCGCCTACCGTATATTCTTGCCGTATGTGGGCATCACGGTTTCGAGCCGCGAAAGCAAGGAATTCCGCAACGGTATCGTGAAAATTGCGGCGACCAAGGTGTCGGCAGGTGTTTCGACTGGCATTGGCGACCACGAAAGCAAATACAGCGGTCACGATGACGGCGAAGGCGGTGACGAACAGTTTGAAATCAACGACGGCCGCAGCTTCAACGCCATGTACAGCGACATTTCGGGCGAAGGCCTGCAGCCTGTGTTGAACGATTACTTGTACGTGTAATTAGTACTTGTAGTCTGCGCAACCTATGTCGCCATAGGTCGAAAAGCAAACTCCGTTATCGGTGAGGAATGCGCCACCGCGTCCATTTGATTTGTTGCGCATTTTTGCGCCATTGGGGAGCAGCGCGACTTCTACAGAATGGCTACCTTCTTTGCCACCTGTCCACTGGACGCTCATTGTCAAGCGGTAATTGGTTTTGTTATTGCCCTGTGAGGTAATTTTATCCAAGCCAGCGGCTTTCCCGTAATTCAATTCTCTGCTCATGAACATGGGTGTGTTGGGGTAAGTGCGCCAGTTGGAACCGTCTTCTTTTACAGTGAATGTGGAGTGGGACTTTCCATTTTTTTCAACATCTTTTTTAATCCCGCCGTTGTTTCCGGTTTGCTGTCTAAATGCAACAATGTCGGCAACACCTTCAAAGTGAGCTTCGTTCAGGGCGTCGTACCAAGTTCCGGCGTCTCCAATCAAATCGCACATGTTTGCGCTATTGTTTGCGCTTCCGTGAGAGGCTTGGACATTCATGGAGGCGCCTCCCTTCATTTCAATGACAAATAAGGTGACGCCAGATTCTTTTTCCAAGTATTGTTTTAACTTGTCTCGATTTTTAATATTGGTTGAATCATCGCCCTTAGATAAATAGGGGCTATTATATAAAGCTTCGCCGCTTGATATTAAAGCCTTGTTCAGAGCGTCACGTAGATAATACAGCTTCATTAAGTCAGCTTTTTCTTTGGTCTTTTCGGTGAATCCCATAAGCTTTGGGGCGCCGATCCCGGCGAGTACGCCGAGAATGACGATAACGACCAAAATTTCGATTAATGAAAATCCGTGTTTCATATTGTATTTTCTCGCTCTTATGCCAAAATATAGTTGAATTTCTATCTTTGGCTCCGAAAATTGCATTATGTTGACGTCTCTAGCGCTTATTTTCTTGTTGGGGTTACTTTTAGGCTCGATTTTTGTCAAGCTTAAGCTTCCGAGTATTCTCGGGATGATTCTGACGGGGATTATTCTCGGCCCCCATGCTCTGAACCTGCTTCGGCCGGCTTTTTTGGATATTTCGGCGGACTTGAGACAGCTTGCGTTGGTCATAATCCTGACGCGTGCGGGGTTGACCCTTGATATGCGGGAATTCAAGCGGATTGGGCGTTCGGCCTTGATGATGTGCTTTGTTCCGGCGTCGGTGGAAATTTTGGGCGTAGTGCTTCTTGCGCCGTCGCTGATGGGGGTGACTTATTGGGAGGCTGCTCTCATGGGTTCGGCCATTGCGGCGGTGTCGCCGGCGGTAGTGGTGCCGCGCATGCTCAAGATGCGCGAGGAAAATCGCGGCGTCAAACGGGGGATTCCCCAGATGCTTCTGGCTGGCGCTTCGCTTGATGACGTGTATGTGCTGGTGACTTTTGCTGCTTTCCTAGCTTTGCTTAAGGGCGAGAGCGTGTCGGCGACGAGCTTTCTTTCGGTGCCGGTGTCCATAACCCTCGGTGCTGTGGTGGGAGTGGCCTGCGGTTATGCGCTGGTTTGGTTCTTTAAGCACAAGCACATGCGCGATACGGTCAAGGTGCTGATCATTTTGAGTTTCGCCTTCTTGCTGAACGAATTGGAACATGATATTAGCCATGTGGTGCCGTTCAGCGGCATGATTGCGGTGGTGGCGATTGCTGCCTGCATTTACGGTAAACACCCGGAGCTTGCAAAACGCATCAGCGGCAAGTTCACCAAGTTTTGGGTCGCGGCAGAAATCATCTTGTTTGTGCTGGTGGGTAGCACCTTGGATGTGGCTTATGCGTTTACGGCTGGAATAGGTGCGATTTTCGTGGTGCTTGGAGCCATGTTCTTTAGAATGGCTGGCGTGGCTATTTGCATGTGGCGTACTCCGCTGAACAAAAAGGAACGCTTGTTCTGCATGCTGGCTTACGTGCCCAAGGCGACTGTCCAGGCGGCTATCGGTGGCGTACCTTTAAGCTTTGGGCTTGCCTGCGGCAACAATGTGTTGACGCTTGCTGCGGTGGCGATTATGGTTACGGCCCCGCTTGGTGCCATCTTTATCGACAAGACTTATAAGCGCTTGGTGCCGGTGGATTCGGCCGAGAACGGCTAAGCGAAATCAGTTAGCCGAGTTCATTGACGGCTTCGAGGTATTCTTCGAAGGTCCTGGATTTCTCAATTTTCTTGCGAATCTTTTTAGGAAGGTCCGCATACGTCCAGAAGGGGCGGATTTTGTCTAGAATTTGGGCGTTGCCTTGCAAGCGGCGGGCGTAGTCGGCCGCGATGTCGGCGTGAATTTTGAGAAGCGTTTCTGTCGCGGTTCCGCAGGGGAGTCCGCCGTACTGGGCGGCGAGAACCGGGTTCGCGAGGAGGCCCCTGCCAATCATGATTCCCGCGAGTTTCGGGTAGCGAGTCTCGATATACTGAATCTGCTTGAGGTCGGTGATGTCACCGTTAAAAATCAGCGGGTGCTTGCATTCGCTGTAGAATTTGTCAAAAGTCTCGAAGTCAAGCGCGCCCTTGTACTGCTGGATTCCGATTCGCGGGTGAAGGGTAATGTGGGCGAGGGAAGCGCTGTTCAGGAGCGGTAGCAGTTGCAGGCTTTCCTCTGGGGAGGTAAGCCCGAGTCGCATCTTGATGCTGAACTTGGGGGCGCTTGCTGCTGCGGGTTCTGCGGCGGCTTGGTTTATGGCGTCGAGAATTTCGCGGACCTTTTCGGGATGGGGGAGTATTCCAGAACCTCGGCCCGACTTGGTCTGCATGGGGTAAGGGCAACCCATGTTGATGTCGATTTCCTTGAAACCAAGCTCTGTAACAGCCTTAGTCAAAAGGTTGAATTCTTCGACATCGCGTACAATGATTTGTGGTACCAGGTGGTAGGGATGCTCCGTTTGCAAATCGCGGAGGTCTTTGGCTCGAACTTCGCCCTTTTCCAACCTAAGAAACGGTGTGTAATAGGTATGGATTCCAGGGGCGAACTTGCTGTGGGCTAGCCGATAGGCTGATTCGGTAAATCCCTGGAGAGGGGCAAAGTGAATGGGGAGCATGTTTACGAGCAGCGGAGCACTTGGCCCGGGCGAATGGTGTTGCCCTTGATGCCGTTCAGCTGCTTGAGGCGTGTGACAGAAATGCCGTACTTGCGGGCGATTTTGCCGAGGCAGTCGCCGCTTCTTACCTTGTAGTAGCGGTGCTTGGAAAGTTCCTTCTGGAAACCTTCTTCGACAGCGAGAATTTCTTGCGGTTCAATTGTAATGAGGGCGCTCTGGAATGTGCCTTCTTCGAAGTTGAAAATCGTAGCCGGATCGATGTAGTTTCCGTGGTACTTCATTTCAAAGTGCAGGTGTGCACCGAAGGAACGGCCTGTGTTACCGCCTACGCCAATCGTATCGCCGGCTTGCAGAGTGTCGCCGACGTTCACTTTCCAGCTGGCGAGGTGAGCGTACAAAGTGGTGAGACCATTACCGTGGTCCAAAATCACGTACTTGCCGTAGCCTTTGCGACGGCCTTGGTTACGGACCTTGGTGACAACCCCTGTAAAGGCGGCCACAATGGTGCGGTCTTCACCGTGGCAAAGTCCCATGTCGACACCGCGGTGCATACGGTAGGTACGAATGCCATAAGGAGCCGAAATACGGCGGCTTGCTGTAGGCACAAAGGCGGTGGTCATGTCAAGCGTCAATTTGGGGAGCGTTTTGAGTTCTGCGGAATCGCCAGAGCCCATGTCTGCGGCAAGTTCTGCATCGGCTTCTTCTTGACTCATTTCAGAAGCGTTGTCGGAACTGTCTGCTTCAATATCAGAATAGGCGGCAGCAACTTCGTTGGCTGCTTTTTCGTTATTACCGGCGTCGGCTTCGTCGACTATCGGGTTGCCTGTAAATTCGCTTTCGGTTTCAGCAATATCATCTGCGAATACAATTTCTTCGTAGGCCCAAACAGAAAAAGGTATAACTAAAAACAATAGGGGTACAAGCAATTTCATAGATTTTAGCAATATAATATTTTTCGCTTGATTTTGAAACTTTTATTTTCCTTGCGTAAATAAAAGTGTACGTTGCTGTGTGCATATATTGCGTTTTTTGGCGAAATTAGTCTTATCGGAGTTGTATAATTTTCTAAATTTGCGCGCGTCAGGGCCTATCATCCAGGTAGGTTCCTAGTCCGGCTAAAATTAGTCGATAAAGGATTATATAATGGCAAAGAAAGTTCAGGATGCCCTTAAGGACATCATCTCCCTCTGCAAGCGCCGCGGTTTCATTTTCCCCGGCTCCGAAATTTACGACGGCCTCGCCAACACTTGGGACTACGGTCCGTATGGCGTGGAACTGAAGCGCAACATCAAGAACCTCTGGTGGAAGAAGTTCGTCACCAGCCGCCAGGATGTGCTCGGTCTCGACAGCTCTATTCTCTTGAACCCCCGCGTTTGGAAGGCTTCTGGCCACGTGGGTAACTTCTCTGACCCGCTGGTCGACTGCCTCGCTTGCCACGAACGTTTCCGTGCCGACCAACTTTTGGAAGACAAACTCGGCGAAGGCTGCTGCGCCGGCAAGAATTTTGACGAAGTCCACCAGATGATGATGGACAACAAGATTGAATGCCCGACCTGTGGCAAGACCGATTGGACCAAGCCCCGCGCATTCAACCTGATGTTCCAGACCGAAATCGGCGTGATTGAAGGCGAAGGCAACAAGGTGTACCTCCGTCCGGAAACCGCTCAGGGTATCTTCGTTGACTTCAAGAACATTGTCGATAACGTCCGCCCGCGCATTCCGTTCGGCGTCGGTCAGATCGGTAAGTCTTTCCGTAACGAAATCACTCCGGGTAACTTCATCTTCCGTACTCGCGAATTCGAACAGATGGAACTTGAATTCTTCTGCGAACCGGGCACCGAACTTGACTGGTACAACTTCTGGCGCAAGTACTGCTTCGACTGGCTCGTGAACGATCTCGGCGTGAACAAGGAAAAGCTCCGCCTCCGCGAACATGCCAAGGAAGAACTTTCTCACTACTCCAACGGCACGACTGACGTAGAATACGAATTCCCGTTCGGTTGGGGCGAACTCTGGGGTATTGCATCTCGTACGAACTACGATTTGACGCAGCACCAGAACGAATCCAAGGTCAAGCAGGAATACATTGACCCGGTCCAGAACAAGCGCTACATCCCGTACGTTGTGGAACCGTCCCTCGGTGTGGAACGTCTGCTTCTCGTGCTCCTCTGCGACGCTTACGAAGTCGAAAAGCTCGAAAACGATGAACGTACCGTGCTCCACTTTGACCCGAAGATTGCTCCGGTGAAGGTTGCCGTTCTCCCGCTCGTGAAGAAGGGCCAGGTGAAGGCCAAGGCTGAAGAACTCTACCAGAAGCTCCTCAACCGCTGGAACGTGGAATACGATGAAACTCAGTCCATCGGTAAGCGCTACCGCCGTCAGGACGAACTCGGCACGCCGTTCTGCGTGACCGTTGACTTCGACACCGTGGGCGAAGGTGAATCCGATCCGGCAAAGCTCGGCTACGTGACCGTTCGCGAACGTGACTCCATGAAGCAGGAACTGGTCAAGATCGACGAACTCGAAGCTTACCTCTCCGCCAAGCTCGGCTGCTAGTTTCTTTGTAAAGAAATTCAAAAAGGGACCCGGAAACGGGTTCTTTTTTTTGAAAAAAACTCCAAATGAAAACCGGATTCCTAGTGGAACCCGGTTTTTGAATTTCATTTGTTCAGAAATTACTTCTTGAACTTCTTCAAGATGGCTTCGGCCTTGCCGAACTGCTGCTTGACGGACTTGGGGCCTGTGCCGCCTTCGATGTTACGGCGAGAAACGCTGTATTCGAAAGTGAGCGTCTTCTTCATTTGCTTGACGTTCGGGACACCGGCGCTGGCCCAGGCCTCGTCGGAGAGGTCCGTGAATTCGAGGCCTTGGCGGGCGGCTTCGCCGACCAGGCTACCGACCACGTGGTGGGCATCGCGGAACGGCACGCCGGATTCGACCAGAAGATCAGCGAGGTCGGTGGCCAGCAGCGCCGGCAGCATCTTCGCGTGCATCTTGTCGAAGTTGAAGCGAGCGCTTTCCAAGGCTTCCTTCATCACGCGGAGAATCACCTTCACGTTATGCACGGAGTCGAATACCGGTTCCTTGTCTTCTTGCAGGTCGCGGCTGTAGCTGAGCGGGGCTCCCTTCACCAGAGTGTAGAGGGCGCTGAAGTTACCGAGCATGCGGCCGGACTTTCCGCGGATGAGTTCCATGGAATCCGGGTTCTTCTTCTGCGGCATCATCGAGGAACCGCTGGAGAAGGCGTCGTGCAGGGTGAGGTAGCCGAATTCGCTGGTGCTCCAGTTCACAAAGTCTTCGGCGTAGCGGCTCATCGTATTTGCGATGATGGCGAGATCGGCTTCGAATTCGAGCATCATGTCGCGGTGGCTCACGGCGTCGATGCTGTTCGGGCTAACGCCGTTAAATCCGAGTTCCTTTGCAACGAGGGCGCGGTGGTACGGGAATGCAGAACCGGCCATGGCACCGCTACCGAGCGGAAGTTCGCTGTGCAGTTCCAAGAAGTTGTCGAGGCGCTTTACGTCGCGGCTCACGGCAAAGAACATGCTCATCAGGTAATGGCTGAAGTAAATCGGCTGTGCCTGCTGCAGGTGCGTGTAACCCGGCATCATCTTGCCGAAGTATTTCTTGGCGAGGTCGAGGACCGTTTCCATCAAAGAAACTTCGAGGGCGCGGATTTCGGCGGCTCGGTGACGCATGTAAAGCTTGAAGTCCGTGCAGACCTGGTCGTTACGGCTGCGGCCCGTGTGGATCTTCTTGCCGAGGGCGCCGATGCGTTCGGTGAGCACGCGTTCTACGGCCATGTGAATGTCTTCGTCAGATTCCTGCCACAGGTTCTTGCCGGTCTTGTAGTCCTTGAGGATGCTGGCCAAGCCATCGCAAATCTTCTTGTAGTCGGCCTTGCTGAGCACGCCGGATTCCACCAAGCCCTTGCCGTGGCCGATGCTGCCTTCGATGTCTTCTTCGATGAGTTCGGCGTCGAATTGCAGGCTGAAGCTCAGGTCCACCATGCTCTGCGCCATGCCACTTGCGAAGCGGCCGGTCCACATGTTGGTCTGGGTGCCTTTCTTGGCAGAAGATGTTTTGCCGGAATTCGTTTTCACGTTGCTCTTGTTTTGTGCCATTTGCAAATCCTTTTGTTTTTTCGCGTGCAAATATAAAATTTTCTAAGCTCAACCAACTAAGCTCTAAGTTCTGTTTCTACATCAAAGCGTACTTGAGCAAGAATATCACGGTGAGCACAATCATGACCCAGTGGACATTCTTGATCTTGCCGGTGAGGGCGTTTATTAAGGTGTAAGAAATAACGCCGAACATGATGCCGTCCGAAATGGAATAGGTGAGCGGCATGGCAATCATGCAGATAAAGGCGGGAATCGATTCTCTCGGGTTTGTCCAGTCAATTTTGGCGATGGAGGTCATCATGAAGTAGGCGACCATGATGAGCGCGGGGGCTGTTGCAAAGCCCGGAATCGCCATGAAGACGGGGGCAAAAAGGAGCGAAAGCAAGAAGAATAGAGCGACCGAGACGGCGGTGAGGCCAGTCTTTCCGCCGTAGGCGACACCGGCGGCGCTTTCTACGTAGGTAGTCGTGGTCGAGGTTCCGCAGATGGCTCCGATCGAGGTGGCGATAGCATCGCAACTGAGCGCTTTAGAAATGCGGGGGAGCTTGCCGTCTTCTTTCAGGAACCCGCCACGGAACGAAACTCCAATCAGGGTGCCCAGCGTATCGAACAGGTCTACAAAGAAGAACGCGAAAATCACGACAAAGAAGTCCAGCGACTTGAAAAGCGAAAATCCTTGGCCGACAATCGCATCGCCTTGGGTGAGCGTCCAGGATTCAGGATGGAAAAGCGCACCGCAGGTGATTCCGAATTCGCGGAAGGAACGGTCCAAAGTCTGCAGGTAATCGCCGAACTGCGGAATCGCGGAATGGAATCCGGCTTCCGGGTTCGGAACGTAGATTCCAACAAATTCGGTGACAATGCCGAGCAGCCAGGTCGCAAAAATTCCAAGCAGGATGGCGCCGCGGATTCCTTTAATCAAGAAGGCCGAGGTAATGATAATGCCCAACAGGGTAAGAATTGCCCAGATGCCGCTGGTGTGCATGTCGACCATGTGGAAGTTGATGAGGCCTACGATGGTGGCGTTGTTCGCGACGACGATTTTACCGCCCTGCAAGGCGATAAAGGCAATGAATATGCCGATGCCGACCGCGACGCCTGATTTAAGCGAAAGGGGAATGCTGTTAAAGAGTTTTTCGCGTACAGGCACGACTGAGAGGATCAAGAACAAGAGGCCTTCGACAAAGACGGCGAGCAAGGCGAATTGCCAGCTGTAGCCCATGCTCAGCACCACGGTGTAGGCAAAGAAGGCGTTAATGCCAAGGCCCGGGGCAAGTGCAAAGGGGTATTTCGCGACAAAGCCCATGAGGGCAGAACCGACGGCGGCCGCGATGACGGTGGCGATGAAAACGCCACCCTTGGGCATTCCTGCGGCCGAAAGGATTTCGGGGTTCACCGCCAGAATGTAGGCCATGGTCATGAAAGTCATGAGACCAGCCAGAATTTCGGTGTGGATGTTGGTCTGGTTGTCACTCAACTTGAAGAACTTGTCAAGAAAGAAAAATTCTTTTTTGAGTTCACGACCGGCCTTGTACATGAATGATTTTTTATTGTTCTCTTGCATTTTCCCTTCTTCTTTTGTCATCCCCGCGAAGGCGGGCGGACAGCACTTAGCACTTTTAGTGCTTTGTGCGCATGGCCACCAAGGTGGGGATCTCCTTTTCAACTAAAACCGATTATTTAATGCCCTGGGAACCTGGTAAGCGATTCCACCCGGTAACCCTTGAGCGCTTCACGCCCGTGCAAGTCAAAAAGTTCAATCACAAAGGCGCAGAGCTCCACCTTGCCGCCTAATTTTTCAATGAGCGTGGCGGCTGCTTTCGCTGTCCCTCCAGTTGCAAGCAGGTCGTCTACGATAATCGCACGTTGTCCGGGCTTGAGGGCGTCCTTGTGGATTTCCATAGTGGCTTGGCCGTATTCCAGATCGTAAGAGACCTCGACGGTTTCGCGGGGGAGTTTGCCTTTTTTGCGTATGGGAATGAATGGCTTGTGGAAATGCTCCGCAACCGAAACCCCGAATAGGAATCCGCGGGCTTCGAGCCCGGCGACGACATCGAATTCGACATTTTCGAGCATCTTGTAGAAAGCTTCGAGTGTGAGCTTTAGACCGTCGGCGTCACTGAGAATCCCCGTGATATCGCGAAAAAGAATCCCCGGCTTCGGAAAATCCGGAACAGAGATAATGTAGTCTTCAATCTGTTTCATTCTTTTGTAATATAAGAATTTCTTATGACTTGTCATTCCCGGCTTGACCGGGAATCGCCTTTTCAAATGACTTAATTGGCGCTGTCGAGTAATTTTTCTACAGTAGCGATAATTTTGTCCCTTTCGCCGCACCAGTCGGGGGCGATGAGCATGTCGCTCGGGCTTTCGCCGCTAAATCTCTCGATGGCGGTTTCAAAGCCGATAATCTTGATCATCTCGGCGACCGCTTCGCAGTATTCTTCAAAATTCAGGAGTTTGATTTCTCCGTTCGCGTAGTCCTGCGCCATTACGGTGCCCGCCACGATGTGCAGCGGGTGAATCTTCACCGCGGCGAGTTTCAAGTCGCGCACCACTTGGGCGGTGTGCTTGAAATCTTCCATGGTTTCGCCGGGGAGCCCTACGATCACGTGCGTGGTAACAGTGAGTCCCGCCGCCTGACAGCGTTTGACGGCATCTTCGAATTCGGCGAGGGTATGCCTGCGGTTGATGACGGCAAGCGTCAAGTCGTTTGCGGTTTGCAGGCCGATTTCCACGATAATCGGTTTCTTGCGATTAAGTTCGGCAAGATAGGCGACCTTGTCGTCTTCGAGAGAGTCCGGGCGCGTGCCTATGGCAAGCCCAGCAATTTCCTTGTGCTTGATAATCGGGTCGATGATTCCGCGTAGGTGCTCCAGCGGCGCGTGCGTATTCGTGTACGGCTGCAAGTAAGCCAAAATGCCTGCATTCGGGTACTTTTCACGGAGGCGCGGCACGAACTTGTCGAGCTGTTCCTGAATCGAAACCTTCGCCTGGTCGAATACCGGACTGAAACTCCTGTTATTGCAATAGCTACAACCCGAAAAACTCTTGGTGCCGTCCAGGTTCGGGCAACTCATGCCGCCATTCAGCGGGAGTTTGCGCACCTTCAGGTAATTCGGGAAAATTTTCAGCAGTAAGTCTCGGTATGGAGTGTAATGCATAAACCATAATATAGTATTTAATAAAACCGAACCGATTGTAAATATTAGTTATATTTGTCCACTATGATGTACAGGATTCTATTTGTCTTTTTTTTGTCGATTTTTGTGCCACAGGTTTTTGCGGCAAATTCTGCTGATTCAACAGCTACCGCTCCGGCAAAATCAGCTTCTGCCGAAAAGGGCGGGCTCCTTGCAAATCTATATGCCGTTCATGAAGACGAATCGATTCACCGTGGAAACATTTTGACGGGAGCGACTTTGTTCTTGCTGCAGGGAGAATCCGATGAAGATGCCTTGAATGTGATATTTGGCGATATTTACAAGGCTGAAGGGTATACCTTTACAGTCGAAGCTTTTGGAGGCTATTTTTTCCGGGATGCCGCAGCCATTGGAGCTCGAGTGGGGTATAGCCGTACTTATATGGATATCGATTTTTCCATTCTCGAAGACATTGCCGATGTCAAGGAACATCGTAAGTATGTGAGCAACGGATTCTTTGTACAGCCGTTCCTGAAAAACTATTTGAAAGTTTTTGATTCCAAGACCATTTATTTCTTTAATGAGACTTCTTTGAAGGTGGAATATTCCTACGGGATTTCACAAACCGACGATGATGAAGAAATGTCCAAGACTAAAAATCATGGATGGACTTTTGATTTTGGCATCAATCCGGGCTTGAGCATTATGGTGCTTGGTCGCCTGGCCTTTGAAACTTCGGTGGGGCTCTTGGGCTTGACATCTTCGTATATGGATATTGAAGAAAACGGAGAATCTCGTAGCGAATTTCTTTACAACATCGTGAATTTCAAGATCAATTTGCTGGCTTTGGATTTTTCGCTGGTTTATTTCTTTTAATAAGTGAGGTGTGCTAATATGAAACAATGGATTTTCCTTGCTTTGATGATTGTTCTTGGCGCATGCTCCGCTGACTACGACACTTTTGATACTTCGGATTATCGCGAACTTAAAGAAATTGCCGTTGCCGAGCAAGACGGCTCTCCGGCGATTTACTCGGAGCAACACCGCATCGAATTTGACTTGGTGGATGTTCCCGATTCGCTTGAAACTTGGGAATCGGTGACTATAGAAGAACTCAATTTAAGTCATTTTGCCACTCTCCACTTGGCAGAGGGCAAGATAAAGAATTTCCCGACGGATTCTGCGGGGCTCGATTCGCTTGCCAATAAGGTGAAGTATTCCAAGAATACTATTGAAGAAGGCGAAATAATCCAGATTCCTTCTAGCCATGTGCTTTATGTGGTGGTGGTTTCTGAAAGCGGTAAAAAGTCCGTTTGGCAGTTGACTTTCAATATCCCGAATGTGGAGCCGGAAAGTGGTTCTGAATCTAGCAGTTCTTCGGCCAAGTCCAGCAGCTCTGCAGAAGGTAAATCGAGCAACTCTAAAAAGAGCGACAAGTCCAGCAGCTCGGAGTCCAAGGAATCTTCTAGCAGCTCTCAAAAATCCGACGAGCCAGATAGTTCTGCGGCCACATCGAGTTCTTCGGAATCTGGTGAACCCGGCTCTGCCGAGACCCCCAAGATTCTAGCACTTTCTATTGCCGGAAAAGATGCCGTCATCGATGAAGAAAGCAAGTCTATTCATGTAGACGATCTTGCCTTCCGTACGGATTTAACCGCCCTTGAACTTTCGGCGATGGAACTTTCGGAAGGTGCTGAGGCTAGTGTGACCGTGGGCGAGTCCTACGATTTTGGCGCGGGCGTGCAGGTCAAGGTGACGAATGAAGACGACGAAAGCGTCACTTATTCGGTGAAGGCGGGCTACCAGTTGCCGGGCGAAAATTTCAACTCCTGGAACAAGAATGATGTCTCGCCGGATTCTATTTGGGGCAACGCCAATACGATTTTGACAACCACCGAAAAGAAAACTTCGGGCTCTATGATTGGTGCAATGATTAAAACCGGTTCTGCTCTTACTAAGATTGCAAGCGGAAGCCTCTATACGGCCGACTTTAACCCTAATGGCGTGGGCACGCTTTCGATGGCCAGTTCTTCGACTTGGCCCGATGGCAATGAACTTCTGGATTTTGGCAAGCCTTTTGCGGCAAGGCCCGAATACATGGAAGTCAAGTTTAGCTACGAAGGCAAGGGCGACAGCTGCGACATTTATATTCTGCTCGAAAACCGCACCGGCAACAAGAATGTGAACCGCAAGTCCACCGATGTCAACACGCTGGTGGCCTCGGCTTGGTTCCGTTCCACCAAGGCTGACAACTCCGGCCGCGAAAATCCGGACGTAGTAAGCGTTTCGGAACCCGATGAAAATGGCATGCGCACGCTTCGCCTGAAACTCAAGTACGGCGTGCCTCTTGAAGGATCTCCCATCGAAAATTCTTCCACTTTTGATACTAGGTTGAAGTCTTCGAACAAGTCCGCTATCAATAACGGTCTTGTGCAGGGAACAGGAGAAGAACCCGTGACTCACATTCGCGTGGTGTTCGCCTCCAGCGCCGACGGAAATCACTACAAGGGCGTATCAGGTGCTACGCTCATTGTAGATGAAATGAAGTTGATTTATTAAGCCGTCGCTTTATTTTACGATGACGCTTTGGTTTTGCGCCTTGATTCGGACAATATAGCGTCCGGAGCGAGGTGCGGCAAGCGTTGCACCGTTAGATTTTGTCAGCTTCCAGTCTACAAGCGTTCCATTCATGTCGAACAAGGCGACATGAGTGTTGGCGGGAACGCCTGTAATCGAGATGATTCTGTGGTCGATGGACAGATTGTAGTGGAAGTCCAATACAAGACTCTCGACAATGGAGTTCTTGCCGGACGAGCTAGATTTCGGTTCTTTAGAGGAACTGGATTTCGCTCCTTCGGACGAACTGGACGTTTCCTTGACAGAAGAACTTGAAGACTTTGCCTCGCTGCTGCTCGAAGATGTTTCGCTCGAAGAACTGATGGCGATGATGGTCATCCCCTTAAGAACAGGGTGAGCGTCTTTTCCGATATTCTGAATCCAGCATTTTCCGTCAATGACGCTGTCCGTATAATCTTGCAAAGCTTTCAGCACGGTGCCGTCAGCAAAATCCTTTGCGGTTACTTGAATCTGCTGGAAATTGTTGTCGGGGTCGGCGTTGATAAAGAAGGAGTTTGTAACGTTCTGTACAAGGTAACCTTCGTAATCGCCGATAACTCCGCCATTGTTATAATTGCCGGAGGGGATTTCTTGCGTGTTAAACGAATTGGTAATGTTGACGGAGTTCGCATGTCCGACGAGTCCGCCAATTTCGGTTTCAGCCTTGATTTTACCAGCGTTATACGAGTTGTAGATGTCTCCCGTCAATTCTGCGGACAGGCCTCCTAATCCGTATTCGGCAATAACGGTGCCTTCGTTTGCGGTCTGGATAAGTTTACATGGCTTGCATGTGCTGAAAAGGCCTCCGACATTGGTCTCGCCGCTAATTAGGCCTGAATTGTATGAAAATTCAATCAGGGAATAGCCGTTGTCGTCATCCATCAAGTCGCCTGCAATGTAGCCGCCTAGGCCGCCTGAGCCTCCGCCATAAATATTTCCGGCGTTGTAGGAGTTCTTGATGCGGGTTCCCGTTAAGCTATAGCCGACAAGGCCGGCGACTGTGCCCGAAACGGCATGAATGTTTCCCTTGTTGCTCGAATTCAAAACGACGGGATACCCATTGTATTCCGTACGGCCAACTAGACCGCCTGCATATTGGCCCGCCTTGACGAGTGCCTCGTTGTGGACATTTTCAAATACGGTGACCAATCTTGTGATTTGTCCGGCAATACCCGCCACGTTTTCCATCGCTTCAAAGTAAGAATCCTTGAGTGTCAAGTCCTTGATTGTGGTGGTGTCTGTGCCTTTCCACACATCGAAATCGTAAGAATTGATTGATCCGAACAGACCTACATTCTTGTAGTATTGCATATCGTAAAAGTAAAGTCCCGATATGGAATGTCCTTGACCGTCAAATGTTCCGCCGAAGTATTGAATCGGTTCCCATCTGATAAAGTTGGAGGCGTCTTCGTTCAGCGTTTCGGTAGAGGCGAGGACATTCTTGTTGACGACAATGTCGGCAGTGAGCTTAGCGCAAAGGGGTTCCTTGAGGTTTGTACGGGTGGTGTCGTTTACATAGTAGGCGAACTGGTAAAGTTCTTCGGCGGTTCCGATTTCAAAGCAGCCGTCAACCAGTTTAGGAGTCTTTAATTCGAACCATTTTGCGTACAAGTTGATATCGCCGCTGTCCTTGGTGTTAATCGCAAGAATAGCGTCGCCTTCCCGTTTTTCATTGTCATACCAGCCTGCAAACAGGTATCCGTCGCGTTCAGGCTTGGGCGGATAAATCTTGTGCCCTTCTACATAGTAGTCGACGTATTCGACCGTATCGCCTTCGAAAGTGTGCAGGACCAGTTTGAAAATCGTGGGGGAGTATCCCTTGATTGTCCCGCTTAAAGTGGGAATGGGGTCTGTGCCCACATTTTGTCCCCAAACAGAGCCGTCGACGCCGTTCTTTTTATAGTTGTGCAGCTCGGCGGCAATAGTTCCGTTTTCGAATTCCTCTAGGGTTGCGGGGGAACCTGCATTATTGCTAATGCTATCGGTACGGTAGAAACAATGATCAATCGTGAGGAAGTCTTCGTTAACTTCGTTGTAGAGGAGTCCCTTGAATAAAAATTTCTTGGACAGGTCGCCCACATCGTACGAGTTTCTGATGGCAATCGTTTCGCCGTTGTAGTGGCCCACAAAAAATCCGACGAATCCGTTGTAGTAGGTGGGGTCGATTACAGAACTTGCGTTGTACGAGTTGACAATAGAAACATTGCTCCTGCTGAAATACGCGATAAGTCCATACGTAGTGGGGATTCTTTTGGATAGGAGCTTACTTGTGTTGGAACAGTTCTCGATACGAACTTCCTTGTAGTTGTCGACGTTTTGTGCAAGACCTGCGGCAGAGAATTGAGTGTTAAAGATTGCTCTGTTGTGGCAATTCTTGATAGATAAAAGGGCCTTTTGCTTGCTGGACGAGTTGAATTCGCTCGCATGTCCAATAAATCCAGAAGTATAATCGCCTTCGATAATCCCTTCGAAGAAGGAATTGGAAATTTCGATCGAAGAGTGAGCTCTACCTACAAAGCCTCCGACGGTGATGCCTTTAACGTAGGAGTCCTTGAATCCGAGGTTCTTGATTTCGACCTTGTTCGTGATAGACTGTTTGCCGGTGTGGTTAAAGAATCCGACAGAATCTCCTTTGGGCTGGTAGTTGTAGAGACCCGAGATAATGTGGTTCTGACCGTCGAAAATACCTTCAAAATCGTTGATAGGAGTCCATTCGGCTAGGCGGCGACCGCGTTCGTTAATGTAGTTGCCGTCAATAATCAGACGTTCGTTTACAACGATGTCTGCCGTAAGCTTGCCACAGGCGCTCGGCTTGGCCGAGGTCGAGTCTGTACCGTTCACGACTGCGGCAAATCCGTAGAGTTCGTCGGCGTTACCGATTTCGTAGCAACCGTCGACCAGGGCGGGAATCGTGGGGGTGATGTGCGCTTCGACCGTGTTGAATTCGACTACGCCCGTATACAGCGGATGGACGTCTTTGCCGACATTTTGCCCCCAGATGGAACCGTCTATGCCGATGCTGTCGTTCTTGTAATTGTGGAGCTTTAAGGCGATAGAGCCGTCTTCAAGTTCCTTACTGGTGACAGAATAATCGTACTTGTAGCCCGATTCAGAAAGCGCGTAGGAGTTGATAATGTTGCAGGTTGAATTGGTGTCGCACTGATAATACGGTTTAAGATTTTTTGTTGAGTCAATCGTCTGTTGCGTATAGAAGCTGTTGATGAGATTTAATTCGCTGGACTTGATCTTTACGACAAGTCCGTCGTAGCCGTATTGGAAGTCTATGTATTTATCCGAAAAATCGCCTTCGCTGTATGAGTTGATGATGTTCAGTTCGGTGCCGTTGACGGTAGTGACTAATCCGCCGATATCTCCGGTTGCGGAATAAAGTTTGCCGGTATTATAAGATTGGATGATGTTTGAGTATTCGGGGATTCTAGGGTAACGGTCTATTCCTTGAATTGAGCCGATTAAACCGGCAACACTGGATTCATCGCTAGATAGGTTGCCGGAGTTGTAGCTGTTTTTCACTTGTAAAACTCTCGTCGTTGAGGCAAGGCCTGCAGCAGAACCTCCGCCCTTGATGTTGGCTGAGTTGTAGCTGTTTACGATAAACAACGTGTCGTTACCGGAATTGCCGACTAGTCCTCCTGCGGAGGCTGAAATTTTGGTGCGGATTTTTCCGGAATTATGGGAGTTTTCGATAATCATTTTACTGCCGTTCCAGCCCACAAGTCCACCGATTACACCCCAGCCTTCGATTGTCGCATTGGTGTAGCAATTGGAAATCTTTATATAGGCAGCAGTGGTGGTGGTGGTAGCGAAGATACTTCCTATATTGGGATCCCGATTTCCTTGATATTTACCGTAAAAATAGGAGTCCTCGATGCCGAGGTCTTTAACAACGGCGCTATCGCCATTGGCGGCGAAACCAACCCCCGAGAATAGCCCCACCATCATTAAAGTCGTGTCGTTCACATAAAGACCCGAAATGGTCTTGCCGTTTCCGTCAAAGAGTCCTGCAAAGCTAACGGGAGTCCAGGCGACAAGATCTTGCGCTTTAGGATTCAAATCACCGTAAGAATCCAAGACGTTCTTGTTGATGACGATGTTGTCGGTGAGCTTTGCACAAACGAGGGCCGGATTGTCGTAAGAGCGCTGATTCAAAATTTCGGCAAAACCGAACAGTTCCTTGGCGGTGCCAATCTGGTAACATCCGTCTTTCAGGGATGGTTTTTTAGGTGTAATTGTTGCGGCTGCTACAAAACCAACACAGATCAGTAAATACCCAAAACACTTTTTTATACCCATGTTTTTCTCCTCAAAACAAGTTTTTTTAATAAACCCGTATGCGTTAAATATAACAAGAATTATTGACATGCGCTTTGGCGATGGCTAAATTTTGGGCTAAGGTGAAAATGATGCGAAAAATCCTCCTCCCAATCCTTATCGCGTTTTACGCACTCGTCCTGGTTTCTTGCGAAAGCAAGCAGGCGATAATCCCCAACAAAGTCCACAGCATTAACGATCTCGGCCACAAAAAAGTGGGCGTGCAGATTGGCAACACCGCCGATATTTACGCGTCCGATTTCGGCGGCGACACGGCAAAAATTGACGTGGACCGCTACACGAAACTGGCCGATGCCGTGCAGGCGCTGTTGCAGGGGAAAATCGATGCGGTCATGAGTGACGACCAGCCGGCCAAGGCCTTTGTGCGGCAGAATCCGTCGCTCCGCATTCTCGAAGAAGTCTTTGTCGAAGAAATGTACGCGGGCGTGGTCGCGAAGGGCAACGAAGCGCTGCTCGATACGGTGAACCAGGCACTCGCCCAGATGAAACTGGACGGAACCTACGATTCCCTCTTTAACACCTACATCAATCGCAGCGGCAATTACCATTACCAGAAGAAAGTGACCGAAGGCCCGAAGCTGGTGCTTTCAACGAACGCCCAGTTCCCGCCATACGAATACTACGAAAACGCCAAAATTACCGGTTTCGATATCGAAGTGGTCAACTATATTGCCGACTTCATGAACCGCACGGTTGAAATCCAGGATATCGAATTCGATGCGATTATCAATGCGGTTTCTTCGGGCAAGGCCGATGTGGGTTTTGCAGGCTTTACCGTGACCGAAGAACGCAAGAAGTCCATCAACTTCACGACTCCGTATACGCTTTCGAAGATTGTGGTGATTGTCCGCGGTGACGAGGCTGCTGTGAGCGAAGAATCCTTCGTTGATCACCTGCACAAGAATTTTGTGAAAGAGGACCGCTGGAAGTTCATTGTCACAGGCCTTTGCAACACGCTGATTATTTCGTTCTTTGCAGCCCTCCTCGGCATTTTGATTGGCTTTGTGATTGCGCAAATCCGCACCAGCAACGAATTCAATGGCCGCCATAAGGTTCTGAATGGAATTGCCAGGGTGTACCTCGCGGTGATTCGCGGAACGCCGATGATGATCCAGCTGCTCATCATTTACTACATCGTGTTTTCGTCGGTGAATGTGAACAAGATTCTCGTGGCAATCGTGGCCTTCGGCGTAAACTCCGGTGCCTACGTCTCCGAAATTATCCGCAGCGGTATCAAGGGGGTAGATCCGGGGCAGATTGAGGCGGGGCGCAGCCTCGGACTCAAGTTCCGCACGATTCTTTACAGCATCGTTTACCCGCAGGCTTTCAAGAATTCGCTCCCGGCTCTTACGAACGAATTTATCTCGCTCATCAAGGAAACTTCCATTTGCGGCTACATCGGCTTGACCGATTTGACCCGTGGTGGTGACATTATCCGCAGCATGACCTACGAGGCCATGCTTCCGCTCCTTGCTGTAGCGGCCATCTACTTTATCCTTGTGGCAGGACTTTCGTCTTGCGTTGCAAAGCTTGAAAAGAGGTTGAAGAAAAATGAACGCTAATGCAGAAACTTTAATCCGGGTCAAGGACCTTTGCAAAGCCTACGGCGATAAGCAGATTCTCAAGGGGATTTCTTTAGACATCCACCGCGGTGACGTGATTGCGATTATCGGGCCTTCGGGCTGCGGCAAGTCCACATTCCTCCGCCAGCTGAACCTGCTCGAAATTCCGACGAGTGGCGACATCCTGTTGGATGGCAAGAGCATTTTGGCAAAGGGCGTGTGGAAACCGGACATTCGCAAGCGCGTGGGCATGGTGTTTCAGCAGTTCAACTTGTTCAAGAACATGACTGCGCTCAAGAATATCATGTTTGCTCCTGTGAAATTGGGGCTCATGACTAAGGCTGAAGCCGAAAAGCGCGCGAAGGAACTTTTGGACCGTGTAGGACTTTTGGATAGAGCGGACCATTATCCGGCACAGCTTTCCGGTGGCCAGCAGCAGCGCATTGCGATTGCACGCGCCATGGCCATGCAGCCCGAGGCAATCCTTTTTGACGAACCCACCAGCGCCCTGGATCCTGAAATGGTCGGTGAAGTCCTCAAGATTATGAAGGACTTAGCTAAATCAGGCATGACGATGGTCGTGGTGACGCACGAAATGAGCTTTGCCCGCGAAGTCGCCAACCGCGTGCTGTTCTTTGCCGACGGCTACGTCAAGGAAGACGGCTCCCCCGAAGAAATCTTCGACAACCCCAAAGACGCCCGCCTCAAGGAATTCCTCTCGGCATTAAAAAAGTAATTATGGTGGGGGCTCCGCCCCCTAACACCCCGGGGTACCACACGGATTGGGAATCACTAACGTGATTCCTTTTTTGTTCATTTTGTAAAAAGAAATAAATTTTCGTGAAATTGGTAATAAATCGCCTGAAAAAAGCGTGTATAGTAATAGGGGGTATAAAAATTCACCTTAACCCTTGACTTTATGTCAAATCTGATATATATTTTATGAGTCCGAGTCATAAACCATTGGTATGGTTGCATGAGCAACCGCAAACACCGCCGTTATCTCAAAAAGCGAGGATAGAAACCGGATACCTATTACGAATGCTGCAATCGGGAATGAATCTGTCGCTTCCTCAGAGTCGCCCGATGCCATCAATTGGTGTTCATTGTCATGAACTTCGCATTAGAGATGAAAATAAAATATGGAGATTGTTCTATCGGATAGATACGGATGCAATAGTCGTGATTCTGTGGACGGAAAAGAAAACGAACAAGACTCCTGATGAGGTCCTAGACTTGTGTCGTCAACGTTTGAAATCTTATGATGCGGAGGATTAGTTTATGGATAAGTTGAAGAAAGAAAGACTGCAGAAGAAGGGGTGGAAAGTCGGAGATGTCGACGATTTTTTAGGGTTGAGTCCTGCTGAAATGGCGATTGTTGAAATGAAGGTTGCCTTGGCTAAGGCGTTGGTCGCCAAACGGAAAGCTCTCGGCGAAACGCAGGTCTCTGCCGCGGTCATAGCGAAGACGAGTCAGTCTCGATATGCCAAAGTGGAACATGCTGATTCAAGCGTTTCTTTGGAACTGATGATCAAGATGTTCTTTGCGTTAGGTGCAACCAAAAGGGAATTGCTAAAGACCCTTTCGGCTTAACATAAAAAAGGTCTACTCTCGCACAATTTCTACGGTAGCCAGTTCCTTGCCGGTTTCCAGGTGATGCACGCTGAATCGCGGGGGAGTGGTGGAGCCTTCACCGGAGGTTTCGTAAAGTCCAAAGGTCGGCGGGTTTCCGCCTTTGGGCAGGCTCGTGGAGCCGGGGTTCAGGCAGTAGACGCCATCGGCGTTCTTTTCGGCGGTAAAGATATGTGTATGACCGGAGAAGTACACGTCGGCCTTGTAGTGGCTGAACAGATACGGGTCGTACAGGTGACCGTGGCTCAAAAATAGGCGCAGTCCGTTTTCTTCTAATTCGGCGTAGTCCGCGAGGCAGGGGAATCCCAGCACCATCTGGTCCACTTCGGCGTCGCAGTTGCCGCGAACGGCGGTAATCTTGTCCTTAAGCGGGCTCAAGAGCTCGACAACTCCTTGCGGGTCGTGTCCGCCGGGCAGCGGGTTCCGGGGACCGTGATAAAGAAGATCGCCCAAAAGGAAAATGCGGTCGCATTTGAGCTTGTCGAGGTAAGAAAGTGCCATCTTGCAGGCGAAAGCAGAACCGTGGATATCAGATAGGACTAAAGTACGCATGATAATTTGTTTTTTTATTAGAATATAGCTTTTAAGTGCCACACGGATTTTATTTTACTAACGTAAAATCAGTTTATATAACTTTTTTTTCTAAAATGCCGTTAGGCATTTCCAACCCGTGTGGTATTAAATTAAATTTGCTTAGTCTGAATTCTTGAGGTTCCGGGAGGTCTTCTGTGAAATATTTTGCTGCGTTGTTGCTTTCTGCCGTTTTGTTTGTCGCCTGCGGTGATGAATCTAGTAGCTCTGCACCTGCTCCAGACCCGAGCGAAGAATCGTCTTCGTCACTTGAAAAGACAACGGAATCTAGCTCCTCGGCAAAGCCCACTTCTAGCGAAGACAAACAGTCTTCTTCTTCTGCGAAAAAAGATAACTCTAGCAGCAGTGCTGTGAAGGCTTCTTCTTCAAGCGCCACACCGAAGTCGAGCAGTAGCGAAGAAGTAAAGCAGTCTTCTTCGAGTATTGTGGCTTCGAGCAGCAGCGTGGCGGAGCAGTCAAGTAGCAGTTTTGTTATTCCAATGGATTTAAATCCCGGAATGTCTTATAGTGATTTAGAAGATCCTAGGGATTCTAGGACATACAAATATTTTGCTGTCACAGGAAAGGATACCAGTGGAAAAAAAGTGACGATAAATGTTATGGCTCAAAACCTGAATGTCGGTGTAATGGTTGATGGTGAAAAGAACCAAGAAGATGATTCCAAAATTGAACGATACTGTTATGATAATGATTCTATCAATTGCCTAATATATGGAGGCTTGTACCAGTGGGCCGAAATGATGCAATTGCCGAGCCGTTGTAACACCGAGAGCTGTGCAGACCTTATAAAGCCAAACCACCAGGGAATCTGCCCGGCTGGTTGGCGTCTTCTGACGTACAATGATTTCTATATCGTGGTACATGCTGAAGGTAATAAAAATGGTGTCGAGGATGTTCGAGCGACAGCCTTTGGGGGGTACAATTATTCTGGTTATAGCTTGATTGGTGCTGGCGCTAGGGTTGACGATGCTACCTCGAAATTTACGGATTTAGATGATGGGGCTTATTGGTTTTTTCCAACAGAACAGGTAACTCGCGTGTATCGAGGTGGTGCATCTTTTTCAAGTAAGTCTATGAAGACTTTCAATAATGGGTATGGCCCTAAATTGGATGGATATTCTGTTCGCTGTGTAATGGTTGAATAAATTGCCGATGCTGACCTTCGTCAGCATGACAACTGGCGGAACAGGGGCAACGCGACAGCAGAAGAGTAACCGCTGAAGAAAGCGGAGGCGAGTGCCTGACCGCAAAGCGAACATTCCGGAACGGCCATGTGAGCGTGCGGTGCAGGCCGAGGCGGAGCGTTCCTTTTTCATGCATCAAAGGAGATCCCGGCTTTCGCCGGGAAGACAGTCGGAGAGTCATGCCCAAAGGCGGAGGAAAGTAAGTCGGCGAGCGAACATTAGAGGCCGAAGGCCGAATCCATGTGAGCGAGGCGAGCTTATACTCATAGAGCATAACTCAACTAAGGCAACAAGTTGCCAAGTTTCGTTTACTTTCTGGAGCCGTGGGCATTTTTAATCAGTGAGGCTCTTTTGTTTGATTTTGGGGTTTTAGGGGCAGTGCCCCTAGGCGAGGGGGTGGAGAGCAACGAAGTGCGAACCAGGGGGAGACTTCCCCCCTTGGAAGTGGGGTCGGCCATAGCTTATTTTTTCCGTTTTTCGGCTTCGAGGGGCGATTTTCCATTGTCTGAAACACGAAAAAGTGCTATATTTGTTCCGTAAAATTCTAATTACCTTAAAAGGAAGGTTAAAATCATGGCAAGAAAGAAGATTGCACTTGTTGGTGCTGGTCAAATCGGTGGTACAATGGCTCTCGTTATCGCCCAGAAGAATCTTGGCGACGTTGTTCTTATCGACATTCCGCAGACTCAGGGTATGCCTAAGGGTAAGGCCCTCGATATCATGGAAGGCCGCTCTGTCATCAACTCCTCCGTGGATCTTCAGGGTTCTACCGACTACTCTGCTATCAAGGGTGCCGATGTCGTGATCGTTACCGCCGGTTTCCCGCGTATGCCGGGCATGAGCCGCGACGACCTTCTGGACAAGAACTGCGGCGTTATCAAGACTGTCGCTGAAGCCATCAAGGAAAACGCTCCGGATGCATTCGTAATCGTGATTACGAACCCGCTCGACGCCATGGTCTACAACATGCAGAAGCAGTCCGGTCTCCCGGCCAACAAGGTGATCGGTATGGCTGGCGTGCTTGACTCTGCCCGTCTCGCTTGCTTCGTTGCCGACGAACTCGGCGTGTCTGTCGAAGACGTGAAGGCCCTCGTGATGGGCGGCCACGGCGACACCATGGTTTCCATCATGGAATGCGTCACTGTCGGTGGTATCCCGGTTTCTCAGCTCATGAGCAAGGAAAAGTTTGCTGAACTCGCCAAGCGTACCGCTGGTGCCGGTGGCGAAATCGTGAACCTCCTCGGCCGCGGCTCCGCTTTCTACAGCCCGGCTACTTCTGCCGTGCACATGGCAGAAGCCTACCTCCTCGATAAGAAGAACGTGTTCTCTTGCGCTGCCAAGCTGAACGGCGAATACGGCGTGAAGGGCCTCTACTGCGGCGTGCCGGTTGTCGTTGGTGCAAACGGTGTCGAAAAGATCATCGAAGTTTCTATGAACGACGAAGAAAAGGCTGCTTTCGCAAAGTCTGTTGACGCCTGCCGCAAGAACGCTGAATGGGTCGACGCACATACGTAATCTTCAATAGAAGGTTTTGAAAAAGTCCCCGGTTTACGCCGGGGATTTTTTTTGCAAAAAAGAATGCCTCCGAGTGACTCGGAGGCGTTTCTCGTTTAAACTTGTTAAACTCGACTACTTGTAGTTGAACCAGTAGCCGATGCCGACGACCAGGCGGGAGTTAGAGACGTCGCCGTGTTCGTACATGTTGGTCAGGCCGTGGGTGTACTTGAGGGAGAATTCAAGGCCGAAACCAAGGGTAAAGCCGAGGCCGCCGCCGATTTCGACGTTCAGGAGCTTCTGTTCGTCGACGCTTTCCCATTCTCCGGCAGCGCCGTAATAGTACTGTTCGAAGAGGTTGACGTCGATTGTTGCGCCGGCTTCGAAGAAGAATGCATTGGAAACGTAGAAACGTGCCATTGCGGGGACTTGGATAGCCAAACCGAAGGATGCGTCATCTTCAGCGTCGTTGGAATAGTGGGTGCCAAAGCCGGTGTCATCGTCACCATTGACATAATTGGCGAAGCCGATCAACAGGCCTGCACCGGTATGGATGCCGAAGCGGTTGTTAACACCGATCAAGGCATTGAAAGAAAGGACAATGTTGGAATAGGAATAGTCTCCAAAATCCGGAGCGTTATCACCCTTGAGGAACACGGTTGCTTCGTCCAAGTAAATGCCGAAAATGTTCGGCTTGTTGAAGTCTGCGAAGGCGTTGGAAAATGCCATCAGGAAGACGGCGATTGCGAGGAGTTTTTTCATATTTTTTCCTTTTTTACTTTGTTCTTGCAAATAACCTAACCGGTTTTCGCTTGAGATGCAATGTAGTAAAAAAGTATTCTTTCGCAAGTATATGCGCGATAAAAAGTATGAAAGTGTGATTGTGGACAAATAAATTTAGTGAAAATCATGAAAAAACCTTGCTAATTAAGTAGTTTTTGCTAAAATGTGGACTTTTAATAAAAATTTTTGTTGACTTTTTCGAAAATAAAAGGTATATTAGGGGTATACCGTCAGGGAGTACTATATGTGTATGGGATTTGGTTTTCGTGGAATGTTTGGTTTCGCGGTGACGATTTGGGGCGCCACCGCCCTTTTTGCGGCCGATTGGTACGCGAAGGATAACTTGCAGCCGGGTCATGACCCGAGCATGATTCGCTTTGAGGACGGCTACGCCCTCATGAGCACCAATAACAATCTGCAATTGTGGACATCGGAAGATGCCTACACTTGGCGTGACCACAAGTCGACCGTGAGCAAGATTCCGCAGTGGGCCTATACCTACGCGCCCAAGACCGAGGGCATCTGGGCTCCGGACCTTTTCTACATGAACGGCGAGTATCGCGTTTACTATTGCGTGTCGGAATTCGGCGTGCGCAATTCGGCTATCGGTTACCAGTCGACGACTTCGATTATGCCGGGTACAACAGGCTATGGCTGGAAGGACCATGGCCATGTTTTCCATACGAAGCAGGGGACAGATTCGTATAACGCTATCGACGCCGACGTGGTCAAGGATACCGAGGGCAATTACTGGATGGCTTTCGGTTCGTTCGGGCTCGGCATTCAGTTGATCAAGTTGGACGCGACTACGGGCTACCAGGCGAGCGACGACAAGACGGTCTACAACATTGCTCGCCGTACGAGCAAGGAAAGCGGTGGTGCCGAAGAAGGCCCGAGCCTGATTGAGCATAATGGACAGTACTTCTTGTTTACGGCTTGGGATAAGTGCTGCCAGCAGGGCGCAAATATCGAGCAGACTACCTACAAGACGGCTTACGGTCGCGCTGACAAGGTGACGGGCCCGTACAAGGACCGCGCCGGTTACAATATGGCGACAGGTGGTGGCACGATTCTTTTGGAACGCTACGGACGCTACGTGGGCCCGGGCGGTGGCGAGGCCTTCCAGGACTTGAACCGAGTGCGCTTTGTGCATCACTACTACGATCTGAATGGCGACAAATACAACCATATTCACATTCGTGATGTCGTGTTTACCGAGGATAACTGGGCTGAGATGGGACAGCCCTTCCTCGGGCGTTATTTGAGTGCCGAAGTCGAACATGGCGCGCTGACGCGTGCGGTGTCGGGCGACCTTGCGATTACGCGGAGCAATACAGCTTCGAACGGGGAGTATCTCGCTTACGTGAATACCGCAGGTTCCAAGATTCGCTTGCCGATGAACATTATGCAGGCGGGAAACTACCTGCTGCGTTATCGCTATGCCAACGGTGGTGATGCGGCTGCGGAGCACAAGGTGACGGTGAATGGTAAGTCACAGACGGTGACGCTCCCGCCCACAGGTTCCTGGGGCACGTTCCCCGAAAAGTCTGTGGTGATGGTGCCTGCGACGCTCAAGCGTGGCGGCAACTTCATCGAAATCGAGCCGCAGCCGAACGGAAATTTTGCGGAACTCGACCGTATCGATTTCTTGCGCATTATCCGCGATACGATTCCCGCGAACGGCTTTGACAACGGCATCCGCGTGCGTTTGACGGCGGACGATGAATTCGCCATCAAGGACGGCGGCTACGCAATTTTCGAAAATGTGGTGCTGGATTCGCTCAAGGATATCGGCAATGTTTTCCTTCAGGTGAAAAACGCTTATTCGGGTAAGATCGTGATTCGCGATGGCAAGAAGGACGGGACGGCGCTCTTCACATGTGACCTGTCAAATAGTTCTCTCATGGGCGGCGGCTGGTCTGCGGTGAAATGCTCGGGCGATATGGGCCTGCGCGGCGTCAAGGACCTGTACCTGACGGCATCGGGAATTTCCGGCGAGGCGATTCTCGGGAATCTCATCTTTGAACCGATGCAGGTTGTCTGCGTTCAGGAACCGTGCGGCGACCCGATTTCCAGTTCCAGCGGTTCTGGCATTACCTCGAGTTCTTCGAATACGACTGCGATTGCCCCGCGTGCAATTCGCCACGATTCTCAGATGCCCGCCCGCAAGGCCTACCGCGACCTGAAGGGCCGCGCCTTCGACAAGCAAATCCCGTATCGCGTGATGTTCTAACCTTAATTGTCATCCCCGCGTAGGCGGGGATCTCCTAGAAAGGTTCTTGTTATGCATAAAGTTTCCTCAATCGCGTTGCTTGCGGCTGTGGCTTGTTTTGCGGCGAATCCGCTCACTACGAAGTTCTATTCGGCGGATGCGGCGGCGCTCGTGTATCACGACAGCCTGTTCATTTTTGCGGGGCATGACGAGCAGGGCCCGCAGGGCAATAACAACAAGGCGTTCGTGATGAACGACTGGCACGTGATGGTGACCGACGACATGGAAAACTATCACGACTACGGTGCTGTGCTGAGCGTGAAGACCTTCAAGTGGGCGAATGCGAGCGCATTTGCAGGGCATTGCGAATACCGTAACGGCAAGTTCTACTGGTATGTGGCGGTACATCACGGAACCATCAAGGAAAACGGGAGCGAAGGCTTTGCCATCGGTGTCGCTGTTGCTGACCATCCGTCGGGACCGTGGACGGACGCACTTGGGCATGCGCTGGTGACCGACAACACGCAAAATGACGTGGCGTTGAATATCGACCCCGCGATTTTTTACGATGGCGATGATATCTGGATGTATTGGGGCTCGTGGAATGCGGGCCGCCGCGTGAAACTCAAGGAAAACATGCTCGAACTCGCGAGCACTCCCGAAGACATCAAGATTAAGGACTTTTTCGAGGCCCCGTGGATGCACAAATACCGCGGCAACTACTACTTCAGTTACGCTTCGGGGTACCCCTCCACGACGAACTACTCGATGGCGCCGAGCTTGAATGGCCCCTGGACGCAGAAGGGCGTCATCAACGACAAACTTGACAATTCCGAGACGAACCACCAGGCAATTTTCAAGTATCTCGGGCACTGGTATTTTATGTATCATGGAGCGAACTCTCCGGGCGGCTGGACTTACCGCCGTTCCGTGAATATTGACTACCTGTATTATGACGAAAATGCGAATATCCAGAAAATCAAGCGCACCTCGACGGGTGTAGACAAGGTGAATAACGCTCCGCTTGCCGAAGGAGGCTACCGCTTGATGGTGACGCATAGCAATATGGCGCTCGAAGACGAGAATGGCATTGTGGTGCAGCGCCCGGCGGATGAGTCTTCCGACGCGCAACTCTGGGTGATTGCGAAGGGAGATTCCGCACGCCATTACACGCTCAAGAACTTTGCGACCGGCCGCTATTACTGCCCGCCCAAGGCATTGCTCGATACGGTCAAGACATCCGAGACTGCTTGTAATATCCGCATCGAGAATGCGTCTGTGAACAAGGGCTATTACGTTTATGGCGATTACGATAGCGATTTTGTGGGCGACGTGCTGAACATCTCGAAGGAAACGGGCATGCCTGTGATTACGTGGGTCCGCACCGGAACGGATAACCAGAAATTCCAATTTAAGGCCGCCCAGTTGCCGGAACCTGTCGTAGATTCTTCGAGTTCGGAGGTTGAGTCAAGTTCGAGCGATATCGGAATTTCAAGCTCGTCCGGAACGACTGCGATTGGATCGCGCGCTGTCCGTCCTGACAATACGATGCTGCCTGCCCGCAAGGGTTATCGCGACATCAAGGGCCGTAGCTTCGACAAGCAAATCCCGTACAGGGTGATGTTCTAGTTCTGCTAGAAAATGTTTGCTTGCAAGGTGAAACTTTTTAGTGTATTTTTGGTTTGTGGTGTATGGGTAAAGCGAGGGAAAATGAAATTCGGGATTGGCAAGGCTTCTGTCGTAACGACTGCGGCAATGCTTACTTTGGCTTATTCGGCCTTTGCGGCCGATTGGTACGCGAAGGAGACTCGCTGGGCGGGGCATGACCCGGACATTATCCGTTACGAGGACGGCTATGCGCTTGCCACGACGGACAACCACATGCTCATGCAGTTCTCCGAAGACGCGCTGAACTGGAAGAACGGCGAACCTGCCATGCCGAAGTTTTCTCAGTGGCTTTACAAGTATGCGCCGAACATGATTGACATCTGGGCGCCGGACATTCATTACATCGGCGGGGAATACCGCATGTACTATTGCGGTTCCGAGATGGGCATCCGCTCGTCGGGCATGGGCTTTATGGCGAGCAAGGAAATCGACCCGACAAAGCCTGGCTACGGTTGGACGGACATGGGCGAGGTGATTCACACGGTCAAGAGCGATTCGTACAACGCGATTGACGCGGCAGTGCTGAAGGACAACGATGGTAAGGTCTGGATGGCGTTCGGTTCGTGGGGCACGGGCATCCACATTCTGGAACTGAACGAAGAAACAGGCAAGGTGAAAGACGGCGCGAAGATGATCAACATCGCGAACCGCGGCGGTTCGGGCATCGAGGGCGCAAGCCTTATCGAACACGACGGTTACTATTACCTGTTTACGGCGTGGGATAACTGCTGCAAGAAGGGCGCTGACCTCGAAAACAATTCTTACAAGACGACGGTGGGACGCTCCAGTCGCATTGACGGCGGGTATGTGGACCGCAGCGGCAAGGCGCTCTTGAATGGCGGTGGCACGATTCTGTTGAGCCGTTACGGGCGCTACTACGGGCCTGCGGGCGGCGAGGCGTTCCAGGACGTGAATCGCCAGCGTTTTGTGAATCATTACTACGACAAGAATGATGGCGGAAACTCCTACATCCAAGTCCGCGATATCGTCTATACAGACGATGGCTGGCCGGAACTGGGACAACCGTTCCTCGGGCGTTATCTGAGTGCCGAGGCGGAACAAGGCGCTTTGACTCATGTGGATATTTCGAGCAGCTCGACGGCCTCGAACGGAGAATTCTGCGCTTACATCAACTACGAAGACAGCAAGATTCGCTTGCCGATGATTATCCCCCAGGCAGGCGACTACCTGATTCGCTACCGCTATGACAACAACTGGACCGAAGACGGTGCAAACGGTAGCTCGCATTTTGTGAGCGTCAACGGCAAAAATCAGGAAGTGGCGCTGCCGTTGACAGGCGCATGGAGCGCTTTCCCCGAAAAGTCGGTGGTGTACATTCCCACGAAATTCAAGCGCGGTTCGAACTTCATCGAGATTACGAAGGGCAAGCATTATGCGGAACTCGACCGTCTCGACTTCTTGCGCATTATTCGCGATACGATTCCGGCGAACGGCTTCGATAACGGTATCCGCGTGCGACTCACCGAAAAAGATGAGTTCGCCATTAAGGATGGCGGCTATGCAATTTTCGAGAACGTGATTACGGATTCCATCGCGGGGCCGGGCGTGCTTGTGCAGGTGAAGAACGGCGCGGGCGGAACGCTGAACATCCGTAAGGAAAGTAAGAAGGGCGACGTGATTTCCAAGTGCGAGTTGCCCTCGGCGGGTGATGCGAGCAAGTGGATTGACGTGCGCTGCACCAACCTTCCGGAAATCAAGGGCGTGCAGGACTTCTACCTGACGGCGGAAGGCCTCGGCGGTGAAATTCTCCTCGGAAACATCAAGTTTGACGAAGGCGTGAAAGATACGACGACTGCAATCCGCCGGATCGATGGGCGCGATAATCGAGCCCTTCGTGCGGGCGACATGCGCGGCCAGAATAAAAAATACCGCGACCTAAAAGGCCGGCGGTATGATAAGCAAATCCCGTATAGGGTGATGTTCTAGGCTTTAGCCCAGTCCTTATATTTCATCCAGATGTGCAGCCAGATTCGGGCGACGGAATCGATTGCGTCGCTGAAGATCATGGTGCTGTACATCTCGAAATATTTGCCCCATTCTGTTTCCGTCTCGAATTCCTTCATGGATTTTGTGTTTTCGAAATCTTCGGGAATCAGGAAATACGAGAACAGGTAGGAATATTGCGAAACGACGCTCATGTAGTCCCACACATTGTTGTTCTTGCCACCCCAGCCGTGCATGTACTTGCGGGTGGCAATTTCCTTTTCCACGTTTGTGGTGAATGGGGAGGCTGTCAGCGGTAGCGGATAACCATCCGGATCGTAGAAGAATCGGTTGTTGTCCTTGTCAATTTTGTAGGCCTTGCTAATGGCGTCTTCCCATTTCTTTTCGATGCCACCGTGAATGCCCTTGCCGTCGGAATAGGGGCGACAGTCGCAGTGCAGGGGCATGTGGCAGTCGGCAATGTAGTGGCTCAAAATGAAGAATCGCATGGCGATGTGGTTGCCCGATGTTGCGATGGGGCAGCCCTTTTCTTCGCGGTTAAGCATTTTGAAGTTGTCGATGATGCTGTGCGAAACTGCTTCGCAGCGGTCTGCGCAGTTGCCGCCTTCGATATTGTAGGGCTTGCTCTTGAGCGGCGATTCCTTGGACATCTTGGTGAAAATGCTATGGGTCGAGGGTAGACTGCCGAAGGTGTTGTAGGTGCCGTCTTCGTCGGGGCGGTATTTGACGATGTGGCTGGTGGCCATGTCCTTGAAAACATCGTCGGGGTACCAGGCTCCCTTAATCACGAAGTCGCGGTAATCCTTGAACCATTTGACTAAGGCCTTGGCCTCGGTGCGTACTTTTTCACTGACTCCGTTAGTGACTTTTTCATCGGTTGTGGTGGCGATAACTTCCAAACGCTTGATAGCCATAAAGGCAATCCAGGCGTGCGAATATTTTTTCATGCTAAAAGGCTCCTTTTTCTTAAAATATAAGAAAAAGGGATGTTTTGTACTTTAAATGTATTACAAAAGAATACGTTTGTGATTTTTATAAATTTCCTATATTTGCACTATGCTTACCATTAATGGACAGAGTGTCGATGCGGCGGGCAAGACCGTTGCTGAATACCTTGCTGAAGCAGGGTATAATACCGTGCGCATCGCTGTAGAACGGAACGAAGAAATTGTGCCCAAGGCGAAGTACGCTGAGACGGTGTTGGCCGACGGCGACGTAGTCGAGGTCGTGAATTTTGTAGGCGGCGGGTGATGGATTCTCGCGTGCCTTCGCAGAATGAGATGCATGCTGCGCTTGAAAAGCGGCAGGGTGCAGAAGCTGTGCGCAAATTGCAGGCGGCAACAGTTGCTGTTTGCGGTTTGGGTGGGCTCGGTTCGAATATTGCGATTTCTTTGGCGCGTGCCGGTGTCGGCAAACTGATTCTGATTGATTTTGATCGTGTCGATGTCACGAATTTGCATCGCCAGCAGTATAAGGCTTGCCAGGTTGGCATGCCGAAGCCCGAGGCGCTGCTTGCGAACTTGAAAGAGATTGCGCCGTATACGGAGTTTGAAATTCATTTTGAGAAAGTGAGCGCCGAGAATGCGGAGGCGTTGTTGGCCAAGGCCGACGTGATTTGCGAGGCCTTTGATAATGCCGAGGCGAAGGCGATGCTTGTGAATACGGTGCTTGAAAATATGCCCGAAAAGTTCCTGGTCGCGGCTTCTGGCATGGCGGGTTTCGACAGCGGAAATTCGATTACGACTCGCAAGGTGACCAAGCGCTTTTATGTTTGCGGTGATGGCAAAAGCGATGTGGCCGATGGAATCGGGCTCGTCGCGCCCCGCGTGATGCTTTGTGCCGCCCACCAGGCCTTGACTGCTATCCGCCTGATTCTCGGGCTGGAATAATGCTATATTTAGCCCTGCAAAAAAGAAGGCTTTATGGACGACAAACTTGTAATTGGTGGTCACGAATTCAATTCCCGCTTTATTTTAGGTTCCGGCAAATACTCCCTCAAGCTGATTGAGGCTGCTGTGCGCGATGCCGGGGCACAGATTGTGACCCTCGCGGTGCGCCGTGCGAACACCAAGGACCATGAAAATATTCTGGATTACATTCCGAAGGGTGTGACGCTGTTGCCGAATACGTCCGGCGCACGCAACGCCGCTGAAGCGGTGCGCGTCGCGCGTCTTTCTCGCGAACTCGGCTGCGGTGATTTCGTCAAGATCGAAATCATGCGCGACACGAAGTACCTTTTGCCCGACAACTACGAAACCATCAAGGCGACCGAAACCTTGGCGAAAGAAGGTTTCGTAGTAATGCCGTATATGTATCCGGATTTGAACGTGGCGCGCGACCTCGCTAACGCGGGTGCCGCAGCCGTGATGCCGCTGGCTGCTCCGATTGGTTCTAACAAGGGCCTTTCTACCCGCGAATTCATTCAGATTCTCATCGATGAAATCGACCTCCCGATTATTGTGGATGCGGGCATCGGTAAACCCTCTGAAGCTTGCGCTGCCATGGAAATGGGCGCAGCCGCCATTATGGCGAATACCGCTCTTGCAACCGCTGGCGATTTGCCCATGATGGCTCAGAGTTTCAAGCTCGCAATTGAAGCGGGTCGCAAGGCGTACCTCGCTGGCCTTGGCCGTGTGTTGACCCGCGGCGCTTCCGCTTCCGACCCGCTCACAGGATTCTTGAGAGACTAACCGGGGTTTTAGGGGCAGAGCCCTTAGGCGAAGGGGTAATGAAAAAAAGACGAGCTGTTTGCTCGTCTTTTTGCAATGAGGGGAAGACCTGCCCCTTACAGACCGTTCGGCTCTATCGTTTATTGCACGTCAACCTGAACCTTATACATGGCCTTGCGCTGGGTGAGTGCGCCGCGTGGGGCTGTTTTGACGGTCACGTTCTTGGGCGTTACGCCTGGCTGCTGTTGCAGCGTCTTGAGCAAGTCCTGATTGCGCTTTTCGGCCAGGTCGAGGATTTCCTTTTCGAGGGCCTTGCGGTCGAGATCCTTGGCGTGGGCTTCTGCGTAGGCGGCGTAGGCGCTGTCCTTGTCTTCGATGGCGAGGATTGCCTTTTCGTCGAGTTCGTTGAGCGCGGTCTTGTTCTGCGTTGCCTTGTAGAAGTCGGTCTTGAGCTTGTGCGTCTTGTAGGCGTCAACCGTCTTTTTCAGGTTGAAGTTTTGCACAAAGTTCATCTTGAGTTTCTTGTCGTTGGCGAGTGCTTCGACCATTTTCTGGGCTTTGGCGTACTGTTCGCTGGTGAAGGAACCTGCGAGCGGGTCGATATAGATTTCGTCGTTCTTGCCGAGGTCAATTCCGATGGCTCCTGCGCCTGTGGCGGCTACGTTACCCACGACTTTGAGCGGGGAGAGAGCCACCTTGATGAGCAGATTCATCACGGTCTGCCACACGATTTTCAGGTAAGAGAATTCAGGGTCTTGTACGTTGCCTTTCACAGGAACGTCGAACTGGATTTTGTCATCCTTGTCCTTGAGAATGTAGAGGCCGACCTTCATCGGAACCATGTATTCCGGGTCGGTTTTAGAATCCTTGTCGCCCACGTTGATGTTGTAGATGTCGATGGTGTTCTTACTTTCGATGTTCCAACCGCTCATCTTGTTTTCGCTGGCGAAGGCCATGGTGCCCGAGGTGATGGGGTAGCCGGTGTAGTGATGGCTATAAGGCGAGAAGTGTTTGAGTGCGAGGTTCTTGACGCTCACGTAGGCGTCCATGGTGCTGATGTCGGAAAGTGCGCCCTTGTACTTGAGCGAGAGCGTGCCGCCTTCGGGGAATGCGGCCGACACGTTGATGGCGCAGGGGGAGTTGAAGTTGATGTTGGATCCGTTTACGGTAATGCCGCTCACCTTGTAGTTGAACGCTTGCTTGGGCGTGTGGTCGGTGGCCGAAACGCTCGTGTTTGCTACCAAGAGCTTGTTGATTACGAACTTAAGCGGCATTGACTTTTCAGCCGGAGCTGGTGCTGCTTCTTCTTTTTCTGCGACAGGTTCTGCTGCTGCGGTAGAATCGGCGGCGACTTCCTTTTTGGCGTTTTTGTTCAGCGGTTCAAGCAAAACGTCGATGTTGGTGGTGCCGTTCTTGAACAGGTCAACATGTGCAGACACTCCGTTTACAATCACGGAATCCACACGGAAATCCATATCGTTCAGGTTGGCCTTGGCAATGCCTACGCCCACGTGCGCAACGCTAATGTCCTTGCCGCTGGTTTCGGTAAGTTTCAGGTGGTCGACAGACACGGTGCCGCTCACGTTAGAAGACAGAACGTGGTTCACATTGCCGTTCACGTTCAAGTTGACATTCAGGGATGCGTCGAAGTCCTTGTACTTGATAAAATCGTTCAGGTAGGGCTTGGCGATGGCGAGAGCCAGCTTGTTGAGCGTTACGTTCACGCCGAAGTCCTGGGTCTGCATATTGAACAGGACTTTAATGCCCAAATCACCGCCGTTTGCGAATTTGAGGTTCACGCCGATGTCGGTATCCTTGTTGCTAAAGTAGACAGCCGGAATGGCGACCGAGAAGTCCTGGATATGAATCTTAGAACCGATTTTCTGGTCTTCGTAAATGATGTTGCCCTTTTCGAGCGTGATGTTTTCGACCGCGACGCTAAAGCCGATCATTTCGTTCGGGTCAAGGTTCAGGGCCTGAGCGGTGTCGGCGGCGGTGGAGTCAACCTTGGGTTCTTCCTTTGCGGCCGTGGTGTCGGCTGTCGAGTCGGCGGCAAACTTGTCGAGAATGTCGCTAAAGTTGAACTGGTCTCCCTTCTGGGTGACGCGCGTGTACAGGCCCTTCAGGTAGATTTCGCTCACGCTGATTTCTTTGGCGATGAGTCGCGTGGGGTTAACGTTAATGCGGAATTTTTCAAAGGCCACAAAGGGGGTGGTTCCATCGGGTTCGTAAATCGCGAAGTCGTCGACGGTGACGGTGAACGTGAACGGGCTGAAGTCCACGTTTTCGATTTTCATTTTGCGACCGATGATTTCTTCGGAGTGGGCGACCACGTAGTTCTTGGCGATGCTGGGGCCGATTTTGAGGGCGACAATGACGATTACAATCAATGCCGCGAGAACGATAAGGGCAATGTAACGTTTCTTCATGGTGCCCTAAAAATAGAATTCTTACTTTGCAGATGTTTGTTAAATTTTTTTAGAACGCCTTTTTCTATCTTTATACATATAATGGAAAAATTCCCCGTGAATAACGATTCCTTGAACGTTTTAATTTTGGCGGCGGGCCTTGGAACCCGCCTGCGCCCGCTCACTAATGACGTGCCGAAGCCCCTTGTTCCTGTGGTTGACGCCTCGATTTTGGACTTGCAGGCTCGTAAGGCGCGCGCCATCGGAAGTGTTCGTTTGCATGCAAATGCTCATTATCTGGCTGAACAGGTGGTGTCGGCGGGTGGAACTTTAGGTTTCGAAAAAGTTTGGGTGGAGTTGCCCGATATCCTCGGGACTGCCGGCCCGCTCAAGCGCATTTACAATGAAGGCTATCGTGGAGGCCTTCTGATTATGAATGGCGATGCTTATTGCAATTTTGACTTGAAGGCCTTTGTCGAAAATGCGCTGGCGTTGGCTGCTCAGCCGGACGGTCCGCAGGTGGCTTTGCTCGCGGTTGATTTTCCGAAGGTGAACACATTCCGCGTGGGAGCGGACGGTCGCTTGGCCGGCGTGGTTGGCCGCTTTGGTAGCGAAGAAGGTTTGCCTGCGACGTTCTCGGGCGTTTCGTGGTACAGCGATGTCGCTCTTTCGCGTATTCGCGATGGAGAATTTGATATCCGTGAATTCTGGAAGCAAGAGATTGCGGCGGGTCGCGCTCCGTTCGTGGACATGACGCAACTGCATGCGACTTGGATTGATATGGGCTCGCCCGAAGGCTTGATGTCGGCGGTGGAGGCTCGCTTGAAGGAGCTTGGCCGCGACGTGAACGAAGCTGTCGTTGAAGCCGGCGTTCAAGTGCCTGCTGGTGTGACTATCAAGCATTCTGTGATTTATGCCGGTGCTGAAATTCAAGCCGGCGAAACAATTGAAAATGAAATCCGCGGTAAGGGATTTATTTGGAAGGTTTAAATTATGCGCAAGTTTAGAGTTGTCCTAGTCGAACCGGAACATCCGCACAATGTGGGCTTTGTGGCCCGCGCCATGCACTGCTACGCCCTCGATGAACTTTATATTGTTTACCCGAGACGCGACAAGGTCATTGAAAATTCTTACCATACGGCACCGAACAGTCACGAAGTCTTGGACAAGGCAACTATCGTGCATAAGTTCGAAGATGCCATTGGTGATTGCGCTTGCGCAGTTGCGTTTAGCCGCCGTATTTACGGTTCTGCCATCAAGCATACGATGATGCCTGGGCTTTCGGAATTGTTGCCCGAAAACGGAACGATTGCGCTGGTGTTCGGTCGCGAATCTTGCGGTCTTGAAACCGAAGAAGTGAACGCTTGCACTTACCAGTGTGAAATCCCGGTGCCGGGACTCATGAGTCTGAACTTGGCGCAGGCGGTGACGGTGGGCCTTTATGAACTTTGCCGCAGCGGTGCGCTTGCCAACGGCGAAGGCCGCGCGAAGCGTGGAAGCAAGGGTGCTTGCGAAACGGCTCCGGCGACCATCGATCAGATTGATAGCTTCAAGAAGTTCTTGGACCGCTATCTGACCGGCCAGTATC
This sequence comes from Fibrobacter sp. UWB10, assembly GCF_900182935.1. NCBI lineage: Bacteria > Pseudomonadati > Fibrobacterota > Fibrobacteria > Fibrobacterales > Fibrobacteraceae > Fibrobacter > Fibrobacter sp. UWB10. The sequence goes on along the minus strand of NZ_FXUE01000002.1, from coordinate 962,503 downwards.
ACGACCAATCTTGGCGCGACAACTTCCTCAATACGCTCTTGCAGCGTTTGCACCCGACCCGCAATGAACTTTCTGCGTTGTTTGGTCTCATCCGCAATCTCGCGAAAAAGCCCGCTCGCCTTGAACAAGCTGCCGACAAGGCCGCTGCCAAGGCTGCTAAGGCTGCCGAAGCCACTGAAAGCGAATCCTAGCCTATGGAAATCGAATACAACATCGCTGGAAGAATCTTGAAGGATGGCGAAACCCGCGCCATCTCGCTTACCGAAATTCTTTCGTCGGCTGGTGTTGTGAGCGCCGCAGACCTTTCCCAAGAAACCCTTGCGGCTTACTGCAAGTCGGTTTCCGCACAAAATGCCTGCAAAGTCTACGTGTGGAATGACCGCGAAGAATACGGCAATGCAAATGTGTTCAACGGCGGCTCCGATTACGAGGTCGTGAACGAAGTATGCTTCTTATGCGTTTACGACTGCGGAAAAGAAATGGTCTGTGAAACCACGAACCACTGGAACGAAAAAATCGATGAAGTTATTTAGCGATTTTCGAATTCTTCTTTCGTAATGCAACTGACATGCCCCGTGCGGTGCTCGCTCATCAAGGGGAGATAAAGGTCCTTGGTGGTCCACTGGTACTTGAATCCACATTTCTCTTGAACTCGACGAGATTTTTCATTGCCGTCGTAGTATCCGCACCAGACTTTTCGCATACCAAGATCTTGGAAGGCGTGGCGTATTAATTCTTTTGCGGCTTCGGGAATGAGCCCTTGCCCCCAAAAGGGTTTGCCTATCCAGTAGCCGAGCTCGCATTCGTCATCGCGCTCGGTCAAATCGGTGTTGCCGTTGAGCTTCAGCTCGATGGCTCCGATGGGCTTGTTGTCTTGTTTTAAGCATACGGCGTAGGCTTCGGCTCCGCAAAAAACGTACCTGATAACGCCAAGACTTTCTTTTACGTTTTTGTGAGCGGGCCAGCCTGCAATGGGGCCCACATCAGGGTCGCTGGCGTACTTGTAAAGATCTTCAGCATCGCTATCTTGCCAACGGCGAAGAATCAAACGTTCTGTTTCTAGGGACATATTCCAAATATAGACTTTTATATATTTGCACCATGACCACGAAGACGATTAAAATTCAGTACCTCGACGATTCTATCCCGAAACTCACTAACATCGGCGGCAAATCCGACTGGATTGACCTTGCCGCGGCAGAGACTGTGACGCTCAAGGCAGGCGAGTTCAAACTCATTCACTTGGGGGTCGCGATGAAGTTGCCTGAGGGTTACGAGGCGCATATCGCCCCGCGCAGTTCCACCTTCAAAAATTTTGGAATTTTACAAGCAAATTCTGTGGGCGTGGTCGATTCTAGCTATTGTGGCGCGAACGATTGGTGGAAAATGCCCGTGTACGCCACCCGCGACGTGACCATTGAGAAGGGGAGCCGCATCGCGCAGTTCCGCATCATGGAAATTCAGCCGACGCTTACCTTCGAGGAAGGCCCGCTTGAAGGCGCCGACCGCGGCGGGTTTGGCAGCACGGGAATCTAAAAGGATTGCGTCTAGCCCTTGTATTTCTGAAGAGCCCTGATGAATTCAGGGGCGAAATCGACGCCGTTCGACCATGTGATGCCCCATAATCGCCAATATATTTTGCGTCAATCACGTGAAGCATTCTCTTGTATTCTCCGGTGTTTGAAATATATGTAGTGTTGAAGGCTATTTTGTTTCCTGTCTGCAATAAAAGACGCGCAATATAACGACGATTCCTGAATTTTTCCCATTAGATTCTTTGCCGCGATAGGCGAACAAAGTGCTACGCTGATATAGTCAAAGATTTGATCGATATCATCCTGTGCTGCGGAAGAAAAATGGACTTCGAAATTCATACCTTGTGTTTTTTCTTGACATCGGAAAGGACCATCGCGGCTGGGCGGGTGCGACCTTTCAGCATGTCATTGTAGCCTTTCTCGAGTTCCGCATCGAGGCGCTCTTTAGACCATTTGGCGGAGTTTTCGGGAGCCTTGGGTATTTTCACGTCAAAGGGAATACCCTGTTGCAGAATAATCTGTTTATAGAACATGTTGATGGCGCTGGAAACGGATATGCCGAGGGTTTCCAGGACGTTTTCGGCTTGTTCCTTGACGTCGGGCTCTATGCGAGCGTATAAATTTGCAGTCTTGTTCATGTCACTTAATATACATTTTTGTGCGTACAAAAGCAATACATTTTGAAAACTTCTTGAAATTCACCAAAACGCATATGAGCCTTGAAGTAAAAAGCTGGGTTTGTGGTTTAGTGTCTGCTGATAAATATAAATTTATTGTCATGTCATATTATGACAAAATTGGGCCTATACGGAGTGTTTGGTCACGGGGTGTTTGTTTTGGGGCGGGGTTTAGGTTATATTTAGGGGTGAGGTATTTTATGCTGAAGAAGTTTGTTCTGGGGGGAATGCTTGTGGTGGCGGCGTTGCTTGGCAATGCTTGCGGCGATGACGACAGCAGTTTCGCCCCGCATGACGAGGATTCTTCTTCGTCCATTTGCGAAGACTGCGACGATGCCAGCAGCAGTTCTGCGAAGTCAAGCAGTTCCGTGCGGTCGTCATCCAGCGTCACACCGAAATCGAGCAGCAGTTCCAAGGTCCCTGAGCCTGTCGAAGGGCCCAGTAGCAGTTCCGTGAAATCAAGCAGTAGCGTGGCATCGAGCAGTTCAGCAAAGTCCAGTAGCAGCTCGGCGAAGTCTTCTTCGTCGGTGTCTAGCAGTTCCGCAAAATCGAGCAGCAGCGAATACGTACCGTTCGACCACTCGCAAACGTTGGCCGGTGCTTACAAGGTCGGCGAAAATGCATACAAGCAGTTTACGGACACGCGCAATGGCCGTAGCTACTATTACATTACAATCACGTCGGATTACAGCGGGAAATCTGTCACTGTCATGGCCGAAAACCTGAACATTGGCAAAATGGTTCCAGGAGCCGATGATCAGAACAATGACAACGAAATAGAACGTTACTGTTACAATAACGATACCACCAAGTGCGACGAGTTTGGCGGTCTTTACCAGTGGGCCGAGATGATGCAGTTGCCGAGCCGTTGCAACACGGAAAGCTGCTCCGATCTTATTCAGGAAAATCACCAAGGGATTTGTCCCGATGGCTGGCGATTGTTCACATACGATGATTATGAAATTGTCCGAGGTTATAAGGATGAAAACGGTGACGGAATCAAAGGCCTGCGCTCGACATACGGTTTTAGCGGGACGAATGCGAGCGGATTTTCGCTTACAGGTGCTGGTATTAGAAGCGATAATGGAACATTTAATGGTTTAAAAGAAAAAATCTTTATTTTTCGTCCAATCGAATATCAAGCCGATGCTGCAAAACAAGCTCATCATATGAGAATATCGGCGGCACTTGATAGTGGACCTTCGGAAAATGCTAGAGAATTGAAGACAAAAGGTTTCTCCGTCCGCTGTGTGATGGTCGAAAAATAACCACAACGAAGACTTTCTTCATCATCAATCATCCATTACACATCACTTTTAAAAGCCGGGGCGTTGCGGGGCGGCGAGCGCCCGCTCGAGAGGGTAGGTGGCAACGCAGTGCCGCCGAGGGGGAGGCTTCCCCCTACCAATTTGATATGAATTTCTCTCGCATCCCTAACCACTAACCACTGTTTACTGACCACTTTTCCTATATTTTCACTCGCAAAAATTTTTAACAAGGACCTTATTATGGCAAAGATCGCTATTCTCGGTTACGGTAACCTCGGTCGCGGCGTGGAATGCGCTGTGAAGCAGGCTCCCGATATGGAACTCGTCGCTGTTTTCACTCGTCGTGACCCCTCTACGGTCAAGATTCAGACGGCTGGCGTTCCGGTTTTGAACGTTTCTGAAATGGAAGCTTGGAAGGACAAGGTAGACGTGCTCATCATTTGCGGTGGCTCTGCTACGGACCTGCCGGTGCTCACCCCGAAGTACGCATCCATGTTCAACGTGATTGACTCCTTCGACACGCACGCCAAGATTCCGCAGCACTTCGCTGCCGTTGACGCCGCTGCCAAGGGCGCAAACAAGATCGCCATGATCTCTGTCGGTTGGGACCCGGGTATGTTCAGCCTGAACCGCGTGTACGCTCAGTCCATTCTTCCGGAAGGCAAGGACTACACGTTCTGGGGCAAGGGTGTTTCTCAGGGCCACAGCGACGCTGTCCGCCGTATCAAGGGCGTGAAGAACGCTAAGCAGTACACCTGCCCGGTGGAATCTGCTCTCGAAGCCGTGCGTAGCGGTTCCATGCCGGAACTCACCACTCGCCAGAAGCACACCCGTCTCGTTTACGTGGTTGCCGAAGAAGGTGCCGACAAGGCTTACATCGAAAACGCCATCAAGACGATGCCGAACTACTTCGATGAATACGACACTACCGTTAACTTCATCAGCGAAGAAGAATTCAACAAGAATCACAGCGGCCTCGCTCACGGTGGTTTCGTGATTCGTACCGGCAAGACTGGTATGAACAAGGAACACACTCACGTGATCGAATACAGCCTCAAGCTCGATTCTAACCCGGAATTCACGACGAGCGTTCTCGTGGCTTACGCCCGCGCCGCTCTCCGTATGAAGGCTAACGGACAGACCGGTTGCAAGACCGTTCTCGACGTGCCGCCTGCATACCTCAGCACCTTGAGCGACGAAGACCTCCGCGCTCACTGCTTATAAGACCGCTCGCGCCCAGTCGTACTAAGTACGTACCCGAAGCGCTCGCTCTCGCCTTCGACGACTCGTTGATACGAGTCGCCTACGGCTCACGGTAATGACACGATGAGTCATCCTGAGCGGAGGCGCGAAGCGCCGAAGTCGAAGGATCTAAAAGAAATTGCCTCGGGTGAATCCCGAGGCTTTTTCGTTGTGAGTCATGCCCGATTTAGTCGGGCATCTCCTATAAAAAGAATTTCTGGTTGATTTCAATTTCTAGGCCTGCATATCGCGGACCTAATTTTTTGCGTAGGGTAGTGGTGAGTCCGTCCGAAGTGCCTTTGTACGGGTAGTTGAATCGGACTTTCATTTCGGGGTGCAAGCGCTTGATTTCGGCCTTGATGACTTGGGCAAGTTCGCATTCTTTAGGGCGGCTCGGGTCGTAGAGAATTCCGATGTCGGTGTTGCGGACTTTTCCGTTCAATTCGGGCGTAAAGCTGTGAATGCCCAGATGAATGATTTCTTTCTTGGCGTTTGCTTTCACGAATTTTTCAATGGCGGCGCGGTATTCGTTCCAGTAGGCGGTGGCTTGCGCTTTCGCGTTTTTGTTGTTGCGCAAGAAATCGCTAAAGGCACTCTTGTTGGTGATGGTGCGATTCAGGTCCACGAACAGGCGCGAAAATTTGCCTTCGCTGTAGAATTCCGGCTTTGCGAATTTCACCAGTTTGCGGAATACGGCGAGCGCCCCGATGTCGTAGGCGCAGTGAGTCTTTAGGACCTCGGCGGGAACGGCGCTCTTGAACGCTGCGGGTAATTTGTTGCTCGCATGCTCGCAAGTAAGCATCAGAACGGAATCATTTTTAGGCTTCATACAGTCGGTTTTCCGCGAGGCAGTGGGCGAGTTTTCCGTATTCGTACACGAAGTCGTCGTGGTCAGGGTTTGCGCCCACGTTCTTGACGAGCGTGCTGGCGAGCGTACCGCGCTTGAACATCTTCTGTAGAAGTTCCTGCGAGTGGCTACTGATTTTATTCTTGACCTTCTCGGTGATTTTTAAAACCAGTTCTTTAGCTGTGATTTCGCTGGCATCAATTCCCCAAATTTTCAGATAATTGCAGTCGCTAATCACCGTCTTCTCGGCAGCATGAGTCGTGTCCAGCAGAATCTTGGCGAGTGCGTCGGTGTCGAGGGCGCGAATTTCTTTTTCGCTTGCGAAAGCGCCTTCTGCAAGGCCCTTGAGTACGGCGACTTCCCATTCGGCAATCGCAATGTCTGCATCCGGGCATTCCTGAATGTCAACCAGGCGGATTTCAACGGCGCCGCGGTCAAAGCGGGCTATTGCACCGCGGCTATTCAAGAAGAAATGATTCAGCAAATGTTCCGGATCGTAAGGCGCAATGTCTGCCTTCACACGATTGAAAATCTGCTCCTCGTAATCCTTGTAAGTAAAGACTGCTTCGGGAATCACCTTGCCGGTAATGCTCGGAATTTTCTCTTGGTTGTGGCGGTAAGTTTCGATTCGTCCATCCAAGAATCCGCAGTATTTGCTGTCCAAAAACGGACTAGATGCTGCTACGGCGGGAATCAGTGGCAGCAATGCGCGAATGGCTGCGTGCAACTTTCCGAATTCTTCGTCGCCGTTAAAAGAAAGGTTGATATGCGTGGATTGCAGGTTCGCCCAACCATGACCCTTGCAATTAAAGATGCGGTCGTAGGCCTGGTAAATATCCAAGCAATCGTAGGGCCAGAGCTGCATTACGGCGGGGTCCATAAAGGGGTGTGCTGCCGTCGGCAAGAGCATGGCGTTAATGCTCTTGAGCGATTCGTTCGCCTTCAAAATTTCATGATGGAACGTCTTGCCCAAATGCTTCAGACTATCGACTGGCTCTGCACACTTGAATTCCAGCACATGGCTCACCAGTTCGTTGGAAAGTCCGATGGGTCCGTGTTCTACATCCGAAAGCTGTTCGCCATTCTTGTCTTTTCCAAGCGGAACATCAGCGCGGGGGAGTACATCAAGAGTATCACGATCCACGATCATGTACTCCATTTCAATTCCATAACGTTGCCAAAGTTTGTAGTTGGACATTAGAACCATTCCCTTTCGTGCTGTTGCAATTTATGTTGTGCGGCGTTCATGCGGTCTTCGATGCGGTGGCGCAGCGATCTCATGATGGCGAGGTATACTTTGCTCTTGCCCACGCCATCTTCAATGCCCGCGTCAATACTCGGGTTGTCGTTCACTTCGATGACAATCGGGTGGCCGTGCCATTCCTTCAAATCCACACCGTAAAGTCCGTTACCGATTAAGCTGCAAATGCGGAGAGCTGTTTTCACGATTCCGTGCGGAACCATTTCAATCGGCACGCTTTCGCACTTGCCCGAAAATTCTTCGCTTTGCTTGTCGTTGCTTTCCCAGTTGTAAATCTGCCAGTGGCCTTTGGCCATGTGATATTTGCAGGCGTAGAGCGGCTTGCCGTCGAGCACGCCCACGCGCCAGTCGAATTCCGTCGGCGTAAATTCCTGTGCAATCAGCAAGTCGCTGTGCTGGAACATTTCGTCGAGAATCTGTTCAAGTTCTTCTTTGTTGGTTGCCTTTTTTACGCCCATGGAGAAACTCGAATCCGGCGACTTGATCACCATGGGGAATCCGATTTCCTTCGCGAGCGTGTGGCGGTTTTCGGCGTGGGCGATAATGGTCTTCGGCGAATGAATCTTGGCGGCCTGCATCAGTTCCTGCAGGTACACCTTATTGGAGCAACGCAGAATGCTGTCCGGGTCGTCAATCACCGCAATGCCTTGCGACTGCGCACGGCGCGCGAAACTGTAAGTGTAGTGGTTTACGTTCGTGGTTTCGCGGATAAAGATGGCGTCAAATTCGCCTACGCGCGGGTAATCCTTCTTGGTAATCATTTCCACGCGGAAACCCGTTTCTTCGGCGGCCTTGATAAAGTTCTGAATAGCCTGCGCATTGCTCGGCGGCTCCACTTCGTCGGGGTTCGTGAGAATGCCTAAGTCGTACAGGTAATCTTCTTCCTTGCTCGATGCATAGCGCGTCTTTTCGAAGTATTCCTGCGCAAACTTATCGACGAATTCCATGTGAGATTCGGGAATTTCATCCACGCAAATCGGGCGAATGCTTTGGATAAACCACTTCTGCTTGAATACGAATTTCGCACGCAGTAGCGGGGCTTGGAACAAGCGGTAAAGTTCCTGCGAAAGCTCCAAGTATTGCGGGCTCACGTTTTGACCGAAGTAAATTGAAAGTACGAATTCGGTGCCGGTGAGCTTGTGCAGACTCTTTTGAATCAGGTTGTCAATTTCGTCGGAAATATGCTTGATGACTGCCGGAGCCTTGAAGTCCCGCATGTTCTTGACGCCCGGAATCACCTTGTGTCCGCGGGCTTCAGCCAAGAGCGATACGTAGTAGCCTTTGCTCTGGTAGTTGTAATCGCGGCAAAGGTTGAATACGCGCAGGTTGCGTTCGTTAGTGTATTTGCTCGAAATCAGGTAGTCCTGTGCCGAAATGATATCGATGCCCGGAACGTGTAACTTCCAGTGCTTGGGATTGTTTACAACGATTAATTTTTTCATGATCCTATTTCTTATTCTCTATAACAAGCACGTTGCCGTCGTACGTCATGACGCCAAGCAAAATGCTGTGGAGAAGTCGGAACTTATCCACCTTGTAATAAGGGGTCTTGTGGAGGGGGTTGGTGCCGTCGGGGTCGGCCACCATGAATTGATTCTTGTCGTCTATACCGTACACCACAACAAAGTGCCCCATGGGTTCGCCGTGGATGTCGTCAAAGACGGACTTGTCATCAGCTCCGGTGAATTCGCGCATGCTGCGGTACAGGTAGGTAGCCGAAAGTCCGCACAGAACGGGCACGCCTTTCTTGAAATATTTTTCAAACATGGCGGCGCGGAGGTCGGAGAAAGCCACGGTCCCGCCCAAATCGATAAAGCGGATGTAGGCTTCGATTGCCTTACGGAGCTTGGGAGCGTGTTTTGCTTTGTGCAAAAGTTCCAGTTTTGCCTTCAGTTCCGGCATACTGAGCTCGCTCCAAGTGGGGTCCAAAAGCGTCAGGTTGTACGAATGAATAGTCGCCTTGAATCCACGCTTTAGGGCGTCGATTCCTAAGAACACGCCGAGGGTGCCGCCGTCTTCCAAAAATTCAATTTCAGAAATAAGTTGCTTTAGAGAAATCTTGTAGCCAAGGTGGTTGTACACCGCCTGTAGGCTGGTCGGCCCGCAAGTAACGTCGTCGGGCTGCTGTAGAATCTTAATATCCATCGTTATGCCTGTTTGCCTTTTAAGCCGGAGGTTTATCCGTTCTCGTCTGGCGGCTGTCGGAATGTTTTTCCGGGTCGTCGATGGGGTGCTGTAAAGATACCAAAATCTGTAAAAATGAGCAAGGGGGGCGAAAATGGGTTTGTAAATGAAATTTACAAGACAAATTGGCCGTATATATATAGATTTGCCTTTGTATGAAATCGATTTCTTTGAAGATTGCCTCGGTACTGGCCTTGACTGTGTCTATGGCTTTTGCTGATGATTTTGAAGATGCTCTTGCCGCAATCGATTCTGCCGATGCGGCTAACATGCCTGGCATGTATGATGTTAACCATTTTGAATACTTGGACTGCTGGGTGGAGTCTGCCGCAGATATTGTCCCGCGCGAACGTAACCGCATTGGTGCCATTCGCGATGAGGCCAAGGTATGTGGCTGCTATACGATTCGCGAAAAGGGTGGCTTTGGTTGGCGAGCAAATGACGAAGGCAAGAAGATTGTCAAAGTCTGGGACATTCCTAAGCCGCGTATCTTGACCTGCCCCAAGGGTATGAGCTGTACCGAAGAATTCTTCTTTGAACAGTGCGTGGACCACATCAAGCAGTCCGTGCCCATGCTTTCGGATTATGCGAAGGGAGCTCCGCTTGAAGGTGCAATTGCTCTCACGTTCGAAGACAATACGAAGACTCCGTTCGGTGAATACTATGAATCGCACAGGGCTGCCGCAGATTCGATCAACTGCTTCATTAACGTGCATAACAGGCCCGACGCCTCTTTTGATTCCGATAACCGCAACCCGTTCTTGTTCCACCTTTCTGGCATGCCTCGTAAGTTGATTCCGCCTGCAGCGGGTCGCTTTACTGACTACAGTGATGTGCGTTGCCTTGACCGTGGTATTTTGACTGGCTTTGCGAATAACGGCTATGTTGAAAACGTGCGCCATATCGATGCAAACGGCCTTATCTACGGCGAAGAAATCGGCTACATGAACGATCCGACTTACCCGAAAAAGCAGGGCCCTGAATGGGGTGGAATTCTTTGGAAGTCCAATTACAAAATGGGTATGCGCGAAGGTATTTCGACTTTCTATCGTTCGAGTGTTCTTGACCAGAAGGTCTATGGCAATGTGGGCGACAAGTCTTACTACTTCCAGTTCTTGGAAGTTCCCTATACGCAGGGCTACGTGAACGGAACGGCTCGCATGTTCTCGGACAAGGGTTTCGTAATGGCCGAAATCCCGTACAAGCGTAATGCTTTGCATGGCCGTATGACGGTGTTCAATCCGTTCAAGAAAAAGCCGGTGGCTTTGACCTTTAATGCGAACAGCCTCGAAGGCTTCGTTGACTTTGGTGAATTCGGTGGCGTGTTCCATAAGGGCCTTCCGAACGGCGTTGTGACATTCTGGACGGTCAAGGATACTTGCTATGAATGGATGCCCGGTGAATCGGTTTGCTATAGCGATCGCGTGACCAAGAAGCAGTGGGGCACCTACAAGATGGGTGAGTTCCAGGGCGTTATGGAATGTGCCGACGGCACCAAGGGTGGCAAGGATTTGATTTGCCCGGATTTGGATTCTGCCGCCGTCAAGAAGCTTGCTTTGAATGCCGATATCGCGGTTAAGGAAAAGGAACGCGCCAAGGCCGCCGAGGCCATGAAAGATGCAGAAGAAGACTTGGCGAGGGCTGATTCCGCTGTAGCGGTTAAGGCTGCAGCAGATTCTGCCGCAAAGGCAAAAGATTCAACTGCGACTGCTTCTGCCGCTCCGGCTCAGACAGACGACGAAATTACTCGGGCTATCGAACGCGGTAAGAAGGCTCTCGCCGCCAAGATTGAGGCCCAGAAGGCCCTTGCTGAAGCAGAAAAGGCTCTTGCCGAAGCTAAGAAGGCTGAACGTGAAGCCGTGAAGGCCGAACAGGCTGCTTTGAGGGCAGAACGTCAAGCTAAAAAAGCTGAGAAGCGTCGCCAGGCTCAAGAGAAAAAGGCCAAGAAAAACAAGAAAAAGAAATAGAGTTTAGAACTCAGAACTTAGAGCTTAGAATAAAAAAAGCGCTCTCGTTTAGAGAGTGCTTTTCATTTTATAATCTACACTAAATTCGACAGGTTGTTTAATCTACAGACCGTTAATCGTGAATCGAGTTCTTGAGGCTTTCGATGAGTCGTGCAAAGCTCGGGTCGGTTTCCATTTCTTTCTTGATGCTCTTGATGGCGTGAACCACGGTGGAGTGGTCCTTACCGCCAAAGCGGGAACCGATGCTCTGCAAGCTGATTGGGGAGCATTCGCGCATCAGGTACATAGCGACCTGGCGAGCCTTTGAAATTTCCTTGGTGCCACGGCCCGATTCGGTGAGCTTGGCTTCGGGCACTTCGTAGTGCTTCGAAACGGTGTGGAGGACGGCGTCGAGGCTTACGCGGCGACGAAGCGTCGGCGCAATTTCGGCGACCACCTTCTGGGCGATGCTCATGTCGATATCGTGGTGCATCAAGCTCGACTGCAAGGTGAGCTTAATGATTGCACTTTCGAGGCAGCGCACGTTGCTTGCGATGTTTTCGGCAAGGTAGTGCAGAACGTCGTCGCTGATTTCTAAGTGGCGTTCTTCGGCCTTCTTGTGCAAAATGGCTTCGCGAGTTTCAACATCTGGCGGCTGGATGTCGACCGTGAGGCCCCAGGCAAAGCGGCTGACCAAGCGGTCAGACAAGTTCTTGACTTCGGCAGCAGGTGCATCAGAGGTCAGCACAATCTGCTTGCCGGCCTGGTGCAGGGCATTAAAAATCAAGAAGAATTCGTTCTGGGTTTCGTACTTGCCGGTCCAGTTCTGGATGTCGTCAATCAGCAAGATGTCGACTTCGTTGCGGTAGAAGTCTGACATTTCGGTGATGCGCTGTTCGCGCAGGCACTTCATGTACTGTTGCGAAAAATCTTCAGAGGTCAGGTAGCACACGCGCTTGGTCGGATCTTCTTCGAGAATGTAGTTGCCGATAGCCTGCAAAAGGTGAGTCTTGCCAAGGCCCGAAGAACCGTAAATAAAGAGCGGGTTGTACTGCGTACCATCGGGGTTGCGAGCGACTGCAAGGGCTGCATTGAAGGCGAGCTGGGCCTTGTCGCCCGGCACAAAGTTTTCAAAGCGGAAAGAGCCTGAAAGCGGAATGCTTGGCTTTAAAAAATCGCGGAAGCTGTTGTTGCCTGCAGGGGCTGCCTGCGTCACAGCTTCTTGTTGCTGGAATTCAAATTCAATTGCAGATTCGTCGTGCGTGACTTCGCGCCAGGCGAGGCGGATGAGTTCCTTGTAAGCAGAATAGACGGCGGTATCCAGTCCGGGCGGAACGGTCACGACGGCATGACCGGTGGTAAGGCTTGTGAGCTTGGTCTGCGCAAAATAAGTCTTATAAACCGTGTCTGAAAGCATCCCACGGAGGTAGTTCAAACATCTTTCCCATTCAGCTTGCATTTCTTCCTCTTCCACTAAAGGGCGAACAAAAATCTATCAACAGGTAGGCCATATAATCTAGAAAAATGCGCTATGGTGTTGATAAGTTTTGATGCATTAAACAAGAAAAATTTGCTTTACCAGATTGGACTGCCACCCTAAGTCGTTGATTATTAACAAGATATGTGCAATATTTTACAAATTGTATACAAATTAATTTGTTTTGCGTTGGGTTCCTTAAAGAATCTTGTTTTTATCTTAAATTACTCGAAAGAGGCGCTATTTTTCTACATTTACGCCGCTATGCAGATGTTTGATATTGAAACTTTAATTTCTCAGGCGTATAATACGCTGGATTATTGGTTCTGGACCCCTGTTTTATCCTGGATCGGGCTCTATTTTTGGTTTTTCCGAGTTTCGTACCCCAGATATCTCAGAAAATTGGTTAATAAGGGCGTAAAATGGGCCATTATGCCCAAGTGGAGAGGCTATTGGCTGCCGCTCGATATCCTCTTTACGCTGCTTATGGCGCTTTTCTCGGCCGTGCCCGCTATTTGGGCCATTCAAAAATGGTTAGATTTTTCTTGGTACTACGGTTTTGCCGTGTCGCCGTTTTTCTTGGTGGTCGGGGTCTTTTTCTGCCATTCCGCCAAGAGAAAGGCTGCGCGACTTTACCAGTCCGCGTATTTCTACGAATACCGTAGGGTACGTTACGAAAGCGAAGTCAAGGGAATCTTCAGGAGCGAAACGGACGTTCAGAACCATACGGTTTGGAGCTTTACCAAGAAGCTCAAGAATGCCGAAGCTCATGGTCGTCTGTGGAAGTATATAAACGCCATGGCAAAGACCAAGAAAATTCCGCCTGACGTGCTTGCACAAACGATGATTTAGGACGAGGAACGAACAGAGATGTCAAATATTCTAGATTCGATAGGAGTAGGCGAAAACGTCTTGGACGGTCGTGCGGCATGGAAGTATGCCGAAGAAATCCTGCTGCAGGTTTCTAGAACCTTCGCGCTCAACATCAACGTTCTAAAAGGAAAGCTCCACAAGAGCATTCTGCTTGCTTACTTGTACTTGCGTATCGCGGATACCGTCGAAGACGATCCCGACATGAAGGCTTCTGAAAAAGAAGTCATTCTGGGCAAGTTTGCCAAAATTTTCAAGACCGCCGAACTCTCCGACGAACTGGTTGCCGAATTTGAACGTTCGCTCCCTGAAAGTTGGCGTAAGTCTGAACACCCGTACATGAACCTTTGCCTGCATACGCATGTGGTGGTGCCCTTGTTGCGCGAAATGCCTGAAACGTATGCGGCTCCTGTGCGTGCAGTGACGATTGAAATGTGCCAGGGCATGGCGAAGTTTGCGCTCAGGCAAGAGGCCGCCCTCAGTTCAGGCTGGTTTACGCTCGAAAGTGTCGCTGACCTTGATGAATACTGCTATTACGTGGCAGGCATTGTCGGCAAGCTTTTGACGAATCTTTTTGCCGCTGACACGTGCCTGATTAACGATGCCCGCAAGGCTGAAATGCAAAAACTCGACGTGAGCTTTGGGCTTGCGCTTCAGGTGGCAAATATCGTGAAGGACTGCGTCGAAGATTCTGCCCGCAGGGTTTGCTTTGTGCCCGAAGAAATCTGCCGCAGGCATGGCTTTGCACATTCGTATGAAATGTTCGATGTCCCGAGCGACCCGACGGCAAAGGCTGACTTTGACAAGCGCCGTGCCGCGGTAATGGGTGAGCTTGTGCTAAAGGCTTGGGGACACTTGGACGATGCAATTGCCTATACCAAGCTCATTCCGAACGTGAAGATGCGTACCAGGCTGTTCTGCTTGTGGCCGCTCTTTATGGCTGCCGAGAATATGAAGCTGATTGGTGATGGCTCAAGCCTCTTTGCCTCTGATAAGAAGGTGAAGATTACTCGCGATACCGTCAAGCGGATTATCAAGTCGACTACATTGCATTTCTATTCTGATCGTTGGATTGAAAAGTCCTACGCTCAATTAAGAAAATAAGAATTGAGAAAATCAAACTAAGAGTATATGAAGAAAACTGATTTTATAAACAAGTGGCCGTTTCATTTGGGAGTGATTCTTTTTAGCATTGTTGCCGATCAGCTGACAAAGCTCTGGGCGCTTGTGCGATTCACGAACGAAACGGGTGCTCCGAATCACGAAACAATCAATGTCATCGGCGAATTGGTTCGTTTTCAGTTAGTGTTCAACAAGGGTGCTGCTTTCAGTAGCCGTCCGCAAGACTTGATGCCCTTTTTGCCGCCTTGGCTGTTTTTTTTGCTGATTTCGATTGTCGCCACCATTGTGCTTTTGTGGTTCTACAAGTCCATCGACAAGCGCGATTGGATGAGCCGTTTGGGCGTGGTGATGATTCTCGGTGGTGCCGTGGGTAACTTTATTGACCGTATGCGTCTATCCATGGTCGTAGACTTTATCGATTGCGATTTCCCCGACTTTATCATGACGCGTTTCCCGACTTTCAATGTCGCCGATTCCTTTGTCACGGTCGGTGTCGCCGTTGTGATTCTTTCCCCGATAATTTTGAAAAAGATCCATCAAGAAATTAAGAACGATAAAGAAGCTAAAACCGAAGCGGCAAAAGAGGAAAAATGAATTATCTCGTAGAAGAAAAACACGCTGGCGAACGCATCGACAAGTTCCTTGTGGGTGTTATGGATAACGTGTCCCGCACGGATGTTCAGAAACTGATTGCCGCAGGCGAAGTCAAGGTGGGTGGCGTAGCTTCTCCCAAGAATTTCCGTGTCGAAGCAGGCATGGTCGTGGTGGTCGATAAGGTTCCCGAAAAAGAAGCGAGCACCTTGGAACCCGAAAATATTCCGCTCGATATTGTGTACGAAGACGACGATATCGTGGTCTTGAACAAGCCGCGTAACCTGGTGGTCCACCCGGGTAACGGCGTGCAGAACGGTACGCTTGCCGCAGGTTTGTTGTACCACTTTAAAGAAAATTTGTCTGCTGTAAACGGCCCGTTACGCCCGGGCATTGTCCATCGACTGGACAAGGATACACCAGGGCTTATGGTGGTGGCCAAGAATGACGCTGCCCATAGGCATTTGGCACACCAGCTGGAAACCCGCACGCTGCACCGCACCTATAATGCCCTGGTGTGGGGGCATCCCCGCGACTTGGAAGGTACAATTGATGCCCCCATCGGGCGTAACCCCAAGAATCGCTTGAAGATGGCTGTCGTGAGCGATGGCAAGCCGAGCCGCACACATTTTGTGGCCAAGAAATTCTTTGCGTTCGCAACGTTGCTTGAATTGCAGCTGGAATCGGGCCGTACGCACCAGATTCGCGTGCATAGTCGCTACATGGGTCACCCGGTCGTGGGCGATCCGCTGTACGATGGCCGCGATGGTTGCTTGAACCGCGTCGCTCCCTTAATGAAGGACATCGCGGCGAAGGTCTTGGAAATTGCTCCGGCTCAGCTCCTGCAGGCCGTGAAAATTGAACTGATTCACCCGACCACGGGCAAAAAGATGAAGTTCAAGGTCCCGCTTGAAAAGCCTTTCGAACAAGTTCTCAAACTCCTCAAAAAAGAATGTCCGGCAGACGCGCCCGTATTCGACGAAGATGAAGGCTTCCGCGATTTCGACCCCGAAATGCGTTATTTCGAAGAAGAGGAAGAATTTGACGATAGCGAACCGCTGGCTCTCTTCCCTGAAGAAGTTGCACCTTACAAAGAACGTAAAACTCGTGCCCAGCGCTTTGCAGAACGTGCAGCAAATGCCGCTAACCGCAAAGCTAAGGCTGCGGAACGCAAGCGTATCAAGCAAGAAAAGGCTGCTCGCAAGCGTGGTATCGCTCCCGAAGACTTCGTTCAGCCGGGTTACGAACCGACGATTGACCCGGACCTGCTTTAATAAAAGCGACAAAAGATTGCAAAAAAAGGTTCCCTTCGGGGAACCTTTTTTAGTTTATATAGATTTTGGCTATCGTAGCGGGTATTCCTTGAAGTCTTTGACGCCGAATTCCTTGCGCAGGTAATCCCAGCGAACCAAGCGATTCTTCCAGTAGTACTTACGGTACAGACGGCGTGCGACGCGGCTTGTTAATTCGTACGGAATCGTATGGTGGTCATCGGCCACGCTTTCCATCGAAATGCGGAAGTCCAGTTCGCCGTTTACCACATCGACCGTTTCGCCGACTTGCACATCAGGAATGTGGCTCACGTCGACCATGGTGGCATCCATGCACACGCGGCCAAGAATCGGGCAGAGCTGTCCGCGAATGAACACGAAACCCTTGTTGTATTCGCCGCGCAGGTAACCGTCGCCGTAACCGATAGCGATTGTTGCTATGCGGGTGGGCTGTTGGGCCATCCAGTAACCGCCGTAGCTCACGGTTTCGCCGGGCTTTACGTCGTGGATGTGGCGAATAGTAGACTTGATTCTCATCACCGGCTTAATCGGCCATGGAGAAGGTGCTGCGCCCATGCAGTTGTAGCCGTAAAGGGCAAGGCCTGGGCGCACCATGTCAAAATGACTTTCGGGGTGGGTGAGGGTTCCTGCCGAGCTAGAGCAGTGGCAAATCTCGGGGCGGAGTCCTTCGGCTTCCAGAACGTCGACCAGGCGTGTAAAGCGCTGAATCTGAATTTCGGTCTTCGGGTTCCCCGGCATGTCGGCGGTAGCCAAGTGCGTGAACATGCCTTCGAAGTGCAGGTTCTTGAGGCTGAGGGCCGCGCGAACATTGTTAAAGTCTTCGGCGTCAAAACCGTAGCGGTTCATGCCGGTATCAATGGCGAGGTGTGCCTTGCAGGTGGTTCCCGTATCGCGCAGGAACTGGTCGAATGCCATGGCGGTACGAATGTCCGTAATAGCCGCAGTCAGTTGGAATTCGACAAAGTAGGCAAAGTCGGCCGGAGTGCAGGGGCCAAGTACCAGAATCGGCAGGTCCATGCCGTATTGGCGAAGCAGCATGCCTTCGCTAATGTGGGCAACGCCTAGGTAGTCAGCACCGCCGAATTTGGCGGCAAAGGAGCAGGCAAGGCTTCCGTGGCCGTAAGAGTCCGCCTTTACGGGCAAAAGAATCTTCGTATTGGCAGGAATTTGGCTCCTGATAAATTGAATGTTGTTGCAGAGTGCGTCTAAGTTGATTTCAATCCAGTTCGGGCGCGCAATTTTATTTAAATCCGGAGGAGTAGCTAAAAGTTTCATGATGTGTGAAATATAGGTAAGTCTATTTGGTTTGGTTACATGTTTGTAAGAAAATTATCCATTTTCTAGGCGCTCTTATTCCAAACTGGAATAAATCAAGTTGAATTGTTTTTTGTAAATCGGCGAGCGCTTTTAAAAATTATAAATCGTCCGCAATCCTAGTAATGACGCGGAGTCCGTTATTTTGTATGAGTTTACAATTATGACGTTGAAAATTTGTTTACCATTTTGACTGAAACCTTTCCTTTTTTTGTTTGTAGTTTTCCAATCAAGAAAGAAAATATTTTGTTCTAATTCCGAGTAAAGGAACGGATATAGAATAGATAACAGATAAATTAATTCCTTTATTCTGTCGTTTTGAATCCCTGACATATAAGGCTTTGTGTAATGGGCTTGCTTTTAAAGTCCCGTTCCGAAGTCTATCTCAAGGCAAGTACAAAGCCCCCGTCAAAAGGGGAGTGTCCCTGCCTATACCCTAAAACAACATCCATCTAAACCCTGACAAAGGGAGGATAAAATCATGACAGCAGTAATCCAAACACCGGAATCGTTCATCGCTTCCTTGTTGCCGGATTCCGACAAAAAGATGGTACGCATTGCAGGCGTATCGCTTTTGGTCGCGATTCTTCTGTGCTTCTGGGCAACGACGTACGAGGTGCTCATTGACGATTCCATTTTTGTGGATACGCCAACCACCGAAATACAAGCAACCATGAACATCATCGACAAAAAGGAGGAAAAAAAGCCCGACAAGAAACCAGAACGAAAACCACAAGATATCCAACGCAAAAAGCCTGGCACTGGCGGGAAACCCGTAGGGCGTGGTAACCCTCGAGCCCCGCTCAATCGTGGCGTTATTCATGCGCTAGAGGCTCAAACTGCGAATGCTTCGGCTGCCGCTTACGACTTGATCAAGCAAAGCTTTGCCAAGGATATCGATAAGGTCCTCAAGAATACGAACGGCTTGCAGGTTACCGGAAAAACAAAAATTGGCGAAGTCCGTGGAAAAGTAGAGGGCGGCTTTAACCAAGGCATGTTTGCCGGTGGCAGCGGCGGTATCGGCAATGATATTACCAACCTGATGGGTGGCCCTGCGGGTGCTATTTCAACTCGATCCATGGGAAATATAAAGGCTCCCAAAGAAAACGAAATCGAGTGGGGCTCTGGGCCTGCGTCTCGTTCTGCAACCGATATCATGAAGGTCGTGCGTCAAAGAACACCGGGACTACGGCATGTATACAATAAATACCTCAAAAAGATGCCGGGGTTCCAAGGAAAGGTAACGCTCAAGTTCACGATTGCGCCTGGTGGCGAAATCATTAGCATTGCGCTAGCGTCTTCGACAACGGGCTACAGCGAATTCGACAACGAAATCAAGAATACTGTCGGTCGCTGGATGTTTAGCAAGGTGAAATCGGGCAATACAACCGTGACAATCCCGTTCACGTTCACCGAATAATTTTTGGTTCATTTATTTATCCTCGCTCTGTAAAGGGGCGGGGATTCTGTTTTTTTTTGCTGAAATGGAGTTTACTATATTTTTACATGTAAATAGGAGTATAAAAATGACTGATCCTCGTGTTACAAAGTTAGCTGAAAACCTTATTAACAACGCTATTGCACTTAAGCAGGGCGAAAACATTCTTATCGAAACGACCGACACTCCCGACGAAGTCACGACAGAACTCGTGAAGGCTGTCGCTAAAGTGGGCGGTAACGCATTCGTTCACAATTACCGCGGCCGTGTCCGTCGTGAAATGATCAAGTCGGCATCCATCGAACAGATGCAGCTTCAGGCAGACCTCGCTATGGCCGAAATGCAGAAGATGCAGGCTTACATCGCCATTCGCGGTGCCGATAACGCCCTCGAAAATTGCGATATCGATGGCCGCCAGATGATGAATTACCGCAAGATTACGGAACCCGTGCTGAATTACCGTGTCGATAAGACTCGCTGGTGCGTGCTTCGCTGGCCGAACCCCTCCATGGCGCAGGGAGCCAAGATGAGTTCCGAGGCGTTCGAAGACTTTTACTTCGAAGCTTGCCTTGCCGACTATCCGAAGATGGCCAAGGCCGCCCAGAACCTCGTGGACCTCATGAACCGCACCGACAAGGTCCGCCTTGTGGCAAACGGCACCGATTTGACGTTCAGCATCAAGGACATTCCTGCGATTCCGTGCTGTGGCAACATGAATATCCCCGATGGCGAAGTCTATACCGCACCGGTGCGCAACAGCGTGAACGGCGTAATTCACTACAATACGCCGACTCTTTACGATGGCAAGTATTTCAGCAATATCCGCCTGGAATTCAAGGACGGCAAGATTGTGAACGCCACTTGCGAATCCGGCGACAACGTGGCCCTGAACGCTCTCTTCGATACTGACGAAGGTGGCCGCTATGTGGGCGAGTTCGCTATCGGTTTCAACCCGTTCGTGAATGCTCCCATGTGCGACATTCTGTTCGACGAAAAGATTGCAGGCTCAATCCACTTTACGCCGGGCCGCTGCTATGAAGAAGCCCCGAACGGCAACATCAGCGCAATCCACTGGGATCTGGTGCTCATCATGCGCCCGGAATACGGTGGCGGCGAAATCTGGTTCGACGACAAGCTTATCCGTAAAGACGGCATCTTTGTTATCGACGAACTCAAGTGCCTGAACCCGGACCAGCTGGGAAAATAGATTTTCATAAGAAGGAGGAAATATGGTGAAAAAACTCTCCATTTTTTTGGGGGCCTTGCTGGCTGTACCATGCTTGGCTACAAATGGTAAAATGGCTGGTGCAGGAACCGCCGAAAGTCCATGGCAGGTCGCCGATTACGAAGACCTCAAGGCTGTGGGTTTAGGCGACTATGGTATGAATGGGCATTATGTCCTGGTGGCCGATATCGATGCATCTGCTTCGCGGAACGAGATGAGTGCAGTCGATTCTACTGCCGGATTCCAGCCTATTGGCGTAGCGTATTACGGAACGGAACAGTCTGTTTTTGATGGAGTATTTGACGGTGGTAACTATACCATATCAAAACTCTATTCGATGTCGAATAATGAGCGTTCAACCGCTCTGTTCATGGGAATTGGCTCTAAAGGCGTTGTCAAGAACCTTAAATTGACAGACTGTTATTTTACCGTTAAGTATGTCTGGGCCGCTGCTTCTGTTGCTGTGACGAATAGTGGCTTGGTTGAAAATATCGAACTTTTGCGTGATACGGTCCGCGCTCCAGGCAATGTGGGCGGTGTCGTTGGCGTAAACGAGGATGGAACCGTTAAGGACATTGACTTTAGCGGTGTTGTTTTCGGTACTAACGATCGCGATTTTATTGGTGGCGTGGTCGGCAACAATTCTGGCGAAAAATCTGTTATTCGCAATGTGAAGGTGAATGCCGACATGCGTTCGAATTTTTATGGGAAATACCTTGGATTGGTTACCGGCTATAACGAAGGCACGATTGTTTCTGCTGAAGTAGACGGTGTTATCAATTATGGTGACACCCTTGTTGGTGGAGTGACCGGAAAAAATTTGGGTACCATTGATTCTTGCGTTTCGCATGCTTCGATTTATTCAATGCACCAAAAGACTGCGGGCTTGGTGGGTTACAATAGTGGAACCATTAAGAACTCGAGTGTCGAAGCCGATTCTATTTTTTGCGAATATCGCGGTGCGGCAGGCTTTGTCGGAGTAAACGATACGACGGGAGTAATCGAAAACAGCTTTGTCAAGGCGAATGTCCATTCAGATAGTAGTGCCGGCTTTGCCTTGTATAATGCCGGTGTCATCAGGAATTCTTATGTGGAAGGTTCCGTGACGGCAGATTCGTTCCCGGGACATTTCGTTTCTGGGTTTGTCGTGCAAAATGTGGGCTTGATTACGAATTCTTATTCGAAGGCTGATGTTGATGCTTTCTACAAACTCGCGGGTTTCGTTGTCCGCAATAGCGGAAAAATTGACAGCAGCTATGCGACAGGCCATGTGCTTAATGGGGAGCGTGCTTCGGGTGATACCTTTGGTGGCTTTGTCGGCCAAAACGACAGTACAGGAATCATCACGAATAGCTACGCTGCCGGCGAGGTGGTTGGCGGAATGAAGGCTGGTGGCTTTGTAGGTGTCAATAACGGAAAAATCCACAATTGCTATGCTACTGGCGATGTTCGCTCTTATTCCGTGTTCGGTGGCTTCGTTGGGGAAAATTGGGGTGAAATACTCTATGCCTATTCTACAGGAAATCTTGGAAACATAAAGGGCTATACCTCCTCGTATACCGCAGGTGGTTTTGCCGGTGCTAATAACGGTTATATCAATAACGCCTATACCACCGGCAATGTCAATAGCGAGTTTACGCCGGGCGGATTTGTTTCGAGTAATTCTGGAACAATCAAGAACGCTTATGCTTCGGGTGACGTTTCTGGACGAATTGAATTTGGCGGTTTTGCCTCTGCAAACAGGCAATACCTTGAAAATGTATTCTTTGCAGGGAAGTTGATTGCGTCGTCTTCCGATTATGAAGCCCCGGGTTGCTTCATTGTGAATAATTCGGGCACCGTAAAAGAAGCTCTCTACAATAAAGATGGTTGCGAGTTCGAGGCTGACTCTTCTGCAAAGGAAACCGCTTTTGCTGACATGAAGGCGTCTGCCCTTTACAAGGGCTGGAATGACTTCGAAAAATTCTGGCTGGTGGGCGATACGCTCTCCTTCCCGCACCTTGTGTTTACGACAGGAGTGCTTCCCGAAATTATCGAAGATGGTCCTCCGATTGAAATTGCGAAGCCGAACGTGGTAGCCGTGAAGGGCGCTAATGGCCTTAAACTATATGGAAACCGCCGAAACCTGCAAGCTATGGTAACGCTTTCCCGTTCGGGAATGACGAACGTCAAGGTGTATAATTTGAAGGGGGTGTTGCAGAAGGTTGTTTCGCTTGGCAAAATGAGCGAAGGCGTGCATCAAGTGAATTTGAGTGGTGCCGTAGATGCTCGAGGCGTTGCCTTGATTGTTCTGGTGCAGAATGGTAAGGCTCTGTCGAGGACGCTTCTTCGCTAACGGTTGTTTGTAAAAAAAACATTGAAAATCAAAAAAGCCGTCCTTTATCGGGACGGCTTTTTAAATGTTTTTCGCTAAAGCGAAAGTTGCGCAGTCGCGCAATCTTTCGAATTACACACCCTTGGCCAAGATCTCGCCGATCTGCACGGCGTTGAGAGCAGCGCCCTTGCGGATCTGGTCACCGGTGAGCCACAGCGTGTTGCTGTTTTCATCGGCGAGGTCCTTGCGGATACGGCCTACGAACACGTTGTCCTTGCCGGCGCTTTCGAGCGGCATCGGGTACACGTAGTTCTGCGGATCGTCCTTGAGGGTCACGCCCGGAGCGTTCTTGAGAGCGTTGCGGATTTCTTCGACAGAAACCGGACGTTCGGTTTCGAACCACACGGATTCGGAGTGAGAACGGAGAGAGCTCACGCGCACGCAAGTGGCGCTCGTACGAACGTCAGAATGCATAATCTTGCGAGTTTCGTTGAACATCTTCATTTCTTCCTTCGTGTAGTCGTTTTCCGTCATCTTGTCGATCTGCGGAATCACGTTGTAAGCGAGCTGGAAGGGGAACTTGTTGATGTGGGTGGTAGAACCAGTTTCAAGGATATCCTTGTACTGCTGCTTGAGTTCTTCCATGGCCACGGCACCTGCACCGCTAGCGCTCTGGTAAGAAGAAATGTGAATCTTCTTGATGTGGGAAATCTTTTCGATCGGGTTCAGCACCACAACCATCATGATTGTCGTGCAGTTCGGGTTAGCGATAATGCCCTTGTGGAGCTTGATGTCTTCGGGGTTCACTTCCGGAACGACCAGCGGAACGTTCGGATCCATACGGAAGAAGCTCGTGTTGTCGACAACCACGGCACCGTTTTCGACGGCAATCGGAGCAAATTCCTGAGAAATGGCTGCACCAGCGGAGCTGAGCACCAGGTCGACACCCTTGAAGGAATCCTTGTTCAGGACTTCGCACTTGAGGGTTTCGCCCTTGAACTTGAATTCCTTGCCTGCGCTACGTTCGGAGGCGAGGAGCTTCAGGCTCTGCAGCGGGAAATTGCGCTCTTCGAGGATGGAGAGGATTTCTTGGCCTACGGCGCCGGTTGCGCCCATAATGGCTACGTTGCGAATCATAATTAACCTTTATTGTTCGGTTTGTTGTTGATTGTTTGATTGTAAAGCTTCTGTGACTTTCCAGAAACGCTTCAGGTAGATTTTCATCTGGCCAATCTGGTCTCTGGATTGCTTGTATTGAATCAGCTGCTGTTCCGGGTTTTCCTGGAGCGTGTAGCTGTAAAGCGCGTATGCAGCGAGTCGCACGCATTCACTTGCCTGAATCAGTTCCTTATGCGCGTCGCTCGATTCGTGCGGGTGGAAAAGCCCGAGCACCTTCTTGTTCAAGGCGACTGCATTGTTGTTGATGGCGAGCGCTTGGTTGCTGCGCGTTTCGCGTTCAGATTCTGAAATGCTAGACGGCAAGGTGCCAAAGGCATCCATGGCTTCTACGATATCGTTCATGCGCTTGATGACGATTTCTGCATCGGACAGGTAATTGTCGAGCCTGCTCAAGTCTTTGTCGTCTTTGCTAGCCTTGCCTGCCTGAGCACCGGTACGAATCCTGTGATGGTATATCGGGTCAGAACCGGACTGAATCTGGCCGCCTTCGCCGTTCTGGAACGAGGCGATGTAGTCCTGGTACTTCATGTTCATCGCAGCGATTTCTTCGGCGGTGTAGTCCGAGGTCGGAATGAACGTCGGACGATCCCAGTAGGCGATACCCATAAAGGCTGACAGCATAAAGAAGGCGAGGAACACGTTCGCTGCCCTGGCTGCGCGGTCGTCAAAACGGATAAAGCTTATGATAGCGAAGAAGAACAGGCTTGCGAATGAAAGCAAAAGTCCGCCGTCGCAGTTGTAGGCAATGAACGAATTCTTCGCGAAGAAGAAAATGCAGTCCATGACTACAATCAGGAACGATAAAAACACGCCCATCATAATCTTGGTGCGTGTTTCCGCAGATACGGACATGAGAATAGCTGTAAAGGTGATGCCCAGGGGGAGCACCATCATCAAAGCGATATCTGCAATTTGCTGGTTCATTTTTTAGAACGGTAGGTCGTCGTCGACGCCTTCCGGTGCCGGAGCATCGTAAGCGGGCGCACTTGCCTGGCTAAAGTTGTTGGACTGGCTGTAGGAGTTGCCTCCCTGGAAGTTGCCGCCGTTCTGGCCGCGCGGCGTCAAAAGCTGGAAGGTGTCCAGGTTGACTTCGGTGCTGTAACGCTTCTGACCGGTCGTCTGGTCGGTCCAGCTGCGGTTGGTAAGCGAACCTTCCACATAAAGGGTCATGCCCTTATGCACGCCGAGGGTTTCCATTGTGTCGGCAATTTTGCCCCAACCCACGATGTTGTGCCAGTCAGTCTGTTCCTTCTGTTCACCATTGTTATCACGATAGCGACGGCTGGTGGCCAAGGAGAACGATACGCGCTTGCGACCTGTTGCGCTTGCGCTAATGACGGGGTCCTTGCCGATATTGCCGATAAGCATCACTTTATTCAAATAAGCCATAATTAATCCTATTTTGTCTTTTTTAGTCTGTGGCTAAAAATAAAAAAATCCGTCTGTCACTTTGTGCCATTTTTAGAAAAATCTTCGTTTTGAAAACAATCTTTGTCAATTTGGGGGTAAAGCAATGCGTTAGGGAGTTTTTATTTATATATTGACTTCAGTTACTAATTCCCAACTCCTAACATCGAATAAAAAATGGTTTCACTAGCTCTTTCACATTTTGAAAAAGTTTTCCCCGCAAATCTCAAGGGCAAGCGCCTTGGCGCGGTCTTGCACCCGGCATCGGTTCTCCCGGATTTGCACTATACCCTCGATTTACTCAAAGAATACGACGGCAAACTGTTTAAGCTTTCTGCCCTTTTTGGCCCGCAGCACGGCATCAAGGGGCATACCCAGGACAACATGATCGAATGGGAAGGTTATACTGACCCCGAACTGGGCATTCCCGTTTATAGCCTTTATGGCGAAGACCGCGAACCTACTGCCGAAATGCTCTGCCACGTGGACGTTTTGCTTGTGGACTTGCAGGATGTGGGCGCCCGCTACTACACGTTTATCTGGACGCTGTTCCTTTGTATGAAAGCCTGCGAGAAGGCGGGCATCCCCGTGATTGTGGTGGATCGTCCGAACCCGATCAATTGCGTAGACGAAGAAGGCCCGGTACTTGATTTGAACTACACGAGTTTTGTGGGTCTGCACAGCATCCGTACGCGCCATGCAAAGACTATTGGCGAACTTGCTGTCCAGTTCAAGGAAGAACGTTTCCCCAAGTGCGAACTCTACGTGCTCGGCATGGAAGGTTACGATAAAAAGATGTGGTACGACCAGACCGGACTTCCGTGGATTCTGCCGAGTCCGAATATGCCGACTCTCGATACCGCTATCGTTTATCCGGGCATGTGCCTGTTCGAAGCGACCAACGTGAGCGAAGGCCGCGGCACGACGCGTCCCTTCGAAATTTTCGGCGCTCCGTTTATCGATGCTGTCAAACTTTGCAAGTACATGAACGATCTCAAGCTTCCAGGCGTGTATTTCCGTGAAAATTACTTCCAGCCCACATTCCACAAGGGTGCTGGCCAAATCTGTGGCGGTGCGCAGATTCATGTGCTCGACCGCGACAAGTTCCGCAGCTTTGATATGGCCGTAAAGCTGTTGCAGTACATCTTTAACGAATATTCGAAGGATTTTGCCTGGAAACAGCCGCCTTACGAATATGAATTCAAGAAATTGCCTATCGACATTCTGCTTGGCAACGGCACATTCCGCAAAGAATTTATCGAAAGTAGCATTTAACCATCAAAGAAGAGGAAAATATGATTCAACAATCTAACGGAAAATTTGAAATGCCGGCACTCCCGTATGCCGCAGGCGACCTGGCTCCGGTTCTCAGCCAGGAAACCATCGAATTCCACTACGGTAAGCACCTGCAGACTTACCTCAATAACTTGAACGCAGCCCTTCCGGGTAGCGCTTTCGAAGGCAAGACTGTCGAAGAAATCGTCAAGACGGCCGAAGGCGGCGTGTTCAATAACGCAGGTCAGTTCCTGAACCACTACATGTATTTCATGCAGTTCAAGGCTCCGTCTGCAGGCAACGTTCCGACGGGTAAAATTGCCGACGCCATCGCCCGCGATTTCGGCTCTTTCGAAAAGTTCCAGGAAGAATTCCAGGCGAAGGGCGCAGGCCTCTTCGGTTCTGGCTGGGTATGGCTCTCTGCAGACGCTTCGGGCAAGCTTGTCATCACACAAGAAGGTAACGCCCAGAACCCGCTCACCAAGGGCCTCAAGCCGTTGCTGACCTTCGATGTGTGGGAACATGCCTACTACATCGACTACCGCAACCGCCGTCCGGACTACCTCAAGGGTCTCTGGCAGATTGTGGACTGGAACGTCATCAACAACCGTCTCGGTTAATTCCAATACAAGTGTAAAAGAAAACCGCTGGTCATTAAACCAGCGGTTTTTCTTATAAGTAATTTGATTTATGGCTGATTATTCATCCGGGTTTTCACGTTCAATAAGTCCGTTCTCGCCTCGGAGCATTTCTTCCCATTCGTAGTTGTTGCCGTCTTTGCATTTGAAATAGAATCCTTCGGAGTAAGTTTCGCACAAACTCGAAGGAGTCGATTTCGCAATTTTGGTCTTGTACATTGTTTTGCAGTGGACGGTGGTATCGCTGGCGAGCATATACGGATAAGATGTGCTTGCTTCAGCTTGCGCGCGGTCTTGCGCGATCTTTTTCTGGATGGGAATATACTTGTTGTCTATGGTAGAATATTCCTGCTGAAAGATCGTGTCACCTTCCAGCTTGTTAAATGCTCCTGGTGAATATGTACATCCGTTATCGCAAGTATACACGTTGACCGTTCTGTCGTAATCTTGGCAGACAGGTTGGATAATACCGTATAAAGGCTCATTTTCAGCCATTTCGGCAACGGTTTGTTTTAAAGAGGGCTTGCTTGAAGGGCACCACGATTTATGAAAGTAACTTGAATCCTTGCAGTGAACATTTGGGAAAGTGCTCAGCGTGTAGGGGTATTCGCTATTCACGCTAGATGACGATTCCGCTTCGCTAGACGATTCGGATGTGGCTTCGGAGCTGCTGGAAACTTCGTCAAAAGATTCGCTCGAGGGAATCACTTCTTCTTCGGAAGAACTGGTGGGGGCTGTTGCTTCGGAACTGCTGGAGGTGATTTCGCCAGGATTGTCTGAAACGACTTCAGGTGCGGCGCTGTTGGAATCGCTGTCGCAACCTGCCCAAAAAAGTGCTGCAACACATAAAGCGATTTTACGCCTGTACTTTGTGATAGACATATTGTTCTCCTTTTTTTTCTTTAATATACCTTTAAAAGGATTCTTTTACAAATGTCCCAAATCAAAACTTTGGACAAATTGTAAATAAAATCGAGCGTTTCTTTGTTATTTGGTTATATTAATAGGGAAATGTTTATCCATTTTTCAAGAGGTGTGACTTATGGACAACGAATTGACGCTTTTGATAGGGAAGGGCGAAAAAATCCTTTATGCAGGCAAGCCCGACAGGAGGTGCTTCATCTTTGAATGCGTCTTCAATCCGCTGCTCCCGTTTGCGATTGTTTGGGGCCTTTTTGATATGTTTTTCATCGGGGCTGCGTTTTCGTCTGATCAGGCGGACAAGGCGGCTGTCTTTATCATCCCGTTCATGATGCTCCACATGATGCCTGTCTGGATTTACCTGGGCGGGGCACTGCTCTCGTTCAGGCGGTACCGCAACACGGCTTACATTGTCACGGACAAGGGAATCTACGCTTCTGGCGGAATCTTCGCTAGAACTTACAAGTCCAAACCATTCGCAGAACTTTCGCATGTGGATTTGCACCGAGGCATTTTCGACCAGTGGTTTGGCGTGGGTGACATCATTACGACCTCTGCGCAGGCAAATCCCGCAACATTGAACGGCCGGAGAACTTCTACCAACGCCGGCATTTCCATCGATAGCATTGCCAATTACGCAGAAGTGTACAAGCTTGTGAAACAGCTACAAGAAGACATCTACACCGACGTGATGTACCCGAACGACTTGCGCCCAAAAGAAAATCATGGGTACAAATCCAAGTATATGGGGTAGGGCTGTTTACGAAAAGAGTCCCAAGCCAAGCCCGATAAATGCTCTAATGGCGATGATGTCGGCGGCATACATGTTTACGTCGAAGCCGAAATGGATTGTCGCGTAAACAGCGTCGTGCAGGAGCCCTTCACGATAGTCCTCTTTGTCGACGGGGGCGTTAAAGGTGTATTCGTAACGAAATCCCAGGGAATAAAAAAACTGCTTGTGTGTATCGTCTTCTGCCGGGATTGATTCATCCCCGGAACTACCGCTGTAGTAGCATAATTTGACTGTAGGGATAATCCTGTGGTCCGTATTATCGAAAACCGGATATCCGTAGCTGATGTACGGAGCCACGCCGCCGGCAGTTTCTCCGCCCTTGTGGTAGATGTCTTCGTAGTAGAGGTCGTCCCCTTCATTTTTCCCATAGCCGACACTAAATCCTAAACCGAAGTCCCCTTTGGACGTTGTTGCCTTTACGGAAATATCCCCGCCATAGAACCGGATCTTGTTGAAGGAATCGTCAATAGTCGGCATCGCCATAAAGAAGGAAAGATCAAATGCGAAAAATCGACGTGGTGTATAATACCCTAACTGAGATCTCCCGTATATTCCCAGATGGCAAACATTTGCAACGGAGTCGAGTTGTCGGTCCATAAGTTGTAGGTGTTCTCTACGCTCTTTTTGGGATAAAGAATCCCGCTGCATCCTGTATGCATTCTGTGTGAGCTCGCTATGCTCCTTAAGGCTCTGGCACGACCAATTAAGCAAATCCTCTTGTTGTAGTGAATCCGGTGGTTCTTCTGTATGTATTGGCATTGAATCAACGCTTGCTTCGTATGCCTCTGGATCAACACGGTCATAAGCTATGCGGTGGGAGCCCGCAAGAACTTGCGCAACTAGAACAAATATGATTAGGAAGGTCGCCTTCATACAGTAAATATAGTATCCGCGGCGTAAATTTGTTTTCTTGAAATGTTGTACGTTAAACATTTTGTAATATACAAAATGTTAAATGGTTTCCATCCAGCGGCTAAGAAATACATTGTAAACAGAGTAGCTCTTGCCTTCGAGAGAAAGTGTTTCTAGCAGGAGTTCTTTTTCGATTAAAGATGTGAGTACACGTTTTACGGCGGCGCTGGTTCCTAATTTGTATTTGTTGATGAAGTTGCCTGCGGTTGGCTGCGATACCGTTCCTTCCTTGGCCACTGCTTTCAGAAATTGCCATTGCTTGTCGGTTAGCAGGTTGCGGCGTTCCAGGAATCCATTTAAATTTTCGTTCAAAATTTCTGAACAGGCTTGATGAACGTCGTTAATGGAGATGTTCTTGTTTCCATTGCGGAAAATTCGGTGGCAAAGATATTGGACATAAAAGGTGTGGCACCGAGTCCATTCTAAAATAAAATTGATTGTTTCGTCATCAATACGCCGCTTATCCATGCCGAAAAGCTTCTTGATGAAGGCTGCGTAAATTTCGGGATTGATTTTATCGAGATAGACGATGTGTGTGCTTTCGTAGAAAGGGCTTTTTTCGTTTACGAACATATCTGCCATAACGTGTTTCTGGCTGCCGCAAAAAACAAAGCGGACATTTTTTAAAGGCTGCATGTATGTTCGCAACAAGGCTTCCATATTCACTCCCTTGAAATTCCGGATAATTTGGAATTCATCAAAGGCGATGATAAAGTTTTTCTTTTGGCTTCCTAGAAAATCAAAAATATTTTTTAATGTGGTTTGTTTCTGACCGTCATTTTGATATGAGATACTTACTTGTGGAGCCCCTGAAATCGGATCGTAAGAAACCAAAGGACGGATCCCACTCAAAGCCGAAAAGAATTTTTTGATGAGGGACTCGGTCTTTGTGCTTGCTATGATTGATTCCGATAAAAGCTTGATGAATCCATCGAGACTGTCGGCCGAGTAAATGTCGCAGTAGCAAAGCGTGATGGATGGACGAGTTCGAGCGATTTCTTCGAAGACGTGGTAAATCAGTCCCGTTTTCCCATAGCGTCTTGGGGAAATCAACGTGACGTTGACTCCGTTCAGTAAATCGTCAATGATTTCCTTTGTTTCTTTTTCGCGGTCGCAAAAAAGTTCTGCATTTTTGTATGGTTGCAAGACAAATGGATTTTCCATAAACGCCTCCGTTTAACATTTTGTAATATACAAAATGTTAAATGAATGGTCAAGTAAGAAATCTATGTTTTTGAAGTTTAGGGTGAAAACTGCTAATATATTGGCGATTTTGATAGAATTTAAGCGAAAATCGCTAATATTTGAGCATGTACGTGAATTCTAAGGCTTGATGGTTATTGGCGTGCCGTCTTTGACGGCGGCGTAAATTTCTTCGATTTCGTCGTTGGTGACGGCGATGCAGCCGGCGGTCCAGTCTTTCCACCTGTGCCAAAATTTAAAGAGAAATGCCGGAATCTTGTTCGGGAAGCCATGAATCATGATGTCGCCGCCGGGCTCGTAGTTGCCTTCTTTCGCGGCCTTGATTTGCTCTGCGTTCGGGTACGAAACCTTCAGCGATAAATGAAAAATGCTTTTGGGATTGTGTTTCTCGATGGTGTAGTTGCCTTCGGGCGTCTTGTTGTCGCCGGATTTGACTTTTGCTCCGACTGGATTCTTACCCAATGAAATTCTGTACGTCTTGACAACTGTCTCGCCGTTGCGCAAGTGCATTTGGCGCTTCGCCTTTTCTACGAGAATGTTATCGATGGGTGAGGAGAGCATGGCTTTGGGGGATTCCTTTTCCGATGTACAAGAAAACAAAAGAAATGTTAGCAAAAGTAGGAGGAGTATTCGATTGATTGTCATCTTGTTTCCGCGGAAATTCTTTGTGAACGAATATAGTTTTTTTGAATAGAGGAGGGGAAAGCCTTCCCCTTGCTGCAGCCTTGGCTTCATCGTCATCCTGAGGCGTGAAACGGCGAAGGATCCAGACCCACGTCATTCAGCCAAGTCTTCCGCTACCCTTTTGCCTAGGGCTCTGCCCTAAAACCCGGAAATGTGTTATATTTACTGTTATGAAAAAAACTTTGTTCATTTTTTTGTTTGCTCTGTTTTTTACCGCTTGCGGTAGTGATTCGTCAATTTCGGCTAATAATTCGAATGATGACGATATTTCGTCTAAATCCAGTAGCAGTGTGAAGATTGCTTCTTCAAGCAGTGTTCCTTCGTCGTCATCCTCGACCAAAGGGAGGGGTTCCAGTAGCAGTTCCGCGAAGTCCTCGTCAAGCATAGTTGCAAAATCAAGTAGCAGTCAAAAAACGGTTTCGTCATCATCGGACAAGGTCGCTGAGCTTGCCGATTCTGCTGATGTGATTGTTGGCTCCATGAAGGATTCTCGCGACGGCCAGACTTACAAGACCGTAGAAATCGGCAATCAGGTGTGGATGGCGGAGAACATGAACTACGAAACGGCAGGCAGCTATTGCTATAACGACGCAGACTCCAACTGCACCAAGTACGGTCGCCTTTACACCTGGGCTGCTGCGATGGACAGTGCGGGAACATGGTCTGCAAACGGCAAGGGTTGCGGCTACAAAAAAACATGCTCACCGACGTACCCTGTGCGCGGCGTATGCCCCGAGGGCTGGCACCTGCCGAGTAAGGCCGAATGGGAAACTTTGTTCAATGCTGTCGGCGGACAATCGGTTACCGGTACAAAGCTCAAGTCCACGTCCGGGTGGTCCGGGTGGAATAGTAATGGCAACGGCACGGATGCGTTCTCGTTTTCGGCGTTGCCTGCTGGCTACAGGATCAACGATGGGGTTTACGACGACGAGGGCAACGACGCGTACTTCTGGAGTTCTACGGAGTACTATAGCAGCTACGCGTACCGCATGTACTTGTACTACGGCGGCGACGATGCGTACCTGGGCGACGACCGCAAGTACTACGGGTTTAGCGTTCGTTGTCTAAAGGACTAGGCCTACAACCGCCAGCGATGGCAATAAAATGGATAGATTCAGTCTGTCCGAATTAAAAAAAAGAAAAATTCTAGAAAAAAAACGCCCAGGCTTTTAACCTGGACGTTTTTGAATTGCCTGTGGATCCTATCGCCGCTACGTGGCTCCAGGATGACAATATCGGGTAGGTGATTGCTTCGCTACGCTCGCAATGACAATTCCTACAGACTACTTCAGAAAGTTCATATACGGCAGCTTGCTGGCGAGTTCCTGCACCTTGTCGGCGTTGGCCATGAGGGCGGAACGGGCGTGCCAGGAACCGTCGAGGAACTGACCGCGGGGGCCGTCGGCGAGCGTAAGCTGGATGGTTTCGTCACCCATCTTGAGCGTACGGCTTTCGGTGCTCGTGACAAGTTCTGCACTCGGGTTGGCTTCGATCCAGGCGAGGATCTTGTCGGCCGTAGCGTGGTCTACCTTGTAGCAGGGCACGCCAATGGCGACGCAGTTACCGAAGAAGATTTCGGAGTAGCTTTCGGCGATGATGGCACGGATGCCCCAGCGCTTGAGTGCCTGCGGGGCGTGTTCGCGGCTGGAACCGCAACCGAAGTTCTGGTTCGAGACGAGAATGGAGCCGTTCTTGTAGGCCGGATCGCGGAACGGGTGAACCTTGCCCTGGGCGGCGAGGCCAGCGATATCGTCGGCAAAGGCGTTGTCGCCGAGGCCTTCGAAGGTGACGCACTTGAGGAAGCGTGCCGGGATGATACGGTCAGTGTCGATGTCGTTGCCGCGTACAGGAACGCCGGAACCTTTAACAATGTCGATAGAATTCATTTTTTAAATCTCCTTAGCGTTACTTGATGTACTTGCGGACGTCGGTGACACAGCCTTCGATGGCGGCGGCGGCCACCATGGCGGGGCTCATGAGGATGGTGCGGCCCGACGGGCTGCCCTGACGGCCCTTGAAGTTACGGTTGCTGGAGCTTGCGCTCACCTGGCGGCCCTTGAGCTTATCCGGGTTCATGGCGAGGCAGAGCGAGCAGCCCGCTTCGCGCCATTCGGCACCGGCTTCCTTAAAGATCTTGTCGAGGCCGAGAGCTTCGGCTTCCACCTTAATCTTCATGGAGCCAGGAACGACCCACATCTTGACGGTCGGGGCGACCTTGTGGCCCTTGATGATTTCGGCGGCGGCCTGCAAGTCGCTGAGGCGGCCGTTGGTGCAGCTACCCACGAATGCGATGTCGATGGGGCGGCCAATCATTTTGGAACCTTCTTCCCAGCCCATGTATTCGTAGGCTTCGGAGATGACCTTCTTTTCGCTGCCGGTAAATTCGTCAATCTTCGGCATGTTTCCGTTCAGCGGAATGGCCTGAGCCGGAGTGATACCCCAGGTGACCATGGGTTCCAGGTTGTCGCAGTTGATTTCGACTTCGTCGTCAAACTGGGCGTCGGCGTCTGTAGCAACGGACTTCCAGTAAGCAACGGCTTCGTCCCACTTGTCGGCCTTCGGGGCGTACGGACGTCCCTTGAGGTATTCGAACGTCTTTTCGTCGGGGTTGCAGTAACCGACGCGGGCGCCGCCTTCGATAGCCATGTTGCAGACCGTCATACGGCCTTCCATGCCCATTTCTTCGATGACCGGGCCTGCAAATTCGTAAGCGTAGCCAACGCCACCATTCACGCCGAGCTTGGCGATGTAGGCGAGGGCAACGTCCTTGGCGGTCACACCCGGCTTGAGCTTGCCGGTGAACTTGATGCGGCGAGTCTTGAGCGGGCTCATGGCGAGCGTCTGGGTGGCCAAAACGTCGGCCACCTGGCTTGTACCGATACCGAATGCGATAGCACCGAAGGCTCCGTGCGTTGCCGTGTGGGAGTCACCGCAGGCAACAGTCATGCCCGGCTGGGTCACGCCTTCTTCGGGGCCCACGATGTGGATCACGCCCTGTTCGGCGGTAGCGGGGCCAAAGAACTTGATGCCGTTGTTCTTGGTGTTATTTTCAATGTGGGAGAACATCTCTTCGGAAATGCCGTCCTTGAGCGGGCGGTTGCGTTCCGGGAACGTGGTCGGAATGATGTGGTCCACCGTGGCGAACGTGCGTTCGGGGAACAGCACCTTCTGGCCTTCTTCGCGGAGCTGCGCAAAAGCCTGCGGGCTCGTGACTTCGTGGCAGAGGTGGAGCCCGATAAAGAGCTGGCACTGGCCGCTCGGGAGCTTTGCTACCGTGTGGCTTTCAAAAATCTTCTGATAGAGTGATTTTCCCATGATTTTGTCTCTTTTTTATGCCTTTTCGATTTGTTCTCCAAGGCTGATTAATTGCGGCGTAAATATAGTAAAAGTCCCGCAGAATGACTGCAGGACTTTTGTTTACCGAAGAATAAAATTCAATCTTCCTAGTACTGTTCAACCTGGGTGTCGAACTGGTATTTTTCGTGATAGTAGCTGAGCATTTCGCTGGTGCTTGTGAAAGCGGCTGCGCGAATGGCGTTGCGAACTTCAGGATCGTTGCGGGACATTTCGATGATCTTTGCATCTATGTCCTTGAACAGCAACTTGTTAGAGGCCATTGCAACGTGATTCTGGTTGTAATCCAGGTGGTAGCTACGTTCGAGCATCTGGAAAAGTTCAGATTGGCACTGGTTTTCAGGCGGATGCTTCTTGGCAACTGGGAGGTAGCACTTGTTGATGTAATCCGTCTTGTAAGCGATGATCATCTCATCAATGGCGGGGATATTGTGAGCGGAATCGTGATTGGCGACTTCTACAGTGGGTTTAACGACACCGGAGCAACCGGTAAGAAGGGCAGCGGTCATGGTAGCAAGGGCCAATACACGTAACTTCATCTTTTTTTTCCTTTTTTCTTTGTTGATACCTTATCCCTAATTCCAAAATAAAAGTTATTTAATTGTGGGGTTTTTGGCGAGCCCAAGTATGTAACTATTCGCTTACATCGGGCCGAAAAAAACGCTTAGAGAACACTTTTTAGGTCGCGTTGTGACCGCTATCACTTTTGCCGCAATGTTGTTCGTTTTACAACGAGTTTTTATTGCCGGTTTCTTACTGCATCTGCTGTTGGCTTGAACATGTAGAACCACTTAATCGGGTCTATTACTTTGTACCGAACGTTGCCGATACGCTTGTCGCCATTCCTGTCGATAAGCCCTGTAACGATGTGTGCATGCGGGCCCGTGGTGTGACCTGTAAGGCCGACTGTTGCAATGGGGTCGCCGGCCATCACTTCTTGGCCGTCCAAATAAAGCAACTGGTCGCAGTGCATAAAGATGACTACGTCTTTTTGGCGTACAAGCCCAATCACAATGCCGCCGCGTTCGTCGCGAGCGGTCCATGCCTTGGCTGCGAACGGGGCGAGTATGCGGGCGCCCTGACGCGATGCCAAGTCGATGCCGTTATGTTGTCTGTACTTTGCGGTGGCTTGGGCGTGGTAAAATTCTGTAAGGTAGGCGACGCTGTCCGATACGATCGATGTCCAGTATTTCCAAGCGGCGCCAATGGAATCGCTTGCAGACTTTTCAAAAAAGTCAGGTCTTGAAAACTTGATGGCGGTTCCTACGGGCGGAATGTTCTTGCTGTTGTTTTCCCAAGCGTTAGCGGGGTAGCCGTTTTCTTCGAGCGTGACCTTGACATATTGCTGAATCATCTTGTCGTTGGTAATCAATGCGTTAAAACGACCGATGGCATAGCGTGAAATACGCTGCATTGATTCCTTGCCGTCAAAGGTGTATTCAAATGACGGCGCAATCGAAAGTTTGTCGCGTTCGTGAATGCGGTCTCGCGTATTCGAAATGCCTGGTTCCGTTTTTGTCACAAAGAAAAACGGCAGCGCAATCATGAGTAAGAACAGAAGCGGGAAAAGCGTCCTGAAAACTTTTGAAGTGCCGTCAAGCGGATTCTTTTCAAGAATTGAAAACTTGTGCAGATTCTCGATAATCTTGGCGAATGTTTCGGGATCTTTTTTCCAGTCGCAATTTCGAATTTCTTTGTAGAACGAATGGCTGCGACGAACCGCCCTGTAGGCGTGGTAAAATTTCTTCTTGTCTGGCTTTTGCGGGAATAGCCAAAGCAAGTTTGATTTGTTGAAGTGCGGAAGGTCTTCCAAATAAGCTGACGCTTCGTGAGCACTCTCACCGTCGATTACGATAAGCCTAGAAACAAGCTTTGCGTAATAGGCCTCTTGGTCGCTAATTTCCAAGGGCAGAACGGCGACGATTTGCGAAATCGATTTCTTGATTTGTTGCAGGTTATGGTACAGGCACCTGAATTGATCGTCGTTTTGCGGGAAACACCTGGTTCCTGTAATAGTCCAGCTATTCGTATCGGAACCGAGTTCGTTCAGTGTTTCTTGCGAAAGAGGCTTTTCGAAAAGATCGCTTGCAGAAATGGGGGAGTTTCCTTTCAGGATATTTTTTCCTGAAAAGTCAATAACCAAAAAACGAGCGCCGGCGTTTAGCGCCAGCGCAAGGTTCTGCAAGGGTTCAAGCGGAATCTCGTTTTCGCCCGGAAAAGCAAAAAAGGTGATTCCGCCCTGCCTGTACAGGTCATTTAAGACCTTGTGCTGCATTGTCCCCTAATTAGGCCTTCTGAGTGCCACGCGGGTAGGTGAAACCTGCAGGCGGAGCAGCCACGAACTTGTCGACCTGAAGATAGAGTTCTTCGGCAGAAGCGCTCGGGTTGAAGTAGATTTCCTGATTGCGGTTCTGGGTGCGGCCCTTCAGCGGTTCGCTACGGCGAGAACGGCTCACGATGCCCAGCGGGAGCACTTCCAAAAGCGGAAGCAGGCCAAAGTAGCGGAACAGGCTGAAGTTCTTCTGCCAAGTGGTGCGTTCGGCGAGCACGGCAAACGTGCCTTCGAAAATGGACTTGGTCTGGAGCAGTTCGTCGCTAGTCATGGTCACCAGTTCGTGGTTGGTGGGGAAGTTGTTCACGAAGTTGACCATGTCACCCTTGAGGTAGTTGGCGTCGCAAAGGAATACGAATTTCATTGTTTTACCTGTTTTTGTTTGTTGTTTAGGGCAAAGATACTTTTTTGTCAACCCCCTGTCAGCGGACAAAGGCGTGAAAACGAATGCTTTCGGAACTTTTTGTTCCGGTTGAATGTAAATTTTTTGTAAAAAGTGCTTTTTCCTCCGAAATCCTCAAAAAAAGCGTTCTTTTTCGAACAAATAAAAAAAATGAATCCCTGTTCGTAACTCATTGACTATCAACGATTTAGCGAAAAAAAGTGAGACTTTTGTCAATTTTTGCAAACAAAAAAAAATGCCTTTTTTTAGCAAAATAGCGGTATGCAGCTGTCAAAAACATTATATTTGACCTCGTAAAATCGCGCCCGGACTAGCGGGGGCGGTACGATTTTTGTGAAAGCAAAAGTGTGTAATTGGAAGAAGAAATTTATGGGAGATCATAAATGAAACGAATAAATTGGTCTGTAGCGACCCTGCTGGCGTCAGCCGGAATGCTTGCATCTGTGGGTGTTGCTCAGGAGGCTGAAAATAGCGCTCCTTCAGTTATGGGAATTCCGGGTGAATCCATTAACGAAGGTGGAAAGTTCGCCCCGATTAAGTTGGATAAGTATGTATCCGATGATATGGATAAGCCTGAAAAGCTGAAATGGTCGGTTTCCGGCAACAAGCAGCTCAAGGTTTCTATTTCTCCCGAGCGTATTGCAACGATCGAAATTCCGAGCAAGTATTGGAACGGCTCCGAAGACATCACGTTCATGGCCACTGACTCCAAGGGTGCCGTTGGTTCTGAAACCGTGAACTTCAACGTGGAATCCGTGAACAATCCGCCCGAAGTCAAGCAGATTCCTGATCAGAACATTGATGAAGGTAAGTCCTTCACGAAGATCAAGCTCGACGATTTCGTGACTGACCCTGACCATCCGAAGAACCAGATCCTTTGGGAATTTGACATCCAACCGGTGGGCAAGGATCAAGCTGAAGGCGACCTGAATGTGGAAATCGATCCGAACCGCGTCGCTTCCGTGATTATCCCGGACCAGAACTGGTACGGCTCTGCAAAGATTAAGTTTACGGCTACTGACGGCGAATATGCTAGCGCCTCTACGACCGCAAACTTCGTGGTAAAGCCCATCAACGATGCTCCGGTTCTCAAGAAGATTCCGGACCAGACCATCGAAGAAAAGAACGAATTCGAATCCATTAGCCTCACTGATTACGTGACAGACGTTGATGACGATGTCATGAAACTCAAGTGGAGCATTTCGGGCAACAAGGACCTCAAGTTCGACATCGACAAGTACGGTTCTGCAAACATCAAGATCCCGAACGAATTCTGGAATGGCTCTGAAACCGTGACCTTCACGGCAACTGACCCTGCTGGTGCATCTGCCAAGGCAACGGCCAAGTTCACCGTCAAGTCTGTGAACGATGCTCCTGAATTCATCAAGGAAGTTTCTGATCAGACGATCGAAGAAAAGCAGGAATTCAAGCCGATCGAACTGGACAAGCTGGTCAAGGATCCCGACCATCCTTTCGAACAACTTAAATGGACGGTTTCTGGCAACAAGGATCTTGCTGTGAACATTGCTGGTAAGACCGCTACCATCAAGATTCCGAACAAAATGTGGAACGGTTCTGAATCCATCAAGTTCAAGGTTTGCGACCCGGCCGGCGCTTGCGCTGAATCCGAAAACAGCTTCTCGGTGAACTCCGTGAACGATGTGCCGCAGCTCGTGAAGCAGATTCCGAACCAGACCATCGACGAAAAGAAGACCTTCGCAAAGATCAAGCTCGATGAATACGTGAAGGATGCTGACCACAAGAATTCTGAACTTTCTTGGGAAGCCGATGTGAAGCACCAGGGCAAGGAACCGCAGTCCGGTACTTTGTCTGTAAACATCGACGACTCTCACGTTGCTTCTATTGAAATTCCGGACCCGAGCTGGAATGGTTCTGCTGTCGTGACCTTCACGGTGTCTGACCCGGAAGGCGCAACCGCTAAGCAGCAGGTGACTCTGACTGTCAAGTCTATTAACGATATTCCTGTGTTCAAGAAGATTCCGGACCAGACTATCGAAGAAAAGAATGAATTCTCTTCTGTCATGCTTGATGACTATCTCTCCGATGCCGACCACGATCTCTCCCAGTTGAAGATCGACATCGCAGGTAACAAGGACATCAAGGTTAACCTGAATAACAAGACTCGCGAAATTTCTTTCAAGACTCCGTCCGAACTCTGGAACGGTTCTGAAACCATTACCCTTACTGCTACTGACCCTGAAGGTGGCAAGGCTTCCACTCAGTTCAAGCTTTCCATTAAGTCTATCAACGACCCTCCGTCCATGAAGGATATTGCTGAACAGACCATCAAGGAAAAGGGCTCCTTCAAGCCGGTCGAACTTGACAAGTATGTCGAAGACCTTGACCACTCTAAGGATAAGCTCAAGTGGACTGTTACGGGTAACCGCGAACTCAAGGTATCTCTTGAAAACCGCGTGATGAAGGTGACTCCGCCGTCTCCGCAGTGGAACGGTTCTGAAACCCTCACCATCAAGGTCACTGACCCGGAAGGTGCAACCGATGAACGTACCGTTGCTTACACGGTTGAATCCGTGAACGACGTGCCGGAATTCACGAAGCAGATTGCTCCGCAGACCATCAAGGAAAAGGAACAGTTTAAGCCGATCAAGCTCGGTGAAATGGTTCGCGACCTCGATAACAAGCTTTCTGACCTTCAGTTCACTGTCGACGTGAAGTCTGCTAACGGCAAGAACGCTGGCCTCACGGTTGAAATCGATGCTCAGCATGTGGCTAACATCAAGATTCCGAACAAGTACTGGAATGGTGCAGACGAAATCATCTTTACGGTCACTGACCCTGAAGGCGCTAAGGCAACCTCTAAGGCTCTCTTCACGGTGCAGTCTGTGAACGACGTTCCGACTCTCAAGAAGATTCCTGACCAGATGATCGAAGAAAAGCAGGAATTCGCTTCCATCAAGCTTGCTGATCTCGCTTCTGACCCGGATCACTCCTTCAAGAGCCTCAAGTGGACTGTTTCTGGCAACAAGCAGCTCAAGATTGATATCGACGCCAACGGTGTT
Organism: Fibrobacter sp. UWB10; assembly: GCF_900182935.1. Lineage (NCBI taxonomy): Bacteria > Pseudomonadati > Fibrobacterota > Fibrobacteria > Fibrobacterales > Fibrobacteraceae > Fibrobacter > Fibrobacter sp. UWB10. Next base: position 921,758 of record NZ_FXUE01000002.1, on the reverse strand, counting down.
GCAACAATCAAGAAGCCGACCAAGAACTGGAACGGTTCTGAAAAGGTGACCTTCACGGTGACCGACCCGGAAGGCGCTTCTGCTAAGTCTGACGCTGTGTTCACTGTCAAGTCCATCAACGACCCGCCGGTCATGAAGGATATTGCTAACCAGACCATCAAGGAAAAGGGCGAATTCAAGCCGATCGAACTCGACAAGTTCGCATCTGACGAAGACCACGACCTCTCCAAGCTCAAGTGGACTGTGTCCGGCAACAAGGACCTGAAGGTTGTTATCGACCCGAAGCATGTTGCTACGATCACCACTCCGAACAAGTACTGGAACGGTACTGAAAAGATCACTTTCACGGTGACTGACCCGGAAGGCGCTTCTGACAAGCGTACGGTGACCTTCAAGGTTGAATCTGTGAACGATATTCCGGAATTCGTGAAGCCCATCAAGGACCAGAGCATTCCGGAAAAGCGTGAATTTGCAATCATTAACCTGAACGACATCGTTAAGGATGCTGACCACAAGCCTGATCAGCTCACCTGGAACTTTGACGTGAAGCCGGCTAAGGGTGCTCCGAAGGGTTATACCCCGAAGCTCAAGGTTACGGTCGACGGCCAGCGCATGGCTAAGATCGTGATTCCGGACAAGTACTGGAACGGTTCTGAAGAAATCACCTTCCGCGTGGAAGACCCGGAAGGCGGCAAGGCTCATTGCACTGCAACCTTTACCGTCCAGTCCGTGAACGATGCTCCGACCATCGGCAAGATTGATGATCAGAACGTTAAGGAAAAGGAAACCTTCAAGCCCTTCAACCTGAAGCAGCTCGTGAAGGATCCGGATCACTCTTATGCTCGTCTCAAGATCGAAGTCACTGGCAACAAGGACCTCAAGGTTAATATCGATAACGACGGTAATGTTTCTGTCAAGGCTCCGAGCCCGATGTGGAACGGTAAGGAAACTTTGACCTTCACCGTGACCGACCCGGAAGGTGCTTCTGCCAAGGCTACTGCTACTTACTCTGTGCTGTCTATCAACGACCCGCCGGTCATGAAGGATATTGCTAACCAGACCATCAAGGAAAAGGGTAGCTTCAAGTCTATCGCTCTCGACAACTATGTGGAAGACCTCGACCACCCGAAGGCTAAGCTCAAGTGGAAGATTGAAGGTGCCAAGGAACTCAAGGTTGCTATGGACGCAAGCCACAATGTGTCTGTGATTCCGCCTAACCCGAACTGGCATGGTTCTGAAACCGTCAAGTTCACGGTTTCTGACCCGGAAGGCGCAACTGATAGCCGCTCCGTGACCTTCACGGTTGAATCGGTGAACGATGCTCCGCAGTTCGTTCGCGAACTCAAGGATCAGTCCATCGACGAAAAGAGACAGTTCCAGCAGATCAAGCTTGACGATCTCGTTAAGGACCCGGACCACAAGAACAGCGAACTCAAGTGGACCTTCGATGTGAAGGCCAAGTCTAACGCTGCTCCGGCTCCGAAGGGCAAGAAGGCTGCTCCGACTGCAGAACCGGCTAGCACCAAGCCTGGCTTGACTGTTAAGGTGGACAACAACCACGTTGCTACGATTGCTATTCCGGACAAGTACTGGAACGGTGCTGCCGACATTACCTTCACGGTGACTGACCCGGAAGGTGCCAAGGCTTCCAAGACCGCTCATTACGAAGTTCGCTCTATCAACGACCCGCCGGTTATTTCTGCTAACGCCCCGAAGGGTGAATCCATCCGCGAAAACGGCGTGTTCAAGACTATCGATCTTTCGAACCTTGCTTCTGACCCGGATCACAAGGCTTCTCAGCTCAAGTGGTCTGTCTCTGGCAACAAGTTCCTGAAGGTGAACATGCTCAAGGACAACACCGTGAAGGTGTCTGTGCCTGACGCTCAGTGGAACGGCAAGGAAACGGTGACCTTCACCGTGACTGACCCGGAAGGTGCTTCTGCCAACCACAAGATGCTCTTCGAAGTGTCTCGCGTGAACGATCCTCCTGTTATCGCCAAGAAGATTCCTGACCAGAAGGTTAAGGAAAAGGAACTCTTCAAGCAGATCAAGCTTGACGAATACGTGAAAGACCCGGATAACAAGCCGAGCGAACTCAAGTGGACCGTTTCTGGCAACCGCCAGCTCAAGGCTGAAATTTCTCCGAGCCGCGTGCTTACTGTTACCGCTCCGGATAAGAACTTCTGGTGCGCTCCGGAAACCATGGTTCTCATTGTGAAGGACCCGGATGGTGCAGAAACTTCTCAGACTGTGACCTTCGAAATCACTTCTGTGAACGACGCTCCGGTGCTCAAGAATATTCCTGACCAGAAGATCAAGGAAAAGGGTCAGTTCAAGGAAATCGACCTGAACAAGTTCGTGAACGATCCTGACCACAAGCTCTCTGAACTCACTTGGTCCGTCAAGGTTGCCAAGGTGGGTGCTGCTCCTGCTCCGAAGCCGGTTAAGAAGCCCGCTAAGAAGAGCAAGAAGGGCAAGGAAGAAAAGGCTGAAGAACCGGCACCTGCTCCGGTTGACGAATTCCAGATTGAAATTGATAGCCGTAACATTGCTCGCGTGAAGATTGATAACAAGTACTGGAATGGTGAACGCAACGTGACCTTCACCGTGAAGGACCCGGAAGGTGCTTCCGACTCCAAGACGGTTAACTTCAAGGTTGAATCCGTGAACGACGCTCCGGAAATCAAGCCGATTGCTATCCAGAGCATCCAGGAAAAGGAACGCTTCAAGCCGATCGATCTCTCTCAGTATATCTCTGACCCGGATCATCCGCTCTCCGCTTTGAAGATTGAAGTCTCTCCGGCTCGCGCCCTCAAGGCTTCTGTCAACGCCAAGAAGGAACTCATCGTTTCTACTCCGGACAAGTTCTGGAGCGGTACCGAAAAGATCAAGATTGACGTGTTTGACCCTGAAGGAGCTCGCGCTTCTCAGCAGATTACCTTCGAAGTGACTCCGGTCAACGACCCGCCGGTCGTGAAGCACATTGCTGGCCAGAGAATCAAGGAAAAGGAACGCTTCGAAATTGTTGATCTCTCCAAGGCTGCCGAAGACCCGGATAACAAGCCCAATGAACTCCACTGGACCGTTACCGGCAATAAGGACCTTAAGGTTGATATCAAGGGTAGCCGTGCCCAGATCTTGACTCCGAACCCGAACTGGTTCGGTAAGGAAACCCTCACCTTCACGGTGAAGGATATCGCAGGTGCTACCGCTTCTACGCAGGCAACCTTCGAAGTTGTCGCTGTGAACGACCCGCCGACCCTCAAGCCGGTTCAGCCGTTCGTAATCGAAGAAAAGAAGACATTTGCTCCGTTCGACTTCAGCAAGGTTGTAAACGATCCGGATAACAGCCTCGAAGAACTTGTTTGGACTCTCGATAACGAAGTCCCGGCTCTTAAGGGTAAGAAGGCTGGCAGAAACGGCCCGGCTGTGAAGCATGAAATGAACTTCTCTATCGATGAAAAGGGTGTTCTCCATGCTGAAACTCCGAACCCGTACTGGAACGGTATGGAAATCGTGACTGTGAACGTGTTTGACCCGGCTGGCGAAAGCGCCTCTATCCAGGTGAAGTACACGGTGAAGCCCGTGAACGACCCGCCGATCGTGAAGGAAATTCCTGGCCAGGAAACCCTGCAGGGCACTACCTTCAAGCCGATCAAGCTCGACAACTATGTAACTGATCCTGACCATAAGGTTAGCGAAATCCGTTGGGGCGTGTCTGGTGCTAAGAACCTCGCTGTCCAGATCAACGGTAACCGCGAAGCTATCGTGAAGCCGAAGAAGGCTGACTGGTTCGGTGACGAAACCCTCATCTTTACCGCTAAGGACCCGGCTGGTGGTTCTGACAAGGCAATGGTGAAGTTCGTTGTGAAGCATGTGAATGCCGCTCCGATTATGCGCGATATTCCTGACCACACGATCAAGGAAGACGACAACAACGGTGTCGTGGCCGTGATCAAGCTCGATCAGTTTGCTCGCGATAAGGATAACCGCTTCGATGAACTCAAGTGGACCTTCACTGGCAACAAGTACCTGACTGTCAAGTATGACAAGTTCAAGAAGACCGCAACTGTTGCTCAGCCGCACGAAAACTGGAACGGTAAGCCGGAACGTATCACCTTCACGGTGACCGACCCGGATGGCGCTAAGGCTTCTAAGACCGCTCTCTTCACGGTGATTGCTGTGAATGATCCGCCGGTAGCCAACCCGCAGACTTACATGACTCAGGAAGGCGAAGAACTCAAGGTTAGCGCCGCCGAAGGTCTGATGTCTGGCGTGACGGATGCCGATGGTGAAAAGCCGGTGTCTGTGCAGCTCGTGCAGAAGCCGCGCAACGGTAAGATCAACCTGAACGAACGCGACGGTTCCTTCACCTACATGCCGAACAAGGGCTTCTCTGGCCTCGATGAATTCAGCTTCAAGGTCCGTGACCCGGCTGGCCTCGCCTCTCAGGTGACGACTGCTGAAGTCAACGTTTCCTTCAAGATGAAGGACCTCCGCGGTGGCGAAACCAAGAAGGCCGAAAAGAAGGAAGAAGTGAAGGATGATCCGAAGGAAGACGCTGCCCCGGCTAAGGGTAAGGCCAAGAAGCGCCGCAAGAGAAAGTAAAATTTTGAAGTAGGCGTCGCATAGCTTTGTTCTGCTCGCTTCCTTCAAAATTTCGATTTTTCTTGAAAATGAATTTGAAGAATCCCGCTCGTTGAGCGGGATTTTTTGTTTCAAAAATTGGGGTGTTGAAAAGTTCAAAACGGATATTTGGGGTGTGTGCGAAAAATTTGCGTGTTTCGGGGCTGCTGAAGGTATTTTATAGCTTGGTTATTTGGGCGTGGTGCCCAATAGTGTTTTGGGATGATTATGAAAAAATTTGGCGCAAAACAGACTGTTTTGACTATGATGGCGGCTGCCGCTCTTTCGCAGGCGGCCACGGCAGATTTCAATTGGAGCAACGTGAGCATGGGCGGGGGCGGATTCGTCTCCGCCGTGATAGCCTCTCCGGTAGACAAGGGGCTGTTCTACGCCCGTACCGACGTAGGCGGCGCGTACCGCTGGAATGAATCGACTGCCCGCTGGGAATCGATGATGGACTGGGTCGATGTTTCCGAGCGCGGCCTTTTGGGAATCGAGGCCATTGCCGTTGACCCGCAGGAATCGGGCGTCGTTTATATGGTGGCGGGAACCAGTTACTGGAATAGCGGCCGTACGGCGTTTCTCCGCAGTAGCGACAAGGGTGAATCCTGGGAAGTGATTTACACCTGGGACGAAGACGGGACCAAGGGCACCAAGGTGGCGCGCTTTGGTGCACACGGCAACGGTATGGGCCGCGGAAACGGCGAAGCCTTGGCGGTCGACCCGAACGATTCCAAAATTATGTTCTACGGTTCCAAGAACAAGGGCCTTTGGAAATCGACGGACAACGGTTCTAGCTGGAGCCATGTGGATGCGTGGACAAAGGCCGCCGGGAGCGATACGACTTGGAATGGTTCGGGGTTCAGCTTTGTGCAGTACGCTCCGGGCAGTTCCAAGGTGCTTTACGCCGGATTCTTGCGCGAAGGGACGACGGCCAAGGGCACGTTTGAAAACGTGTTCACCTCGACCGACGGCGGTGCAAGTTGGAAGGCTTTGCCGATTCCCGATTCGTTGCGCCGCACGGCCGGCGGGAGCATGGTGCGCTTGATGCCGCAGCGTGCGGTAGTTTCGGGTGATGGCTCGAAGATGACGGTGACTTTTGCCGATGGCGCGGGTCCGCATTCCATGATGTGGGACGAAGGCTGGGGTATGATTTACGACGGCTTTGGTCGCGGTGTCGTGTTGCAGTATGATGTGGCTTCGGCGACTTGGTCCGACGTTTCTCCTGAAAACTTCTTGGACGAAGGTGGCGATGCCAAGTACGACAAGGTGGACGTGAAAGGCATGGTCGACTGCGAAGCCGCAGGCGGCACCGGCAAGACTTGCGAAGAATATTACCCCTACATAGCTCCTTATGGTGGCATAGCCATCAATCCGAAAAATGCAAACGAAATGGTGGTGACCACCGAAGGCTATCGTGGCCCGCAGTTCTGGTACACGGCTACAAGTGACACCAGCGGCAAGTGGAGCGACCAGTGGGGTACTAACATTTACCACACGACCGATGGCGGCAAAACCTGGATTGCAAGCTTCAAGTATTACTGGATGGAAGGCGGTGTGTATCCGACGACCAAGCAGATGGATGCCAATGGAATTGGCTGGATGCATAACGGTTCTATTCACTGGTCCGGTAGCGTTGCCATGGATCCGTTCGACAACAACCGCGTCTTTGTGACTTCGGGTAACGGTATTTTCCGCTGCGACAACCTGAGCGATTATGTGTACAAGGAAGCGGAGAATTCTTGGGAAGAACCGCAACTCACCATGAACCAGGTGTGGCATTTCTCGGCGCATGGTGTCGAAGAAACGGTGCCTTTCGAAGTAGTGAGTATTCCGGGCGGACCGATGGTTTCGATTATCGGCGACTACGACGGATTCCGTCACGATGACATCGCAAAATATCCCGCCTTTAGGCACCAGACGAATGTGGGCGGCTCTAATGTATCGCTGGGCACGACGCAGGGCCTCGCTTACGCTCCCAAGAGCGGTAAGCTTGCAAAGGTGGCTGACAAGCGTGCCTATGAAGGCCTGTACAATGCAATTCCCATTGCCCCGGTGCAGTATTCGCTTGACTCGGGTAAGACTTGGACGGTAGAAACTTATACAGGACCTGACGAAAAGGCCGCTAAGGGCACGGTAGCTCTTTCGGCAAAAGGTACTTACACTATCTGGGTTCCGATGGAAGGAACGACCGATGTCTACCGCAATTACAACGGAACGACCTGGGAAAAGGTTTCGGGTATCGACAATTCTGCTTATGTGGTGGGCGATCCCGAAAATGACGATGTGTTCTATGCCTATACCAAGGCTGACGGCAAGTTCTACAAGAGCTCCGATGCGGGCGCAAGTTTCAAGGCAATCAGCACGCCGGGTGAAAGCGCTTTCAAGAAGTTCCGCGCAATTCCTGGCTTCGAAGGCGACTTGTGGCTGCCTGTCGCTATCCAGGATCCGTCTAATGGCAAGGCTGTCAGCGGTAAGCTGTTGCATTCGACTGATGGCGGTGCCACTTGGGCGGCTGTTGCTGGTGTCGGTTACTGCGAAGCCGTGGGCTACGGCGCTCCCAAGGAAAAGGGCGGCTATCCGGCGATTTATGTGTTTGCAACTGTCGGTAACGTGACGGGTGTGTTCGGCTCTGACGATAAGGGTAAAACCTGGACTCGCGTCAATGACGACGGTCACGAATACGGCGGACTTGCCAACGGCGAATTCGTGATGGGCGACATGAATACCTACGGCGTGGTGTACATGAGTACGGCGGGTCGCGGCATCGCTGCTCGCGTGCCGAGCAATTGGAAAATGGGTACGTCTAATTCGGACGGCACGACTAAGGTCGCTCCGGCTGCGAAAACGGTGGCTGACGCTTCTGTCGGCTATAGCCACGGAAATTTGGAACTCCGCCTGAATGCAAGCGTTGCCCGCGTAAGTGTGTTCGACATGCGTGGCAAGAAACTTTCTAGTCGCTATTACAGCAGTTCTGTGACGATTCCGGTCAAAGATCTGGTGAAGGCGAAGGGGAGTTACTTCGTGCGCGTCGATAACGGAAAGAAGGTCCTGTTTGCAAACCGTGTGATTGTGACGCGATAATTGAATTAAGACAACAGCTCTGCAAAATTAAAAAGTCCCGCTCATCAAGCGGGACTTTTTGTGGTCTAAACTTTATAGACTACTTCTTCTTGGTCTTCTTGCTTTCGAGCCATTCGTCGAAGGTAATGCTGCGATCGAGCACTCCGTTCGGCGTGAGTTCAAGCACGCGGTTTGCAACCGTCTGCACGAATTCGTGGTCCTGCGAGCAGAAGATAATCGGGCCCTGGAAAGCGGTGAGGCCGTTGTTGAGGGCTGTGATGGCTTCCAAGTCGAGGTGTGCGGTCGGTTCGTCGAGGAGCAAGCAGTTTGCGTTTGCAAGCATCATCTTAGAGAGCATGCAGCGCACCTTTTCACCACCGGAAAGAACGTTGGCGCTTTTGAGGGCTTCTTCGCCGGTAAAGAGCATACGGCCGAGGAATCCGCGGATGAACGTTTCGTCCTGTTCCTTGCTGTATTGGCGCAGCCAATCCACGAGGGAAAGGTCCGTGCCGAAGTAGGCGTCGTTGTTCTTCGGGAAGTAGCTGTAGCTAATGGTGTTGCCCCACTTGAGCACGCCTTCCGGGCACTTGGTTTCTTCGGCAATGAGCTGGAAGAATGCGGTCTTGAGGGTGTCGTATTCACCGACCAGGGCCACCTTGTCGCCGCTGTTCAGGCTGAAGTCGAGGCCCTTGCAAATGATGCCGTCACCGCCGTCAATGGTGGCGTTCTTGACTTCGAGCACAATCTTACCCGGTTCGCGGTCCATCTTGAAGTTGACCCACGGGAACTTACGGCTAGAGGCCGGCATTTCTTCGACAGTCATCTTGTCCAAAAGCTTCTTACGGCTAGTGGCCTGCTTGGCCTTTGCGGCGTTAGAAGCAAAGCGACGGATGAACGCCTTCAATTCTTCAATTTTTTCTTCGGCGCGGCGGTTCTGATCCTTGCGCTGCTTCTGGGCGAGCTGGCTTGCTGCGTACCAGAATTCGTAGTTACCACCGTAAATGTTAATCTTGCCGTAGTCGATATCGCAAGTGTGGGTACAGACTGCGTTCAAGAAGTGACGGTCATGGCTCACCACGATGACGATGTTTTCAAAGCGTTCGAGGTAGTCTTCGAGCCAGCCGACGGTTTCCAAATCCAAGTGGTTCGTCGGTTCGTCAAGCAACAGAATGTCCGGGTTGCCAAACAGAGCCTGGGCGAGGAGCACACGGATCTTCTGGCCACCATCGAGGTCTGCCATCAGGCTGTAGTGCAATTCTTCGGGAATGCCCAAGCCCTTCAGGAGCACGGCTGCGTTGGAATCGGCTTCGTATCCACCGATTTCGCCAAAGCGTGTCTCGATTTCCATGGCCTGCATGCCCTGTTCTTCGGTCATTTCGGGGAGCGCATAGAGTTCGTCGCGCTTCTTGCCGAGCTCATAGAGTTCGGGGAAGCCCATCATGACGGTTTCGAGAACGGTGTTCTGTTCGTAGGCGAAGTGGTCCTGCTTCAAGACCGCGATACGTTCGCCTGGGTCCTTAGTGACTTCACCTGTGTTGGGTTCGAGTTCGCCCGAAAGGATTTTCAGGAACGTGGACTTTCCGGCGCCGTTCGCACCGATGACTCCGTAGCAGTTGCCGCGCTTGAAGGAAAGGTTCACTTCTTTGAAGAGAACGCGGCTACCGTATTGAAGACTGACATTAGAGACGTTGAGCATGTATTATATAATTGGGGTTAGGCTTGATTTGCTTTTTCTAGTTCACGTGCGTTGATGATGAGCATCTGCAGACGGTTTTCGATGTTCGCGAAGCTCGTATCCGGATCGTAGTCGAGACTCAGAATCTGGATATGCGGGCAACGTTCCTTGACGGCCTTGGTGAGGCCGCGGCCACTGATGTGGTTTGCAAGGCAGGCGAACGGCTGCAAGATGATGTAGCTGTTGATACCATGCTGCGAGTTGTACAGGATTTCGCCCGGAATCAACCAACCTTCGCCAGTGTTGTAGGTCGGGTCGATGATGTCGGAAACATAGTCCTTGAGTTCCACGCAGTCGGCATGGTGTTCGTACAGCTTGAACTTCTGCATGGACTTGCGAGCGGTTTCGACGGCATGCGTATAGACCTTGGCCGTCACGCCGCCTTCCACGCGGTCCATAATCGGGTTTGCCGAGAATCCGCGTTTGATCTTTTCGGCTCGAACAACTTCGTCCACACGGAAGAAGTCCGTCATGCCTGGCAGGTAGACTTCCATGCCGTTCTTCATCAGGTAATCTTCGACGAAGCCGTTGGCACTCGGGTGGTAGTTCATGAGAATTTCACCGAGCACGGCAACGCGCGGCTTGCGGATACCCTTCTTGCGTTCTTCAGTGATTTCGATAGCGTTGAATGCATCGATGCACTGTTCGAATACTTCGATGAGCTTGGAGGGGCGTACAAGCTGTGTGGTAGAAAGGTGGCCTGCAACGCCGATTACCTTCGGCATCCATTCGTTGTAAACCTTCTGGGTGTCGCCTTCATGTACTTCGTACGGGCGGACTGCACGATACATGATTTCGATGGCATCCATGGTCACGAGGCCCCAAAGCATGTGGAGGCGGAAGTCGAGACCCAGCTGGAAGCCCGGGTGCATGCCCTTGTAGTCGACACCGGTCGTAATGATGGTCACATCCTTGAATCCCGCTTCATCCAAAGCCTTACGGGCGAGTACTGCGTACTGCACGGCGCGGCAGTTTTCGCAGTTCTTGGCAAGGCACATGGAAACTTGGTTCTGCGGAACTTCGGGGTGATCGACGAGCCAATGGAGGGCTTCGCCAATGTTCACCTGGCAGGGGAAGCAGATGTCGTTATGCACGTACTTCTTGCCGAGTTCGATTGCCTTCTTGTCGGCGACCGGCAGGTATTCGGCGATGAATCCTTCGCGCTTCATGTATTCGCTGGCGAGTACGGAGAAGGCGGGGGAGAGGTTCGGCGTCAGAATGCGGCGGCGGGTCTTGTCTTCGGGCAAGAACGGTGTATGGAACAGCGGTTCGTTGCTTTCCGGCTTGTCGGGCAGGTTCGCTGCACGGCGGGCCTTCACGGTTTCGATAAAGCTCTTGATACGGATTCCCACGGGGCCGCGGGCATCGCCTTCGTCGAGCTTCAGCATGAGCATTTCCTTGTTGGAATCAAGGTGCAGCATGCGCATCATTTCGTCGGTCAAAATCGAGTCATGTCCGCAACCGAAGCTTACGATCTGCGCAAGTTCGATGTTCGGATCCTTCGCCGCAATCATGGTCGCACCGATCATGCGCAAGTGGAAGGTGTTCTTGATTTCGATACGGGTGTGGCTCGGTACATCCTGGTCGTAAACGCCCGGGAGCGATTCGGTGGTAAGCACCGGAATGCCCATGGCGGTAAAGTGGCTTGCGATGTTGTGGTTGATGAGCGTGTCCGCATGGTACGGGCGGCCTGCAATCACCACGGCAAAAGAGTTCTTTGCGCGTACATCGTCCAAAATCTTCTGGCCTTCTTCAAGGAGCGTGGTGCGGTAGCTGTTGAGAGCCTTTTCACCTTCGGTCACTGCCTTGTCCAAAAGCTTCTTGTCGAGCTTCCAGTGTTCGTGGAACCAGTCAATGGTCTGGCTACGACGGAGCTTGGCGTTGAACCAGTGGAAAATCGGCTGGTCCATCGGAATGCCGTAATTCTTTTCAGGTTCGTCGGTGTTCTTACACACGTTCGGGTAGGCCTGCACCACCGGGCAAACAGACGTTGCCGTGAACTTGGTGTGGTCACTTGGCACAGCAACCATCATCGGGAAGAAGATTCGGTCGACCTTCTTTTCAATGAGGCTAAGCACGTGGCCGTGCACAAGCTTTGCCGGGAAGCACACCGTGTCAGAAGGCACGCTATGGAGGCCGGCTTCGAACATCTTGTAGTCACTCTGGCGGCTCACCACGACGGTGTAACCAAGGCTTGTAAAGAAGGCCTTCCAGTAGGGGAGCGATGCCCAGAATTCGAGAGCACGCGGAATACCGATGGTCTTGCCGTTGTTTTCAACGAGTTTGGCCGGAGCGTAGTCCTTGACCAGGAGCTGGTTCGTGCGCTTGATCATGTCGGGCACGGACTGCATCTTCTTGTTGATTTCGGCAATGAGAGCCTTGGTCTTCGGATCGTTCGGGTCGGCTGTGACTTCGCCGCGTTCGCAACGGTTACCCGTCACGAAGCTCTGGCCGTCGCTAAAGGTCACGATGGTACGAGAGCAATGGTTGGTGCAGTACTGGCAGAGCTGGCCCGGCTGGTTGTGCCAGCTGAAGGTCTTCATGGCTTCAAGACCGATGAACTTGGTCTTGAGTTCCGGTTCGGTCTTGCGCTTTTCTTCCATGAACTTCTTGGTAAGGAGGGCAATACCGATAGCGCCCATTTCGCCCGGACGTTCCGGACGGATAGGCTTGAGGCCGGTGTACTGTTCGAAGGCGCGGAGCACCGCGTTGTTCTTGAATGTACCGCCCTGCACCACGACCTTCTTGCCGAGGGTATTCAGGTTACGGATACGAATCACCTTCGTAAACACGTTGTTGATAATGGAGCGGCAGATACCTGCAATAATGTCTTCAGGCTGCTTACCGTCGCGCTGTTCGGTGATGATGGAACTGTTCATGAACACCGTGCAACGGGAACCCAACTGCGAGGGGCTCTTAGCGTTGAAGGCGAGTTCAGCAATCTTTTCCATCGGAATGCCGAGCGAGCGGGCATAAGTTTCGATAAAGGATCCGCAACCCGAGGAGCAGGCTTCGTTCAAAATGATACCCGTCACCACGCCGTCCTGCACGGAGATGGCCTTCATGTCCTGGCCACCAATGTCGAGGATAAAGCTTACGTCTGGGCAAATCTTCTGAGCGGCGTTGGCGTGAGCGACCGTTTCCACCGTGTGGAAGTCGGCATGCACGGCCTTAGCGAACAGCTGTTCGCCGTAACCTGTGGTACCTACGCCCAAAATGTTGAGCTTGCAGCCATATTCTTCGTAGCGGTCCGAAAGTTCATTCAAGGCGTTCTTGAGCACCTGCAGCGGTTCGCCGTTGTTGCTTGCGTAGAAACCGTCCACGATGTTTTCTTGTTCGTCCATGAGCACGAACTTCGTGGTGGTAGAGCCTGCGTCGATACCCAGATACACGTTGAGCGTAGAGCCCGATACGGGCTGCGGGTAGTGGTTGCCGGCCATCTTGTGTTCTTCGAGGAACATCTTGTATTCGGCTTCGTTTTTGAAGAACAAGTCGGCAGCGGCCTTGGCCTTGTTTTCGGCCTGGCGGGTTTCGTTAAAGTGGATGAGGGCGTCGAGAGAGCCATCCTTGCGGTAGAAGCATTCCTGGTCGGCGAACATGGAACCCAAGGAAAGGGCTGCACCCATGGCCACAAGCACTTCGGAATGTTCCGGCACAATAGCCTGCTCGTCATTAATACCCAAACGTTCCTTGAACGCACGCACGAGAGTCGGGTTAAAGGTCAGCGGGCCACCTTCGAAAATCACAGGCGGCTTGATTTCCATACCCTGAGCAAGGCCACCGATGGTCTGCTTGGCAATGGCATGGAAGCTGGAAAGTGCGATGTCTTCCTTGGCGATGCCGTTGTTCAGCATCGGCTGGATGTCGGTCTTGGCGAACACGCCGCAACGGCCCGAAATTTCGTAAACCTTCTGACCGCGCTTTGCGAAGCCTTCGAAGGCTTCGGTCTTGATGCGCAGAAGTTCGGCCACCTGGTCAATAAATGCACCCGTACCGCCGGCGCACACGCCGTTCATGCGCATGTCCGAGGCGATGAGTTTGCCGGTGGTCTTGTCCTTTTCGAAGAACACTACCTTTGCATCTTGTCCACCGAGTTCGATGGCAACCCTAGATTCCGGGTAAGTTGCACGTACAGCAAGGGCATTTGCCACCACTTCTTGTACAAAGAAGGCGTGAGTGGCTTCGGCAAACGGCTGACCGCCGCTACCGCAGAAAGCGACCCTGAAATTCTTATCGGGGAAAAGTCCATGCGCCTCGCGCAGCACTTCGAAAACCTTCTGTGCCTGCATAGCGTTGTGGCGCTGGTAAGTATAATGCAAAAGTTTATTGGTCTCTGGATCGACGACCGCAATCTTCACGGTGGTGGAACCTACGTCCACGCCGACCCATAAATCGTTCTTCAAATTGCTCATAGTGGGCGTAAAGATAGAAAAATGTAAACATTTTACACCCCCAATTATCGCCTAAAATCGTATAAAAACGAAAAAATCGTCGAATTAAGTAAGCGCGACGACAAGCACTAATCCAAGATAGAGAACGATTCCTGCGTAGAGACCGCCGAGCAAGTCATCGGCCATTACGCCCCATGCTTTGGGGAACTTTTCAAATCGGTGGATGCCGAGCGGTTTCAGGATATCGAAAAAGCGGAATAGGGCAAATGCGATGGCGAGAATCCAAGGCTGAGCGAGAATAAATTCCGTTGGAATGAACGCGAGAGCCATGAATATTCCGCAGACTTCGTCAATCACAATCCAGCCGGGGTCTTCGGTGGCGGTATCTTTCATCGCTTTGTTCACGAACGGAATTGCACCGAAGAAAACGATAAGTGCCGCACAGATAAAGAATAAATTAAAACACCAACCGAAATTAACACTTCCGACCATATAGTCGGTTTGTCCAAGAGGTTCTTTTGCTGCAAAAATAGCCATGGGGTAGGCGACAATAGTAGCGGCCAAACTTCCCATGGTTCCAGGAGCTTTGGGCGACATGCCCGAGCCAAAAAAGGTTGTTATGAGAGTAGACAACAAATCAGTACCCCGCCACTCACGGGGTACACGCTTTTTGCCGTATTTCTCTTTAAGTTCCTCGCGGTTCACGAGAAATTAGTTGTCCTCATATTCGGAGCTGCCCCAGCCGTCGAGGTCACCTGCAGCACGGCCAAGAGTTGCACCGCCGAGGATTTCGTCGATACCCTTGTCTTCGGAATCGTCGTCCTCTTCTTCGAAGATGGAAGCTTCTTCCATTTCGAGGTCGTCGTTCGGAATAATCGGATCGTCATCCAGCGCGTTCTTGCTCTTCTTTCCAGCCATATTTTCTCCTTGGTAAAGGCGTTTTCGTATTCTTTAACGCTATATTATAAAATTTTTCGGAAAAAAGTAAATTTTCCCCAAAAAAAAGTGAAAAATTTTGCACATTTTTATAGTTTGTGCGTTTTTTTGCTCTATTTTTTCGCTGACAAGACCTTAATGACGAACGCGTAGGCAATTTTGTCGCCCATTCGGGTCAAGAAACGAGCTTTGCTTACAATTTTAACGTCACCGAAATCTTCGAAGAATTCGACAATTTCGTGTGTTTCTTCTGAATGAATGAGTCCTTCATAACGTTTACGAAGGATTCCTGGGTCGTTTTTGTGTAAACGGTTGAGAACTTCGTCTGTGGTATCGGCTCCGAATGTCCTCATCACTTTCTTGAAGGCGTTGTTCACGAAAATAAATCTGTATTTACGGTTTTCACCTTCAATAATGGCAATCGGGATATCGCTTGCAATTTCGAGCTTGTGTTCGCGGAGCGGTGTGTTGTCCAGGAAGTTGATGCGGCCAATTTCGTCAAAGTAATGGCGTTCTTCAGGGCTCTCGTTTGTTTCGAAACTGCAGAGCTCCGCACGCTTTGTGTGGTAATCTTCAAGCGGAATGGGTTTGTAGAAATAGTAACCTTGAATGAGTTCGCAGCCGATACGCTTCAGGAATTCGTACTGTTCCTCGGTTTCGACCCCTTCGGCAAGCGTATGGATGCCGAGTTTTTTCGCCATATCGACAATCGAGGCGATAATCACCCTTGACTTCGGGTTCTGGTCGAATGTGCGCAAGAAATTCATGTCGATTTTGAGGAAATCAAAATCGTAGATCTGCAGGTTGTTGAACGAACTGAATCCGGAACCGAAGTCGTCTAGCCATACCTGGTATCCGTCATCACGGAATTCCTTGATTGTCTCACCAAGGCTTTTCTGATCCGAGGCAAAAGCGCTTTCGGTGACTTCCAACACCAGGTATTCCTTGGGAACGTTGTACTTGGCAACGACCCTGTCAATGACGCTCTTGATGTCGCTTAATTCAAAGTCAAGTCTAGAAAGGTTGACCGAAATGGGCTGGTAGGCGTATCCGCTATCGATGTCGTCACGAAGGTCCTTGCATGCTTGTTCGATAATGTAGGCGTCTAACTTGTGGATCAGGTGGACTTTCTCAAGAACATCGATGAAGATTAAGGGGGAAATCATTCCTTTTACGGGGTCAATCCAGCGGGCGAGGGCTTCGTATCCGCATACCTTTCCGGTAAGGGCGCGAACCACGGGCTGGTAATAGACATGGAAGTAGCCTTTTTCGAAAGCTTCTTCAAAATGGTCCAGCACATATTGCTTTTCTTCTAGCTTAATCTTGAGGGCATCATCAAAAACGGCGTATTCTTTATTGAAAATGCCGTGAACCTCGCGACAGGCTAGGGATGCTCGGTCCATCATCACGATGGGCTTTTGCGGTGAGCCGTCGGAAACGTAGATGCCCGCCTTGATCTGATTTCTAAGTCCGCCTTCGAAGCGTCCCATTACCAGGTTTAATTCTTTGATTCTGTCGGCTATATCTTCGATAGCGAGATTTAGGCTGATGACTACAAGATGGTCTGCGCCGGCTCGTAATACGTTTTCACCTTCAAAAATGCGCCTGAGTTCGTCCCTAAACTTGCACAGGTAGGCGTTTCCGCCCGGGTAAGAAAATCTTTGGTTAATCGTCTTGAAGTTCATTACGTTAAAGAACGTAATGGTGGATTTATGAAGCGGGTAGAAGTTTGGGTCTCTTTGGGTTTGTGAAAAGAACCAAGCCGTAGTATCTAGGCCTGTAATGGGGTCTGTTTTTTCAAGATTTATGTTACCACGATTTAAGTCGGGACCTTCTTGCATAACAAACATTTTCTCCTTATCTCGAACTCAATTTAACTAAACGAGACGAAAAAAGGGGCTTTTCCTTGAAAAAAGTCCCTTTTTATTACAATTTTCTTACTCCAAATTGGAATATTTGAATTTCTATTTCATTGTTTCGTCGTAGTGGGCGCGTTCGCCGCCAATGAATTTTGGGCGGGTGCGGGCCGCAATCAGGATTGCCTTGCCGACATGAGTTTGCTGCATGTGCAGGGGAACGGCGACTTCTTTCAGGTGCATGCCGATAAGCGTGCCGCCGATGTCGAGGCCTGCGTCTGCCTTGATATGCTCGAGGGCAACGGGATGCTCGAATGCTCCGTAGCAGGCGGTGGCGAACGAGCCCCCGGCCTTGGGTTGCGGAACTACGTTCACAATTTCGGCGTTCGGCACGGCCGCGCGCTCAATGATGATGGCACGGTTTAGGTGCTCGCAGCACTGCGCAGCAATGTAGATGCCGAGTGGTTTGAATACAGACTGCAAGCCCTCGAAAATGGCCTTGCCAACTTCGGGCACAGAATGGCTACCGATGTCGTTTCCGAGAGTGGAACTCGTGCTGCAACCGATAACCACGATATTGCCTGCCGTGAGGCGGGCCTTTTCGACAACTTCCTTCGCGGCGTTTTGTGCGTCGTTACGAATTTGTTCGACAAGGTTCTTGTCGTCTATTTCGTATGTAATACCAGCCATGTCTTACTCCCATTGCGCTTTCACTTTGTTCAAGCGCGTGTTCGCGCGGCTCGGTCATGACAAAAGCAATTTTTTGTCGCGACACTCGCCTTATTGACGCTTACGCCTACGGCTTCAGCGTCTGCTTGTTCGCCTCGGTCATAAAAATGAGCAAGCTCATTTTTGCGACACTCGGCTCCGCGCTACTCCCACTCGATAGTTCCGGGCGGCTTGTGGGTCACGTCGTACCACAGGCTGCCTGCGCCTTCGGCTTCGAACTTGCGCCAGAGTCCGGCGAGCATTCCCTGGTCGATTTCGGCGAAGTTTGCGGTCATGGCTTCGGTGGAGTTCACCGGGCGCATCACAATGCAGGGCTTGTTTGCCGTGCGGAGCGGCACGAGCACGACCGGCATCTGCCAGATCTTTTCGTACAAATCATTTGCCTGCAAGAATTCAGTACAAATGTTGTCGAACTTGCGGAGCGTATCGAAGTTTTCGCGGGTGGCGTACTGTTCAACGAGCTTCGGATCTTCATCGGCGACGCTACCAATCTGGTAGATGACGCGGTTGATTGCCTTGAAACGGTTGGCAAGTTCAGTAGAGAACTTTTCGCAATCCTTCCAGCTAAGGCCCGGAGTGGTGATGAGGAACGGCTGTGCGTAAGTACGGCCATCGCCCTGCACGCCCACGCTCTTGATGGGGAGCATGCGGCCTGCAATGTTGTTTGCCTTCAGGTAGTCGGCGAGGCTGTTGCCTGCGGTGTCCTTCACGTCTTCGAACTTGACCATGTCATCGGAGAGCTTGCCTTCGCTGCAGAGCAGACGAACGCCGAGGCCCGGACCCGGGAACGGGTGACGCCACACGAGGTTGTGCGGAATGCCGAGCTCTTCACCGAGGGCACGGACTTCGTCCTTGTACAGGTCGGCCAGCGGTTCGAGCACGAGTCCCTTTTCCATGAGGTCCAAGACTTCCTGGACGCGGTTGTGGTGCGTCTTGATCTTGTCGGCGTTCTTGGTGCCGCCGCTTTCGATGGTGTCGGGGTAGATGGTGCCCTGCGCCATCATCCACTGGTTCGGATCGAGGTTGAGTTTCGCCATTTCCTCGTCCTTCACCGTCAGGAATTCCTTACCGATGATGCCGCGCTTGGTTTCCGGCGCAGTCACGCCTTTGAGCTTTTCAAGGAAGTGTTCGCTGGCGTCGCGGACCTTGAGGTTGTTCATGCCTTCCTTCGTGAGGAAGTCCATAATCTTCTGGGATTCGCCGAGGCGCATCATGCCGTTATCCACATGCAGGCCGAGGACCTTTTCCGGTCCGAGCACGCGGTTCAAAAGAACGAATGCTACGGTGGAGTCTACGCCGCCAGACACGAGCAAGAAGACCTTGCGGTCCTTGACCTGGTCCTTGATTCTCTGCGTGATGAGCGGTAGGTAGCTCTTCATGTTCCAAGTTTTCTTGGCGCCCGTGAAGTCGATGAAGTTTTCGAGCAACTTCATGCCGAACTTGCTGTGTGTGACTTCCGGGTGGAACTGGATGCCGAAAATCTGGCGTTCGGGCTTGTCGCTGTCGAAGGCGACGGCGGCGATTTCGCAGTCCTTGGTGCTGGCCACAATCTTGTAGCCCTCGGGGAGCTTGGTGACTTGGTCGCCGTGGCTCATCCACATGGGGGAGGCCTTCGGGAGGTCCTTCAAAATCGGGCACTTCTCGTCGCCCACGATAAGGTCGGCGATGCCGTATTCCTTGACCTTGCCCGGTTCCACGTGACCGCCCAACTGCTGGGCGATGAGCTGGTGACCGTAGCAGATGCCAAGCTTCGGCACCGGGAGGTCCAAAATTTCGGGATTGTATTCCGGGGCGTCGGCCGCGTACACGCTGGAAGGGCCGCCACTGTAGATGATTCCCTTCACGCCTTCCAGTTCAGAGACCGAGGCGGCAGGGGAGTGGATTTCGGTAAACACGCCCAAGCGGCGCACACGGTTAGCAATCAGGTGGGCATACTGCCCGCCAAAGTCCAAAACGGCAATCGTATCAACGTTTTTCATACAATTCCAAAGATAGAAATTTACTCAGCGCAACTCATTTCGCGGGCAAGTTGAATCAAGGTCTGCACGCCAAATCCGGTTGCGCCGTATTCGGTGTACTTCCAGGCCTTGGTCACGAATGCCGTGCCGGCGATGTCCCAGTGCGTCCAAGCGGTATTTTCGGGCACGAATTCCTGGAGGAACAGGGCGGCAGAGATTGCGCCTGCGTCACTTCCCGTATTCTTGAGGTCGGCGAACTTGTCCTTGAGGGCATCGGCGTATTCTTCTTCGAGCGGCATGCTCCAGAATTTTTCGCAGCAGGCTTCGCCGCAGTTAATCACCTTGAGGCCAAGGTCGTCGTCATTGCTGAAGAATCCAGTGACAGCGTAGCCGAGGGCGCGGACCATGGCGCCCGTAAGGGTGGCGAGGTCCACGATGTGCGTTGCGCCGATTTCGCCGGCTTCGGCAAGTCCGTCGCTGAGAACCAGACGGCCTTCGGCGTCGGTGTTGTCGACCATGACGGTCTTGCCGTTCTTGGCGGTAAAGATATCACCCGGGAGAACCGACTGATTGCCGATTGCATTTTCGGCGAGGCAGCAGACGGCGCTCACGCGAATTGGGAGTTTGAGTGTGGCGATAGCCTGAATGGCGGCGAGCGCGGTCGCGGCACCACTCATGTCGCTAATCATTTCGGGCATGGATTTAGGCGGTTTCAGGCAGAGGCCGCCCGTATCAAAAGTGAGGCCCTTGCCGACAATCACCAAGTGGTCCTTGGAGGTGCGCTTTGCAGGCTTGTATTCGAGCGTAATCATGTGCGGCTCGTGAGAGCTGCCTTTGCCAACAGTCACGTGGCCCATGAAGCCTTCCTTTTCGAGCTGCTTCATGTTGCGAACCTTGATGCTCAAGCCTTCGGTGTACTTGGCAATGGTCTTTGCGCGTTCCACGAATTCGGCGGGGTAGAGGTCCGATGCGCTTGTGTTGATCAAGTTCTTGGCAAGCGTCACAGCCTTCTGTTCCACGGCCACGTCTTCGGCAATCTTCTTGAAATCCTTGACGTGCTCGCCAGCGACGATTTCGTAGGTCACCTGGAAGTTCGGCTTTTGCTTGCTCTTGTAGGCGTCAAACTTGTAGTCGGCGTAATGCAGACCATGCAAAATGGCTTTGAACTGTTCATCGGCGGCATCGGCTAGGAACAGGCTCACGCAGGGAACCTGCTTTTTCATGGCGCGCTTGGCTAGGCGGTAGGCGGCCATGCGCAGGTGGTCGAGGGCAGAAAGGCCGCGTTCCTTGGCTGCATTTACAAAGAAGGTGTTGCAACCATCAATTTCTAAGTATTCAAGATCTTCGAAGGGACCGTCATTCATGCCCTTCAGAATTGCTTCTACCTGTTCTTCGCCTTCAGGGGAGAGAACCGTGGAAAACTGGATAGATTGCTTGACAAAAAAGAGGGCGTATGCCTTATTGTCGACGTTTTTGAGATTTTCAGAGGAAACAATATTCAGATTCATGCTATAAATTTAGATAAAATGAATAATTAACAAGGATTATCTGTAGCCTTCATTTTTCATTTTATCGCTCAATGATACGATTTTGTCCTGTTTTTGGCCTTTAAACAGCTCTTTTAATAAAAAAATATGCTATAATAAACTTCAAGAAAATGGAGGCTCAATATGAATCGTAAACTTACTGGTATTCTCACCGTTCTCGCCTTTTCGGCAATGTCTTTCGCTCAGGATGCGGCCCCTGCCGCTGCGCCTGCTGAAGAATCTGCTCCTGTTGCAGTTCGTGGAGCCGAAACTGCTGCTCCTGCTGAACAGGCTGCACCCGTTGCAGAAGCCCCTGTTGAACAAGCCGCTCCTGCAGCAGCTCCCGTAAGCACAGTTGAAGAACCTGCCGTGGTTGTTGCTCCGAAGGCCGTTCGTAATGCCGATTCGGACGCCGATAGAACGGCTGCCTCCGCAAGGGCTGTTGAACAGTTCCGTGATGCAAGAAATGCGGTTCTTTACGAAACGGTCTACACCCGTGATGATGGTGTTCCTGTTCGTACTGTTTATGTTGCTCAGCGTGAAGGTAAGGATACGGTCACTATGGATGAACTTAGGGGCCTTTATCCGATGAAACTTAAAGTCGGTGCTCACGGCTCTGTTGGCGCTTACCAGTTGTCGGGTAACGATTGGGATGGCGACCAGTACAGTGGCTTAAGCTGGAGAGCGGGTATCATGTCGATTATTCCGCTGAACCAATATACGATGGGTATCAAGCTTGGCGTTCTTTATGAACAGAGTAAGGCTAGTGAATCTTATTATGTTAATGACGTTCCGACGAACTTCAGATTCAGCCAAAAGAAAATCGATGTCCCGGTTTTGTTCACCTTTAAGGCTGCATCTTCGAGAATATACTTCGACCTCGGTGTCGAAATGTCTATCCCGCTGTATGACAAGCTCCGTATTTCTTACACCGACAGTAAAGATGAAAAGCATACTAGTCGAATTGACATGATGGATGAATACCGTACTAGCGCCGATTGTGCGTTTGTCTTCGGCTTCTCCGTGCTTGCAAATGACTATCTTTCGCTTGATGTTTCTGCAAACCTCGGTGTGTCCGACTTGTACGACGGCCATCTTAAGTACATGAACTTGAACTTGGATGCGTCTTCGCTCAATCTCGGAATTACCGTTTATCCTTTTTAATATATGATTCTTGCAATTGTTGCTGTAATTGTTGGCTTAGCTGTTCTCGTTTGGAGTGCAGATAAATTTGTGGATGGAGCTGTTGGTATCGCCGAATATTGCGGCATGTCAACACTCCTCATAGGAATGGTAATCGTAGGCTTTGGAACCTCTGCTCCGGAGCTTACGGTTTCTGCTATATCGGCCTCCCAAGGGAATCCCGAGCTTGCGCTTGGTAACGCCTACGGTAGCAACATTGCAAACATAGCCTTGATTCTTGGCGCTACGGCTTTGATTTCTCCGATTCTAATGCAGCGCTCCGTGATTCGCGGTGATTTGCCGATTTTGATTGCGGTGTCGATACTTTCAATTGTGCTTGTGTGGGATGGAAGCGTGGTGCGCTGGAATGGCGTGCTTTTGCTGGTCGTCTTTGCGCTTGTAATGGGTTACAGCATTTGGCGTGAATTGAAGAAAGCGAAAGCCGAGGCTTCAAATTCTGCTGAAGATGAATCTGCTGGAAACCAGGCTTCGCTGGGCAAGTCTATTTTGTGGCTTGTTCTGGGACTTGCTCTGCTGGTTGCTAGTTCACGAGCCCTTGTTTGGGGCGCTGTTGAAATTGCCCGTACGCTTGGTGTGAGCGATCTTTTGATTGGTCTTACGATTGTTGCTATTGGTACGTCGTTGCCGGAACTTGCTAGTTCTATTGCCGCGGCCCGTAAGGGCGAAAATGATTTGGCTCTTGGCAATATCATTGGCTCGAATTTGTTCAATACGCTTGCGGTAGTTGGCCTTGCAGCAACCATTTCTCCGATGGATGAAATTGAAAAGGCTGTCACGTATCGTGACATGCCTTTAATGACTGCTTTGACGGTTGCCTTGATTGTGCTTGGCTTTAGGCGTAAAGGCGATGGTCGTTTGAACCGCATTGCCGGCGCTATTCTCTTAGCTATCTATGCTGGCTATCTTGCCCTGCTTATAGCTCAAGCGAAAGGCTAATTTTTTTATTGTCACACGGATGAACTAAAGTACTAAATGCTAGGCTCAGTTATAGGTCTGCAAGCAGACCTGCAGCATTCGCCTTACGCATTTATCGGATTTTACTAACGTAAAATCTGTTTGATAAAATACTTATCAATAAAAATTTTTTTTATAAAAAAGCCTTGAAAAAACGTTAGTTTTTAGTTCATAGAACTTAACTCAACTAAAACAAAGGCTCTTGTTTAGTTTCGTATATCGAATCCGTATGGTGTATAAAGATTCTTGCTATACGATACTCTGTTTGTTGTTGTTCAAGCTAGAACATAAAAAAATGAAGAATTTTCTTTCTTCATTTTCTTTCGTCTCTCGTCTGTAGGTGCGTAGCACCGTCCTCAAGTCTAATTAGGTGGGAAGAACAGGTAGGCGATTGCGATTGCGGCAATCACGCCTGCAGCATCAGCAATTAAAGCGCATGTGACTGCATGGCGAGTCTTTTTAACTCCAACTGATCCAAAGTAAACGGCGATAATGTAGAACGTCGTATCTGCTGCACCCTGGAACATGCAACTCAGGCGACCAGCGAAACTATCCGGTCCAAGAGTCTTCATGGCATCAATCATCATGCCGCGGGCACCGCTACCGCTCAAAGGTTTCATGATGGCGGTGGGGAGTGCGGGCACGATATCGTTACCGACGCCGCAAAGACCCAAAATCCAAGAGACTCCGTTCAGTAACAAATCCATTGCTCCGCTTGCACGGAATACGGCCACGCCCACAAGAATGGCAACCAAGTTCGGAATAATCATGACGGCGGTGTGGAATCCGTCTTTAGCGCCTTCGACAAAGGCTTCGTAGGCTTGCACCTTCTTGTACACGGCAAGTCCAAGGAAGGCGACAATAATTCCAAATAAGGCAATTCCGCTAATCAAAAGGCTGGTGGTGCCAATAGCTTCGGCGCTCAGGTGGCTGAAGTACACCATAATCGAAATAACGCAGGCCGAAAGTCCGGCGAGCCAGGCCACTGTGACAGGGTCTTTGAGCTTTACTTTCTGGAAGAAACTGAGTGCGAAAATACCGGCCAAAGTGCTAAAGAATGTTGAAAGCAAGAGCGGCAAGAACACATCGCTTGGGTTTGCGGCTCCCATTTGGGCGCGGTAAGTCATAATGCTCACCGGAATCAGCGTAAGGCCGCTGGCGTTCAGCACAAGGAACATAATCTGGGAATTGCTTGCGACGGACTTGTCTTCGTTCGGATTGATTTCTTGCAACTGCTTCATGGCTTGCAGACCCATGGGGGTGGCGGCGTTATCGAGTCCGAGCATGTTGGCACTGATATTCATGAGCATGGTGCCAATCACAGGGTGGTTCTTCGGAATCTCGGGGAAGAGCCTGCTGAACAGTGGCGAAACAATCTTTGCGAGAATTTGGACTGCGCCCGCTTTTTCACCAATCTTCATGATGCCAAGCCAGAGCGAAAGAATGCCGGTAAGACCGATGGCGATTTCGAATGCGGTCTTGGACATATCGAAGGCACCGAGAATGGCTTTGTTGAAAATTCCAGAGTCGCCAAAAGCAATCCACTGGACCATACAGGCGACAAATGCGCCAAAGAAGAAAACGAGCCAAATAATATTTAAAACCATGTCGAGAAAAATAAAAAAAGGCGAACCTTTTATTTTCAAAGGTTCGCCTTAAATCCGTTCTAGACGTACTTAGAACATGAAGAAGATGCCGAGGTTGCCAACGAGGCCACTCCATGCGGCAGTGCCCAGGTTGTCAGCAATGGATGCTTCGATGACCAAGTGGTCGTAGCTGAAGCGGAGACCGGCATTAGCGTTAGTCGTGTTGGTACGCATCGAAATGACGGAGGTGTCATCATAGTTGGCTCCAGATTCTTCAGATTCGGTATGGTAGTCAATGACCTTCCATTCGAAGGCTGCACCACCGAAGAGGATCCAGTGTTCGCCGAGGGTCATTTCAGCAAGCAGGTTCGGAGTAGAGAAGAGACCGAAGTCGTAGACGTTTGTGCTGTTGTCGCCGTTTTCGATTTCGTCGAAAATGAAGATCGGCAAGCGAGTATTCAAGCCAACGAACACCTGAGCGTTTTCAGCAACAAATACCGGGAGCGCGAAGTTGAAGCGCGGCTGGATGAAGAGGAATGCATCGTTGTTGGTGGTTTCAACGGTGTTCGGACCGGCCTTCTGGCGACGGTCACTCTTTTGACGCAAGAAGTCGAGGCCAGTAGACCAGGCAAAGTTCGTTGCGGAAGGACCGTTAGAGAGGGTCACGCTAGCACCGAGATCCCAGTAGTCCGGATCATTTTCGGTCTTGGCACCATCGTCGTTGGTTTCAACATCGACTTCCTGTCTGAAGGTGAGCCAGTAGACGTTTGCAGTAATGTCGAATGCACCGAGCGGGGCACCGAACTTCACGTTGATGTAGTCGCCAGCTTCAGTGACGGAGCGATCTTCGGTGTTCTTGGTGTTGCCGATTTTTTCTTCGTCGGACTGCCAAGCCTTATCGATTGCGATGTCGACTGCGACACCGAAGGCCGGAGTTGCGATACCAGCGGTGAACAGGCCCATGGCAACATACGGATCATCCGGGTGAGAAATGCCAGCCGGCAGCGGATCACGAGAAATGTTGTTGTCGAAAGCAACCAGGTAAGTCATAGCGCCAGAGCTGAGTGCGAGATCAGCTTCTTCGCCAGACGGTTCGATGTAGATAAGCTTGCGGCCGTACATCTTATAGACGGCGTTCATGTCGCCACCGATCGTGGAGGCGCCGAGTTCGTTGCCCTGCAGGTTGTATGCGTTGCCGTGAAGAACTTTGAAACCTGCAGCAGACGGTGTCGGAACACTTTCAGAAGCGGCAGGAGCTTCGAAGCTGGTGGTAGAAGAGGTTTCTGCTGCCGGAGCAGGGGCCGGTTCCGGTGCCGGAGCGGCAGGGGCTTCTTCCTGAACACTTTCGGTAGAAGAAGTTTCGTATTCGTCATCATAGTCCTGAGCGACTGCAGCAGACACTGCGAGCGCGGAGACGACAGAGATAAGCTTAATGTTCATACAATTCTCCTTTGGAGAGAGGTTGGGGGGATTTTAAGCAAAAGATAATAAAATGGTTATGGCACTGCAAGCCATAACCATATACTTTGTATTTAGCCTTCAATACGAGTGTATTGAAAAATTTTACTATGTAAAACTACTTTAATAAAGTTTGTTTTTTAGTAAAATAACTTTTTCGATTACTTCTTCGGTTCAATCACTTCCATGCCACCCATGTACGGACGCAGCACTTCAGGAATCTTGAGCGAGCCATCTTTCTGCTGGTAGTTGTCGCAGATACCGACCATCACGCGCGGGGTAGCAAGGCCAGAACCATTCAGCGTATGAACGTAAACGTTCTTGCCGCCGATTTTGGTCTTGATATTTGCGCGGCGAGCCTGGTAGTCTTCGAAGTTGGAGCAGGAGCTGACTTCAAGCCACTTCTTTTCGACCGGAGCATAAACTTCGAGGTCGTAGCACTTGGCGGCACCGAAACCGAGGTCACCCTTGCAGAGTGCCAAGCGGTGGTAGGGGAGGCCGAGCTTTTCCAAAAGCATTTCACCGAAGCGGGTGAGTTCTTCGTGGTCTTCGTAGCTACGATCCGGATGAGCGAAGTAAACCATTTCAACCTTGTTGAACTGGTGCAAGCGGAGAAGACCGCGAGTGTCCTTGCCGTAGCTACCAGCTTCGCGGCGGAAGCAAGCAGAGTAGGCGCAAATGCGCTTCGGAAGTTCAGATTCCGGAATCACTTCGCCGGAGTAGAGGTTGGTCAGAGGCACTTCTGCAGTCGGGATGAGGAACAGGTCGTCGTCCTTGTCGCAGCGGTACATGTCTTCTTCGAACTTCGGGAGCTGGCCCGTGCCGCGCATGGTATTGCGGGTCACCAGGTACGGCGGCGTGAATTCTTCGAAGCCGTTCTTCATGTGTTCATCGAGGAAGAACTGGATGAGGGCGCGTTCGAGGCGAGAGCCCCAGCCGCGGTAAACCGGGAAGCCGGAACCAGAAATCTTGGCGCCGCGTTCAAAGTCAAAAATGCCGAGGCGTTCGCCGAGGGTCTTGTGGTCCACGCGGGCGAAGTCATCGTTCTTGGTGTAGTAGTCGGCGGGAATCGGGCCGTCTTTTTCAACAACGTTGTCCGAGCTGTCCTTGCCTTCCGGAGAACGCGGAGCGATGTTCGGCACGTGCATGAGCATTTCGGTCTGCTTGTAGTCGAGGTCCTTGAGCTTCTTGTCAAGTTCGTCGATCTTGTTGCCGAGTTCACGCGTGGCGGCCTGAGCTTCGTCAGCGTTTTCGCCCTTCTTCTTGAGTTCGCCAATGCGCTTGGACTGAGCGTTGCGTTCGCTCTTGAGGCGTTCGACTTCGGTGAGGAGCGGGCGGCGTTCGTTATCGACAGCCAGCACGTCACGAAGGCTTACGGTCGTATATTTCTTTTCGGTTTCAGCAATATAATATTCCGGATTTTCGCGGATTTTCTTAATGTCAAGCATTTTATGCCTCGGTTGGAAAAATTTTACGCGGAAAAGATAGTTAATTCGGGATTCTGATTTCGAAATTCGAATTTCAAAATGCAGAAAAAAGGAGTGCAAATTATTTTTCTGTGTTGTCTTTTGCAACAACACAATTGAATCGTGGAATATTTTAATCCTATTTTTTCGGTATATATTATCCCTAGGTATTATATACATAGGGAGTGAAAAATGAAATACTTGTTACCAATTTTGGCAGCAGCGTCGATGTCTTTTGCTCAATGGGGCGGCTGGGGCGGAGGCGGTGGTGGAAAATCCATCAATGACTATAAAAAGGTGTCTGTTTCGGGCCGAGATGTCTACGTCTATGCTCCGTCCGGTATCGCCGACAATAGTCCGTTGCTCATGTCGTTCCACGGCATGGACCAGGATCCCAATTATCAGCAGTCCAATACCCACTGGGAAGCCGTTGCCGATACGGCGGGCTTTGTTGTAGCCTATCCCAAGGGCGCAACGGGTTACGGCACCTGGGATATCAGCGGTGACCAGGATACCAAATGGATTACGCAGATTATCGACCAGTTGGCCAACGACTACAAGATCGACAAAAAGCGCGTGTACATGTCGGGCTTCTCCATGGGTGGCATGCTCAGCTACCATGCCATGGGTAAGATTGCCGACAAGATCGCTGCCTTTGCTCCCTGCTCCGGCTACCTGATGATGGGAGCCGGCACGGCTCAGCGTCCGGTGCCTATTTTCCATACTCACGGAACCAGCGACAACGTGGTGGGCTATGATGGTCTCGAAAACAACCTGAAGAGCTACCGCGACCAGTTCAAGTGCCCGTCTCAGGCGGAAGTCAAGAGCAATCACCCGAACAGCGAGAACAGGGCTACGCTTTACACCTGGGGCCCGTGCGAAAACGGCATCTATGTGAAGCACCTGAAGCTCGAGGGTCGTCAGCATAGCCCCTCCAAGGCTGATGTTTCGGATATCTGGAACTTCGTGAAGCAATGGGACGTGAATGGCCTTATCAGTGATAAGCCTGAACCGGAATCTTCTTCTAGCGTCGTTGCCTCTTCCTCGTCTGAATCTCCGAAGTCTTCTAGCAGCGAAGCTCAAAAGCAGTCGTCTTCTAGTGAAGGTACTGAAGCTTTGGCCTTAGATGCTAGCATGGCATCGGTCTCTGTCTACAAGTCTTCTGACAACGGCATTATGGTTTCCAATGCGGAAGGCAAGTCCATTATGGTGTTCAACAGCCTCGGCCATCTTGTTCGTACTACCCGCGGTACCGCAAACGCTCGGAAGGTCTATACCGGAGCTAAGGGCGTGTACATTGTGAAGGTCGGTTCTAGGACGTTCAAGACATCGCTCTAAGATTTAGCCTAATTGTTGCCTAAAAGACACTCCCTCTGGGAGTGTTTTTTTTAAATTTGCAGTATGCTTTCAAAGAATCTGTCTCGTTTGATGTATTTGGTCTTGGTGGCTTTTGTGGCATGCCTCTTGTCTGGCTGTTATAGCTTTACGGCGTCTACGCTTCCGAGTCACATCAAAACGGTCAAGATTCATGAAGTTGACGACAAAACGCTTGATCCGGTGCTTGCAAACAATATTCGCGAGGGCGTTGTCGAAATGTTTCGCAAGAATGCGGGCGGTGTGCGCCTTGTTACCGGCGATGCCTCGGCAGACTTCGAGATGACTCTTTTGAGCTACACGAACAAGCCTGAAAACTATACAAGCAATAGCGATGTCGAAACTTACCGTGTGACCATTCGCGTGAGTGTCAAGTTCTTTGATAACGTGAAGGAAAAGGTCATTTACGAATCTAAGTCGCTCAGTGCTGAAGGCACCTACGACGTTCAGGCGAACGAGACTGAAGACCGTCATGGTCAGGCCCGAGCCATTGAAAAACTCCAAAATCTGATTATCACTAATGCTCTAGCCAAGTGGTAATTGCTGGGTAAAAAAATACACCGCCTTTGATTAAGTCGCTGGCGGTGCTAGGGGTTGGTTTGGAGTATTAATAAAGATAGTTCTTTTTACGTTAATAGTTTAATACAATCACGTAAAATATTTTTTCACAAGGACTTACATACTTAATTTGCCCTAAATTGGGGCATTTTGACCCATTTTTTTAAGAGGGTCATTTTCCTTGTGTGACCCCGCTCACAGTCACGGGTTCTTCGTTTAGCAACGCTTCGGTCAAGGTGCTGCCTTTATAGGTTAGTTTGAGCGAAAAGAACGGCTCTCCGCGTTCGAGTAACGCCAGGAAAATCAAGTCGCCATCCCAGTGGGGGAGTTTTGCCACGTTTTCCTTGGGGACCCATTCGAGCGTGCCTTCGTCGCATTCTTTGAGTTCACCGGTGAATTCGGTTGCTGTAAACAGGTGCATGAATTCCGTTTGATCCATGCCGTCGCTAATGAAGGTGACTATCCCTCTGTATTTGGGGCGAATCAGCGTGAGGCCCGTTTCTTCAAGTGCTTCGCGCTTGATACAGTCCTCGGGAGATTCCCATTCCTCGAACTTGCCGCCAATGCCAATCCACTTGTCTTTGTTGATGTCGTTCTTTTTCTTGACGCGGTGGAGCAGCAGGTACTTGCCGTCTTGTTCGATGTAGCAGAGGGTGGTGTTGAGCATAATTTTATTTTGTATAAGTGTAAGTCAAGCCGATTGTCCAGCGTTTTTTATCCGAAAAATCGATGAGTCCAAAATGGCTTTCTACAGCAAATCGGTGTTGTCGAGTTCTAAAGCTGATATACGGACCAATGCCGCATTCAACATTAGAGAAATCTTCTTGGGTCAGGTGCGCAATCCAGAAGTTGCGTGAAATGTATTCTTCAACGCCAATGCGCAGGTGATCGCCGATGGGGAGTTGTTGAATAAATGAGAATCCTCCTGAAAACAGCTCGAATACAAATAAAGTCAACTCATCGAGAGTTTCTTCATCGTCGGAATCGCTTTCGGTGGCTTCGGAACTGTTATCTTCGTCATCGGCATAAAGGGCGGTAAAAGCAGCGAGCCAGATGGTTGAAACCCAGCCTTTTATGGCTATGTACTTGTTGCCACCGCCGGCATGAAAATATGGAGACGGAAGCAAGCCCCAGCCTACAACATAGCCTGGCGAAACGGCGGTACTCTTTTCGAATCCAACCGGCAAGTCCCATTCATCGGCGGAATGACTATATTTAATGTGTTGAACTTTAACAGAATAACTCGACGAATTGTTTCCGTCATAGCTTTGTTCCAAGGCTTCCATAAACGCAGTAGAGCTAGGAGGGTGCATAGAGCATCCTGCCAAAATCAAAAGTGCTATTGCGTATAGGAGTATTCTCATTTTTTTGATAAAGGGTTCCCTTTTGCGGGAACCCTTAAAATTTAAATATATTGGGCTTTTTAATTAGCCGAGAGCTGCGATGATAGCGTCACCCATGCCGGTCGTGCCGACCTTGGTGCAACCTTCCTGGTAGATATCGCCAGTGCGGTAGCCCTGAGCGATGACCTTTTCGCAAGCAGCTTCGATAGCCTTTGCTGCTTCTTCTTCCTTGAAGGTGTAGCGGAGCATGAGGGCCACGGAGAGGATCTGGGCGAGCGGGTTAGCGATACCCTTGCCTGCGATGTCCGGAGCAGAACCACCGGCCGGTTCGTACAGACCGAAGGAACCTTCGGCGATAGAAGCGGACGGGAGGAGGCCCATGGAACCCGTGAGCATGGCGCATTCGTCGGTGAGGATGTCGCCGAAGAGGTTCGGGCAGAGCAGCACGTCGAATTCGCGCGGGCGCTTGAGGAGCTGCATGGCGGCGTTGTCCACGTAGAGGTGTTCGAGAGTCAGTTCCGGATAGTCCTTGATGACTTCGTTCACGACTTCGCGCCAGAGCACGCTCGTGGTGAGCACGTTGGCCTTGTCGATGGAGGCAACCTTCTTGTTGCGGAGCATGGCGGCGTCGAAAGCGAAGCGGGCAATGCGTTCGACTTCGTAGCGGCTGTACTTCATGGTGTCGAAGCCGATTTCTTCCTTGGAGCCCGGAACGCCTTCGCGGCCCTTCGGCTGGCCAAAGTAAACGTCACCCGTCAGTTCGCGGACGGTGAGGATGTTGAAACCGTCACCCACGATGTCAGCGCGGAGCGGGCAAGCGCCTGCGAGTTCCTTGTAGACACGGGCCGGGCGGAGGTTGCAGAAAAGCTTGAAGTGCTTACGGAGCGGCAGAAGTGCACCGCGTTCCGGCTGCAGGTTCGGGGGGAGGTGTTCCCACTTCGGGCCGCCCACGGAACCGAAAAGAATACAGTCAGAAGCTTCGCCCAGCTTGAGGGTGCTTTCCGGCAGCGGGGAACCGCTTTCGTCATAGGCGGCACCACCGACGTTTGCCCATTCGGCGTTCACGTCGAAACCGAACTTCTTGGAAACCACGTCCAGCACGCGGACAGCTTCTTTCATGACTTCGGGGCCGATACCGTCGCCCGGAAGCACTGCAATCTTGTAATTCTTGCTCATTGTTAATCCTTGGTTTAAATTTTGACCAAGGCAAAGATAGAAAAATTGCTTCTACCGTGCAATCCGCACTTGCTTTACTGAGCCGTTCTTGACGGAGCGGAGCATGTAGATGCCTTGGACCTTGATGTCGCTGGTATTCTGGAGCACGGAAACGGCCTCGTCCATGGTGTAGGCGCGCAGGCGGCCAAGGCGGACCCCGTTCAGGTCAAACACGTCGTATGCCTGGAGGGTATTCGCTTGCAGGTGGAGGCTGCTGCCGATTGAAATCGTGGAATCCGCGATAGTCGAATCCCTTGCGGTGGTATCTTCCTGAAAATTGAAATACTCCTTGAGCCAGGTCATTGCCGGGCGGTCTATGCCATCCCTGATAATGCCGGAACACCCTTGTTCCCTTGCGTTGCAAGATGCCCATGTCTTGCCGTAGATATAGCCCCAAAGGG
This sequence comes from Fibrobacter sp. UWB10, assembly GCF_900182935.1. Lineage (NCBI taxonomy): Bacteria > Pseudomonadati > Fibrobacterota > Fibrobacteria > Fibrobacterales > Fibrobacteraceae > Fibrobacter > Fibrobacter sp. UWB10. The sequence continues at coordinate 889,380 of NZ_FXUE01000002.1, read as the reverse complement.
TAATGCCAGCAATATGCTCCTCTTCCATGAAGAGGGGGATTTGTTCTGAATAGCATCTTTTCTGAATTTCATCGTCCAAAGTCGCAATATCGTATTCGGTAATGAACAATGGAATCTGCGTACTGTCTATAATTTCTTGTAGGTATTTTTTTAGGATATTGAAGTTGAGACAGTTTGTCGGGCTGGAGCCCGTAGCCATTAAATCATGTCCTTGCATTCCGTAGCCGTCGACTGGCGCACCGTTCTTTTTGATGGTATTGATAAGATTTATTCCGACATCTCTTTGCCATTGGAACGTATTGTAGTCGTTGTAAATGAGGATCGCCTTGGGCCAGCGCTCGCGAGCCATCTTGAAGGCTGTAGTGACGAAATTGTAGTCGCCATCGTTGTCACCGCCTAGGGCATCGATAAAGAGATTGCCTCTACCGAATCCAGAGTGGTACTGGTTTGTCGCTGATCGGCCAGCCTCGGTTACCACATCGATCATTTCTAGGTCGGGGTAATGCTCCGCGACAGCATCAAACCAGGCGGTAATGGCATCCTTGGTTTCTTCAACATTAAGTTGACTGACCCAACCTGGGTAGCGTGAGCCCCGTACGAGTGTGTTGAACTTGAATAGGACTCCGTTCTCTTTTGCCCAGTTGTAAATCGCGTCGCACTTGGAAAAGTCGAATTCGCCACGAGTCACTTCGATTTGGACCCACAGGCATTCGTATTCAGGGGTAATCTGGTTCCAGTATTTCGCGAAATCAGACGGGACTTCGCCATCAACCGGAATGTTGCCGACGAACTTTGCCGCACCGTCGGCAAGGCCGGGGCCGGCAAATACACCCGTAAATGCGTATAAAAGCGCAAGAGTGACAATTTTTAAAATTCGAGAAGTCATAGTTATCCATTATAAACATATATTCCCTTTAGGGATAAATTCCCAGGGCGGCGCCGTTTATCGTGGACAATACGTCAATATGCCAAAAAGGAACCTTGCGGTTCCTTTCTGCTTGTTTTGGCTTTGAAATTATTCGTCGGCAGCGGTGCTCTGTGGCTTAGCGCAGCGGTCCCTAGACCAGTTGGTTTGCTTGAAGCAGGCACTTCTGGTGTAACAACATCCCTCGGCGTTGTTAGTTGTTATTTCGCAATTGCAAGCGATTCCGTCTCCTTCCTTCTCTTCGTCGATAAGTTCACCGTTAGCGCAGACCACCATGAATCCCCCAGTGTGATAAGCCTTGTTAATGCAGGTCTGCAGGGTGTTGTGGCATTTGCCGAAGTAGGTTCCCAAGGCGTTGCACGATACGCGGCGCGTCTCGTTTGTAAGGTCAAACTCGAAAGGCCCCACTCGGTCATTAACGTCAGTGTGGGTATAGTCTTTCCAGTTGTATCCTGTAACGGTCTTCACAGCCATTTTTTCTTCGGGAATCAGGGCCTTCCATTTATTTTTCGTTTCGAAATCCCTGAACGGAGGGTAGGCGGGGTCTTCATCCTTGAGAATTTGTTTGCAACGTTTCTCATCGTAGCAGGGATTTGGATTGGAGGGAGCTCCCAGCATTGGCTCACCCCAGCATGGATCACAATCAGAACATTGGTCTATGTCGCATTCGATTTCCATCTTCTGTGGATCGGTGCCTTCTCTACAAGCGACGGGACATTTGTAATAATCCTTGTCGAGCGGGTCGAACTTGTTGTGGAGCCTTTCCCATTGCCCGTCGACGCACCTATACATGATGGCGTTGTTGTTGATGTCGTTGTCGCACCTCAGTTCGCCGTTAAGGCATTCGCCGCAGATGGCCTTGTCGGTACGGCATGACTTGTTGCCGCATATGGAAACGGCCTTCTTGGCTTCGCCGGCGACGCATTCGTAGACAGTTCCCTTTCCGGCTTCATCGTTGGTGCAGGTGTGTTCGTAGTTCGTGCACTCGCCGCAACCGTTGTCGCGCGGGTCGCAGGATTTATCGCCGCAGCTTTCGGTCACCTTCTTGCCCTTTTCGCAGCGGGTGACTGTTGCGTGGAATTTCTTGTCTTCGGTACAGGTCTGCACGTCGTCGAGGCATTCGCCGCAGTCTGTACCCTCTTCGTTGCAAGAGAGTGTAGCGCACGAGCGGTTCACGAGAACGCCCTTCACGCATTCCTTGACAATACCGATGCCCACGGGACTGTTGGAGCAAGTGCTTTTGTAGCTTTCATCGCATTCGCTTTCGTCGCTTGTAATTTGGTTGGCGCATTTCTTGGTCACGGTGTTACATACGGAACCGATGTCGCAAACTTCTTCGCTACAGGTGCAAACGCCGTCTTTCTCTTTACCGCCTGAGGCTTCACAGAGCTTGGCAAAATTCTTGAGATCTTCTTCGGAAGCCTTAGAGGAACTGCTTTTTGAGCTTGTTTTTTTACTGCTAGAAGAGGACTTTGCTCCTTTTTCGGCACTCGAAGAACTTTTGTCATCATCGGAGGCTACTGGTGCCCAGTTTTCTCCGTCGCAGAAATATTCTGCATTTTGTTCTTTAGCGTAAACGGTATCGCCTTCGTTTTCTTCACCGCAAAGGCCAAGTTCGTAAATCGAGTTGACTTCGGTAACAGGCTCTTTTTTCTTGTCGCTGCTGCTGGAATCTTTGTCGCTACAGGCTGCAAAGAATGCGGCGACAGTCAGAGCCGGAAACAAAAGGAGTGACAGCTTTTTCATTTTAGCCTCTTTTTATATTTTGTCCAAATATACCTAGAATTTAGGGAGGCGTCAAATCAGGGTATAGGCCGATGGAAAGAATTTGTCTGTTTGCAGACCGTGCGGTTGTTTATTTCCCGGCTAATTCTCTGGGATGGTAAGCGCGGTGTTCCTGCTTAATGAATTCCTTGTCGATATGCGTGTAAATCTGTGTGGTGCTGATATCGGCATGCCCGAGGAGTTCCTGCAAAACACGTAGGTCCATGCCCGCTTCAAGGCAGTGCGTTGCAAAACTGTGCCGGAATGTATGCGGTGAGACCTGTTTTGAGAGATGCATGGTATGCTGCTGTACGATTTTCCAAGCCCCCATGCGAGTCATGGGCTTGCCTCGAGAATTGAGAATTATGTTGTCTGTGGTCGGGTGGGTGAGCGGGCGTCCGAGTTCTATCCAAGCTTTCAAGTTTTCTTTTGCCTTGCTTCCGAGCGGTACCAAGCGCTGTTTGTTGCCCTTGCCAATGGGCGTGAGCCATTCGTTGTCCAGGTCGAGCTGGGCTAGCTTGATGTTCAGTGTTTCCGAAATACGGAGTCCGGCGCTGTACATGAGCTCGAATAGGGCGGTGTCGCGCAGCGGGTTCTTGCCGTTTGCGGCGCTCTCGAACACGCTGTCGATTTCTTCGCGGGTCAGGTATTGCGGCAGGTAATGCCCGAGCTTTGGGCGTTCAAGCATCGATTCGGTGCTGTAGTCGTACTCGCCCTGATTCTGCATGTACTTGAGGAACCCGCGCAGGCTTGAAAAATGCCTTGCGATCGATGTGGGGGAGTATTCCTCTTGTCCGGCGGTGAGCGTCAGGAATTCGTCCAGCTTTTCGGGCGTCAAATCCTTAAGGTCTAGGTTAATTTCGTCGAGCCAAGCTACAAAATGCCGCAAGTCTTCCTGATAGCTCTGGATGGTGGCGGGCGAAAGATTCCGTTCCACTCCCAAAAATGCCAAATAGGCATCCATGCGGTTTGAATTCAGGCTCATGGCCATAATATAGAACATAGAACCTAGAGCTTAGTGCTTAGAATTAGAAATTTTTTGAAAAAATGCGTTTTCACCCCTTGACAGCGGACCATTTTAATTCTATTATTGTGCGCGTCCTAAGCGACTATGGATGATTAGCTCAGTTGGTAGAGCAGCTGACTCTTAATCAGCGGGTCGCAGGTTCGACCCCTGCATCATCCACGAAAAACCGTCTCACCCCGAGGCGGTTTTCTTTTATTACAACAATATTATTATTTTCAGATACTCTCTCTCCATATAAAATGCTATATTGCGAGTGTAAAGTTTTGTTTTTGAGGAATTGGATTTAATGAAGATTGTTCTGCCCGTCGCTGGAAACGGACTGCGTCTGCGGCCTTACACTGAGAATGTGCCGAAGTGCTTGCTGCCTGTTGCTGGTAAGACGATTTTAGATTGGATTGTTGAAGATTCCTTGAGCTTGAAGCCCACGGAAACGATTTTTATTACCGGCTACAAGGCCGAAGCTGTAGACAATTTTTTGACCAAGCGTCCTGCCTGGGGTAAAACTCGCGCTGTGGTGCAGTCCAACCCGCAGGGACTGGGCGAAGCAATTAGCCTCGCACTGCCATACGTGGACGACGATGAACCTGTTCTCATTATTCTTGGTGATACCCTTTTTGAAGCGGATCTTTCGATTCTCCATAATGTAGACGAAAATATCCTCTACACGTTCAAGGTAGAAGACCCGCGCCGTTTTGGCGTTGCTGTGACCGAAGCCGATGGCCGCATTACGCGCCTGGTCGAAAAGCCGCAAGAATTTGTGTCTGACGAAGCCATTGTGGGTATCTACTACATTAAGGACACCAAGGTGCTCAAGCAGTGCCTCAAGTTCTTGATGGACAATGATATCCGCACCAAGAACGAATTCCAGCTGACCGATGCTCTCGAAATGATGCTCGAAAAGGGCTGCAGGTTCCGTACGGCTCCGGTACAAAAGTGGCTGGACTGCGGCCTTGCTGAAACGCTTCTCGAAACTAATGCCCACGTACTGACTCGTTGCGACAACTCCGCCTCGGTCAATGTTCCGGGCGTCAAGGTGATTGCTCCGTGCTATATTGGCAATGGCGCTAAGATTTCGAACAGCACCATCGGTCCGAATGTGTCGGTTGGCGATGGCTGTGTCGTTGAAAACAGCACTATCAGCAACGCTGTCTTGTGGGATGGCGTCAAGGTCGAAGGAAAGACGCTGGACAACGTGATTGTTCACGAATAGTCGTTTGGCTTTGGTTCAAAATTTTAAAAGCACCCTCAAAAGGGTGCTTTTTCTGTGGGCTTTATTTCAAGTCTTTTACGCAGCGGATGGGGAATGCGTAAGACTTTGAAACTCGGAATGCTGAGGGGTGCTTATCGCCTGAACCTATGGTTGTAAACTGGTCCGAGGGTGTATTGCTTGTCCAAGATTGGTTGTTTGAGTATCCATAGGCTTCAACGTAAACATTTCCTGCGGCAGATTCATCTGAGAACCATATTCCTCCAACACGATTTATAAATTCAAAACCTCCAGAAGCGTTCATCATGCCAGCAGCTTTGATTTCGAGTCCTTCGATTCTAGGATAGGCACTGGAGTAAGACGATGTTGGTGCGCCTTCTTGCCAAGACACATTTGATGTTATTGAAGGGGATAGAGGATGTTGCGTGTAAGTCCAGAAATCGTTTACACTCGGAACATGCCATCCTGTGGGGCAGGCGTCGCTGATATTGTTCCATGTGTATAGTCTTCCGAATTCGTCGCAATTATCGCTTTGGTTATTATAGCACCAACTATTGGCCGATTCATAATTCAGGTTTTCGGCAATCCAAAGCTGTTTGCCTACTTTGAGCGTTTTGTAGCTTTTTGATTTGCCTCTTGAATCTGTCATTTCTCCGTAGATCGGGGTCCAGATATTTTCTCCAGTGCACTTGTATTTCTGTCCAACAACATCTACGGTTCTTTCGCCGCTGCATCCGCCAAGGATTTCACGAAGTTGTTTGGTATCCCAATAGCTATCAAAGGAACCGCTTTTTCTACAGGTGTAATAGATTGAATCCTTGGATAATACAGTCTTTCCGGTGTTTTTCTGGGTGCAGGCGTAACCGACTTCCATGCCGACAGGACCGACGGCTCGCCATTTGTTAAGGGCCCACGGACAAAAGTAAATCATGTCGTTGTACAGTCCGATAGTACTATCTTTCATGCAATCTCTGGTTGTATCGATAGTGATGTTTTTGAGTTGGACCCAGTTCCCTAGGTAGCAGACTTTTGTCATAGAGGTGTTTTTAAGAATGCGCCCTTCGTCGGAGCAGGCTCCCATAGAGTTCATTTCTTCGGTAGCAGAAACCCAGCCTTTAGCTTGGCATGTATAGCTTTCTCCTGCATAATCTGCTCTTGTGCCAATTTTACTGTGAGAGCATGTTTCGCCGATATTTTTTTCTCTAGTAGTTTGCAGTCTCCATTTGGTGCTGTCACAAACGTAACCTTGGATGAGTTCGCCATCGTTTAGAGCGGTGCATTCTGCTCCTAATTGTTCCGCAATTGTGAGTTTAACCCACTGGTACGTACCTGATTTGTCCCTACATTCGTAATTCGACTTTCTAACGCCAACGCTGTCCTTGTTGCACATTCCGATTGTGTATGATAGCGAGTCGATCTTTTGCCATTGGTAGTTGTCGCAGATGTAATAGGCCTTAGGGCTTGTCGTTTTGGTCTTGGACCCTTGGTTTTTCTTGGTGCAGTAGGCGAGGGTGCTAAGGGGCGGTTCTGGGAGAACGGTCCATTTTTTGTTGATGCAGGCGTAGAGTTTGCTGTCATAAGAATATGTGGTATCCTGGAGCGCGTCAGTGCAGGCTCCATAGTATTCCTCGGCGTTCGTAATGCGCCATGTGCCCTTGTCGCAGATGTATTTCGTGCTGCCCGATTTTTTGATAGAGTCCTGGTTTTTGGCGTTGCAGAAGCCGTAAGAAATTTCCATTGAGGTTGGTGCGCGCCAGGTCCCGTTATCGCACACGTATTTGACGCTCGATACTATATAAATGGAGTCTGCTGTTTTAGTGCTGTCGCATTTCCCGATAATGTCTTCGGCTGCGGTGGTGGTGGTCCATTCGTATTCGTTGCACTTGTAGTATGTTGTATCCCTGTTGGAATATAAGGGCTTCACGCGTAGAACTTCGCCAAAGCGGTCCTTGCTGCAAACGCCCGAATCCTGCTCGATCTGGGTCAGTTTTTGCCAGGTGGTGCCGCGGCAAATGAAGTTTGTGTCGTTGTAAGATGTTGTTGTTCCGTTCTTGGCAGAGGTGCATTCGCCCTTGACTTCGGAAATGGTCGTGAGTCGCCACTTTGTGCTGTCGCAAACGTAGTTTTTATTATCGGTTGACTTGGTTGTGCCCGAAAGGGCCTTGGTGCACACGCCTAACTTGGCTTCGATTTCGGAAATGACTCTCCAGTTGCTGTTTATGCAAACGTACGGGTCGTTCTTGTAGAAGGTTTCGGCTTCGTTCTTTTTAGTGCAATCGGGAATATTCTTGAGTATCTTAAACCAAGTGCTGTAAACGCAGCGGTAAACGCTGGAATCTGCCGATACCGTTTTCTCTTCGCCGTCGGAGCAGGAATCCGCTAGATCGGTGACTGTTTTCACGGTTGTGGTGTCGATGTAGCTGCTGCTAGACGATTTTTCGCTAGAGCTACTGTAACGGCTTGAAGAACTGGAAGACTTGTTGCTAGAAGAGCTTGATTTTCCGTAGCTCGAGGAACTCGATTTGGCGTAGCTCGAAGACGATTCATCGTCGTCGTCATACCAGTTAGATTGGTTATTGTTGTTGTATTCGGAACCGTAGCCGCTGCACGAAGTGACAACGTTGATTCCGATAAAAAGAGTTGCGCATGCAATTGCGGCTTGCAGGTAATGGCGTAGAGATTTGTTCTTGCGTAAGACTTTGCGCATAGATCCTCCTGAACAAAATAAATTATAGAATTTTTACATTGAATTTAGGAGGGGTAAAATAAACGAAATAAAATAGGGGCGTAAACGAAAAAGACCCTCGAATCGAGAGTCTTTTTTCGCGGGATAGACGAGGCTTGAACTCGCAACCTCCGGCGTGACAGGCCGGTGCTCTAACCAAAATTGAGCTACCACCCCAGTGGTTTTTCGTTTGGTCAGTTTCCTAACCGAACTGAGCCAAATATAAAAAGTTTATTCGCGCTTGTCAAGGGATATTGGCGAAAAAAGATGAAAAAATGCAAAAAAAAAGGCCCCGTTCTTTCGAACGGGAGCCTTTTCGTAAAGGGGAGATCCTTCGACTTCACGCCTTGCGGCGTTCCGCTCAGGATGACACTTCCGATTACAGGCTGATCAACCCTTCGGTGTCCTTGCTCATCGCATCGTAGAATGCATAGCGTGCATCAACTTCCTTCTGGAGGTCGTCGGCGAGCTTCTTGGCCACTTCCGGATTGTTACGGGTGAGCTGCTTGTAGCGGTTTTCGGTGTAGATGTATTCTGCGACCGGGATCGTCGGCTTCTTGGAGTCGAGGATAAGCGGAGCCTTTCCTTCGGCGGCGAGAGCCGGATTGTAACGGAGCAGAGTCCAGTAACCGGAATCCACAGCCATCTTCTGGTGCTGAAGCTGGCTGTTGAGATCGAAACCGTGGTTGATGCAGGGGCAGTAGCAGATGATCAGAGACGGACCATTGTGTGCTTCTGCTTCCTGGAGAACCTTTAGGGCCTGAGCGTCGTTTGCGCCGAGGGCGATACGGCCCACGTAAACGTTCTTGTAGCTCATGGCGATAAGGCCGAGGTCCTTCTTGCCAGCGCGCTTGCCAGCGGCAGCGAAGAGGGCGACTGCGCCACGGTTCGTGGCCTTGGATGCCTGTCCACCGGTGTTGGAATACACTTCGGTATCGAGGACGCAGATGTTCACGTTTTCACCGGTGGCCCTATGATGACCGTTCGCGCTAGATTCTTGCGTGGCACTCCGGTCGGCGCTCACTCTCGCCTCCGACGACTCGTTATGACGAGTCGCCTACGGCTCACGGCGTGGTCGAGACCACCGTAACCGATGTCTCTTGGGCGTTCCCGCACATATATGTGCGGTCGGACTATATTTTAGGGGCGGCCGCCATCGCTTCGCTTGCCACCCGCCGCCTAAAACCAAGCCCCGCTACGCGGGTCTTGTCCCCAAGGGGTCACTATCCCTAACGCAAAACGACGGGACGGTGAAGCAGGCCTTAAAATATATTGAAATCAATGAACTTGTAAAAGCCGGAGCTTTTCGCCGCTTCAAATTCACCTTCGTCAAAGGACTTGTTTACTAGACCTTCATGAATGATTTTCACAAAGGTATCCTTTAGCGGGTCAAGGTCATTCTTTATAGTGTTGTAAACGATAAACGAGTCAAGCCCAGCATAATCGTGGACAATCCTATTTCGCATTCCGCGGATTGCCTGAATATTTTCACTTGCAATTCCTGCTTTGGCTGTGTCCGAGAGTTTGTTGATGGATTCGCCTATGTTTGCAAGCAAGGTCAGACACGCATTGAATACCATTTGATCTTCTTTCTCAAGAAGTTCTTCGGTGGAATGAATGTCCTGTGTATATTTCTGAATTTTCAGCAGGGACCTCGAGCATCCCCAACAAATGGAAAAGGTCGTTCCTGGGGTCATTCGACACGGATGGACTCCTTGTTTGCTCGATACAGGATAATGGGGTTTGCAAACTTCTCTATGACGACATCCACGGACTTGCCGGTCTTTTCGGAAAGTTCCTTCCGCAAGGACAACAGATCATTGTAGTCCTGGTAATCACGAACTAACAGGTCAATGTCGTTGGGTGTTGCAGTCCGGACAGACGAACCGAATACAAAGACATCCTTCAGGCGATACTTCGCAAGAAGTTTGTTTTCACGGAATATCCGTAGTATGTTTTCGGCAAATACCATATTTATCCCTTATTACATTACCAATATATATTTTTCTATCCGTTTGTGCAAGCTTTGGTGAGATAATCCTTTTTCATAAATTCGAAAATAGCCCGCGTATAATTCGCCAAATCTACCATAATGACGGAAAACCTTGAAAAAAGTTGTTTTTCTGCGTTATTCTGGACTCTTGTCTTGTTTCCTAAATTTTACAATGGGGGAGGTATGGACTTTGGCAGGGGCATTACCTATATTTAACAGGATAAACTATAGACGGGGATGTTTTTATGAAAAAGTCTTTCCAGCGTGTCATTGCGACCCTGAACTTGTTTCAGGGGAAGCAATCTCTAACCATCTTCTTGTTCGCGGCACTCTTCGCCCTTTCGGCTTGCGACGACTCGTCGTCGGCAAGTTCCGATGAAACAAGTGTTTCCAGTTCGTCTGTAGAGTCGTCTGATTCGAGTGTCACCCTGAGTCCTTCGACAAGTTCAGGACAGGCTCCGGAGTCAGCGGAGTCGAATGGGTCTAGTGACGAAAATATGGAAAAAGACCAGTCATCGAGTAGTAACGCTAAGTCGAGTAGTTCCGCGAAAGAAACAAAGAATTCATCTGACTCCAAGAGTTCAAGTTCTGTGAAGTCCGATGACTCATCCAGCAGCAACAAGGACAACTCTAGTTCATCGGTGAGTTCGTCTTCGAGTGAAATGCAAAGTAGCAGTTCTTCTGTGAAACAGTCTAGTTCAAGTTCTGTCTTGCCTAAATCCAGTAGTTCCGTTTTTGAAGTTGACTCTTCCAGATTATGCACGCCTGGGTATGCTTTCTGCAATCGAGCATTAGGGGCTGATAGTATGCATGCTGGGGCGTACAAAAAGTTTACATATGAGGGACGATCCTACTATTATCTGACAATCAATGGTAAAAATCAGGATGGTAAAGCTGCCTCTGTAACTGTCATGGCGGAAAATCTAAATGTCGGCGAAATGGTCGACGGCAATAAGGATCAAAATGATGATTCCAAGATTGAGCGGTATTGTTATGACAATGATACAATGAAATGCGAAGAGTATGGCGGACTCTATCAATGGGCGGAAATGATGAAGTTGCCGAGCGAATGCAACACCAAGAGTTGTGCTGACTCTATTAAGCCAAACCATCAGGGAATTTGCCCAGATGGATGGAGACTTTTAACTTATGATGATATGTATGTCGTTGTGCATGCAAATGGAAATAGAAATGGTGTTGCCGATATTCGGAGCATGGGCTTTGGTGGCTTTAATTATAGTGGATATGGACTGATTGGTGCTGGATATAATTGGAACTATGAATTTAGAAATATAGAAGAGTCTGCTTATTGGCACTATCCGGAAGAAGGTCGTTCTAATGATAATAATATTGCTTCTTTTGTTGGGCTTCAAACAAGAAGTTCGAAATCAAACAGTACGCAGGATACATACAAAACGCATGGATTCTCAGTTCGGTGCGTAAAAGTAGACTAACGGTTCTGTTAAAAAGGATGACATATGGCTAAGAAAAAATACAATCGCGGAATGAACAATTTCAAAATCGAACAGCTTGAACCTCGTCTGATGATGGATTTTGCGGTATAAATTCCACATTCCATATTTTACATTGCTTGGTTTGTGGGTGGTGAAAATTTTTACAGGAGATAATGGTATGAAGTGTGTCAAGGGTCTTGGTTTCTTGTGGGTGGCGGTGCTCGCGGCGTTCTTCGCCCTTTCCGGTTGCGATGACTCATCGTCGGCCTCTAGCAACGGACCGGATGAAAGTGCGGCGGTTGATTCTTCATCTTCGGTCTGTAAGGATTGTGATGACGAATCAAGTAGCTCTGATAAAAAGATTGAATCTTCTGATAATCAGAGTAAAGATTCTTCAAGCGATGCCAAATCAAATAGTTCGTCATCAAAAAAAGAAAACACAAAAAACAGTAGCTCGTCGCAGAAGGGAGAAAGTAGCAGCTCTGAATTTGTGTTCAAACTTTGTGAAGACGGTGATACCTCATCGATTGTTCTTGCCGGTAAAATCTATTACAATAGTTGCAAAAATGGCCAATGGAATCAAGATTCCATTGGTGAATATGTGAAACCCAAGGTTTACCCGAATATGGATAGCGTATTTGGGTCGGAGTTTAAAGCATACGGCACGTACGAAGATTTGCGTGATAACAATGTTTACAAGACAACCAAATATTATGAAAAGTTCCAGCAGAATGGTGGAACTGTAATAGACAGTTTTACCGTAATGGCTCAGAACCTGAATTACGCAGAAATAATGATTGACAGCACCACGACAGTATTTGATGACAGCAAGGTCGAAAAACGCTGCTACAAGGATGACCCCTGGTATTGCGACAACTACTTTGGTGCCCGTTACACCTGGAGCGAGGCGATGGGACTCCCCAAGGTGTGTGACAGCGTTGGTGTTGCAGATAACCCCAAGTGCAACATTGACCTTAGCAAAAAAGTTCAGGGGGTATGCCCGACGGGTTGGCACGTGATGACGGAAACCGAATGGAAGCACTTTGCCTACACAAACGGATTAAATATGAGTTATTCTCTACTATCTCATGCAGTATGGGAAAAGAAGAGAGGAAATAATCCTTATGGAATGTCCGTGCTACCAAGCGGTGATGAATACCCTTATAATAAAGTGTCCAGTTTTTGGATCCCCTACGAAAAGTCTGAGAGTAATGGCGGAGTAGTTGATTTTACTATTGATGATTTCACAGTAAGTTCGGCAAGAAAGTATGGTTTTATGAGTATTCGATGTGTACAAGACGAAGGCGATACTTTTTTAAGGTAAAAACAAGAAAAATAAAGAACGGAGCAGACTCATGGCTAAGAAAAATCCGAACGACAAGAATCTAAACAATTACAAAATAGAGGCACTTGAGCCTCGTCTGATGATGGATTTTGCGGTATAAATTCCACATTCCATATTTCACATTGCTTGGTTTGTGGGTGGTGAAAATTTTTACAGGAGATAATGGTATGAAGTGTGTCAAGGGTCTTGGTTTCTTGTGGGTGGCGGTGCTCGCGGCATTCTTCGCCCTTTCCGCCTGCGATGACTCTTCGTCGGCGAGTGGCGACGAAACCGGTACTTCCAGTTCATCGGTAGAAACTTCTGATTTGGATGAGTCATCATCTTCTGTTGACAAGAAGTCGTCAGGAAATGAATCTACGGAAAAAGACAAGTCTTCCAGTAGTGTCAAGGGTTCCGAGCCCGCCGAAGTGTCCAGTAGTTCCGCAAAAGAAACAAAGAACTCGTCCGACTCCAAGAGCTCAAGTTCTGTGAAGTCGGGTGAATCTTCTAGCAGTAGTAAGGATAAGTCCAGTTCGTCAGTTAGTTCATCTTCGAGTGAAATTTCCGTATCTTCTTCTAGTTCTAAAGATGTAATGGGGGGACCTTGCCCAAAAGAAGGCTTAAAGAAAAAAATAGGAGATGAATTCGCCAAATGTGTAGATGGTGTGTGGGTCGTTTATCTTCCTCCCTCATCTAGTTCCGTCGCCCGCAGCAGCAGTAGCCGAGGCTATGAACCCCTGCCGAGTCCATTGGGTTATAACTTGTCTTATGGTGAATATGAAGACACTCGTGATGGAACGAAGTATGCGACCATTGAAATAACGAACAAGTACGGCCCGGACAGCGTTCCTAAAATCACTTTTACAGTTTTTGCGCAAAACCTAAAATATCATGAAAAGATAACGCTCGGTGCAAATGAACAGGACGATGATACCAAGGTTGAAATGTATTGCTATAACGATAGCGTTGAATATTGTAACGACTGGTGGGGCGGACTCTACCAGTGGGCCGAAATGATGGCGTTGCCGTATGAGTGCAATAGCAAGAGTTGTGCCGACCAGATAGATCCCGACCATGATGGGTTCCACCAGGGAATTTGCCCGAGCGGTTGGCACTTGATTACTAAGCTGGAAATGCTCGCCGTATCTTATGCGACAGGCGGAAGCACTTATATTGAAGATCGAATGAGTACGCTTGCGTCGGAGGTCTCGTATTCGATTAGTTTTGGGTACAATACCTCTGGATTTAGTTTTATTGCTGCGGGATATAGATGCTTTGAGGAAAATGGAGATTCTTTTTTTGATAATATTGGAGGGGGGGGGTATTATGGTTTTCCAAGGGAAACCGAGCCTGTAGAAAATAAAAGCATGGGAGGTGGCATTTCAAAATACTCTACGTTTGATGCAGCTAATCCCAAAAAATATGGAGTCTCTGTTCGTTGTGTAAAAAATTATTAAAGTCGTGGTTTGCAAGGCCTTTGAAATATCACACATCTGTTAATTAAGAAACTCTAGAGGAATTCATTATGTCGAAAAAAGGAAAGATTTCTAATAACTATAGTGTTGAACCTCTTGAACCGAGATTCATGCTTAGTGCCACGGCTGAAGATGCTGCTGTCTCCGATTGATTTTTCTGTTCGTTGCGTCAAGGACTCGGACTAACCCGCCGATAAACAATCATCCCACACCCCACACTACACATTTCACATTGTTTCTGCGTTAGGGGGCGTCGCACCGCTGTGCGGTGGCGAGACGCGTAGCGGCTCGATGAGCCGACCCCGGATCAGGTCCGGGGTGACGAGAGGCGAGCAGCACCCGCCCCGGCCCTTCGGCAGGCTCAGGGACCTGGCCGGGGAACGCCCAAGGGAGGGCTTAATCCGTTGGGGGCTAATCCATGCCAAGAAGCCATCTTGAGACATCGACGATTCTGATTCCTTCGTACTGGGTCGTTTCGTGGTTTGTTCTCGCGATGAGCATTTTGGGGTATGCGTCTTTTATTCCGAGCAGCGGGGCCGTTTCCCTTTCAAAAGTCTTCTTGTCCGAGATGTTGTCCGATACCTGGATATACAGCTTTTCGTCATGTTTCATTGCTACAAAGTCGATTTCTTTCTTGTATAGGACTCCGACGTAAAGTTGGTAACCCCTTCGAAGTAATTCCATGGCAACCATGTTTTCGTACACGTGGCCGTAGTCCATGTTGCGGGTCCCGAGTCTTGCGTAGCGGAACGAATGGTCGCTCAAGTAGTATTTGTCTTCCGTGGTCAAGTATCTTTTTCCGCGAATGTTGAATCTTCGGATTTTGTAGAAGGCGAATGCCTTGCATAAATAATCGATGTAAGAACCTATGGTTTTATGGTTCGTCTTGTCGCCTGTGGTGCTGATTGTCTTGGCGACATTTCGGATGGAGGTGATGTTGCCGACATTGTCCATCAAAAAGTCAATCAGTTTTTCAAGAAAGACCTTGTTCCGAATCTTGTATTTTTTGACGATGTCGCGGATAACCAACGTGTTGAAAACATCTTCGTTCACATAACGGAACTTTTCGCTTTCAGTCTTGTATAAGAAGGAACCCGCCATCCCCCCTTCTTTAAGGTAGGATTCGAACGAGTCTTCCATTTTTTTCGGCTTGTAGTATTTTGTGTATTCCGCAAACGAAAACGGGAAGACGGGTATCTCAAAAGTTCTACCCGTAAAGAGCGTTGCCAGATCGCTACTAAGCAGGAATGCATTTGAGCCGGTTACATAGATGTCGAATTTTTCCGTGGCGTGCAGGCTGTTCAAAGCCTTTTCGAACGAGTCGCAAAGTTGAACTTCGTCGATGAACAGATAGTTTGTCTTTTTAGGCTTGTACGCCTGTTCTGCATATTCTTCGAGTGCGGAATAGTTCTGTAATTTTTCAAACTTCGTCAAGTTGAAGTTGATCTTGATGATGTTTGCCTTTTTATCATTTTTTGCAATCCATTCTGCAAAGGATTCTAATAATTTTGATTTGCCGGAACGACGGATTCCGGTTATCACCTTGATGTCGGGTGTACCCCTGACATTTTTCAATGTGTCCAAATACTCTGTTCTTTCAATCAGTTTCATTTGTTGACTCCCGAATTTCTATTTCCCAAAAATAAAAATATATAAAATTTGGGAAATTGTCTAGATGGGCCGGGCCGGGGAACGCCCAGGTCATTTCGGATTTAGAGAAAAGACTGCTTGTAATCGGTTGGCATCACAAAAAAAGACGGGTGATTGTTCATCACTCGTCTTTTGTGTGAGATCCTTCGACTTCACGCCTTGCGGCGTTCCGCTCAGGATGACACTTCCGATTACAGGCTGATCAGCCCTTCGGTATCCTTGCTCATGGCATCGTAGAATGCATAGCGTGCATCGACTTCCTTCTGGAGGTCGTCGGCGAGCTTCTTGGCCACTTCCGGATTGCTACGGGTGAGCTGCTTGTAGCGGTTTTCGGTGTAGATGTATTCTGCAACCGGGATCGTCGGCTTCTTGGAGTCGAGGATAAGCGGAGCCTTTCCTTCGGCGGCGAGAGCCGGGTTGTAGCGGAGCAGAGTCCAGTAACCGGAATCCACAGCCATCTTCTGGTGCTGAAGCTGGCTGTTGAGATCGAAACCGTGGTTGATGCAGGGGCAGTAGCAGATGATCAGAGACGGACCATTGTGTGCTTCTGCTTCCTGAAGAACCTTGAGGGCCTGAGCATCGTTTGCGCCGAGGGCGATACGGCCAACGTAAACGTTCTTGTAGCTCATGGCGATAAGGCCGAGGTCCTTCTTGCCGGCGCGCTTACCAGCGGCAGCGAAGAGGGCGACTGCGCCACGGTTCGTGGCCTTGGAAGCCTGTCCACCGGTGTTGGAGTACACTTCGGTATCGAGGACGCAGATGTTCACGTTTTCGCCCGTGGCCATCACGTGGTCGAGACCACCGTAACCGATGTCGTATGCCCAACCGTCACCACCGAAGATCCACACGGACTTCTTCACGAGGTAGTCGGCGAATTCGTCGCGGAGGCTGACGGATGCTTCGTCGGTTGCACCGGCGAGAGCAGCCTTAAGGGCGGCAACGTTTTCACGCTGGGCCTTGATGCCGGCTTCGTCGTCCTGTTTTTGGGTCGTGAGCTTTTCCTTGAGTTCGGCAGGAACGTTCACGGCTTCGAGGAGGCTGAGAGCCTGCTTGGCATGCTTCGTGATAGCGAGACGCATACCGAGACCGAATTCTGCGTTGTCTTCGAAGAGGCTGTTGGCCCAAGCGGGACCGCGGCCTTCCTTGTTCTTTGCCCACGGAGTGGTCGGGAGGTTACCGCCGTAAATGGAGGAGCAACCCGTAGCGTTGGCAACGACCATGCGGTCACCGAACAGCTGAGAAACGAGACGCACGTAAGCGGTTTCGCCGCAGCCTGCGCAGGAGCCGGAGAATTCGAACAGAGGTTCGAGGAGCATGGCCTGCTTGACGAGGTTCTTGTTGACCTTGGTGCGGTCGAATTCCGGGAGATCGACGAAGAAGTCCCAGCACTTGCCTTCCTGGACCTTGATGGGTTCCTGCGGCACCATGTTGATGGCCTTCTTGGTTTCGTCGGCCTTGTCCTTACCGATACAGGCCTGCGTACAAACGCCGCAACCCGTACAGTCGTAGCTGGACACGGAAATCGCGAATACCGGCTTGTCGGAACCTTCGAGTTTGAAGCCCTTGGCCGGAGTGAACTTGAAGCCTTCCGGAGCGTTCTTCACGGCGGATTCGTCCACAACCTTCACGCGGATGGCTGCATGCGGGCAGACCATGGCGCACTTGCCGCACTGCACGCAAGCGTCCGGATTCCAGGACGGGATGTTGAGGGCGAGGTCGCGCTTTTCGTACTTGGTGGTAGCGGTCGGGAACACGCCGTCGCAAGGCATCTTGGAAACAGGGAGGAGCTCGCCGTTGCCCTTGATGATTTCTGCGGTGACTTCGTTCACGAACTTCGGAGCGTCGCCGTGGATCGGAGCGCGGAATTCCTTCGTGCTGGTGACAGTGGCCGGAACCTTGACTTCGAACAGGTTAGCAAGAGAGGCGTCGATAGCGTCCCAGTTCTTCTGGACCACTTCCTGACCCTTCTTGGCGTAGGTCTTTTCGGCGTACTTCTTGATGTACTTGATGGCGGTTTCGGCATCGAGCACGTTACCGAGCTTAGAGAAGAAGCAGGTCTGCATCACGGTGTTGATGCGGCGGCCCATGCCGGTCTTCGCGGCAACGGCGTAGGCGTCGATCACATACACCTTGAGGTGCTTCTTGATGATTTCTTCCTGTACCGGACGCGGGAATGTATCCCACACGGTGTCGGCGGAGTGCGGGGTATTCACGAGGAAGGTAGCGCCATCCTTCGCGTACTTCAGCATGTTCACGGATTCCAGGTGCGGAGTGTGGTGGCATGCCACGAAGTCGGCTTCGTTTTCGCCAATCAGGTACGGGGCGTCGATGATGCTCTTACCGAAGCGGAGGTGAGAGGTGGTCATGGAGCCGGACTTCTTGGAGTCGTAAACGAAGTAGCCCTGTGCGTAGTTGTCGGTTTCGTTACCGATAATCTTGATGGAGTTCTTGTTGGCACCCACGGTACCGTCGGAACCCAGACCGAAGAACATGGCCTGGAAGAAGTCGCTTTCCAGCTTGAAGTTCGGGTCGATGGTGAGGCTCGTGTGGCAGACGTCATCGTTGATACCGACGGTGAAGCGTGCCTTCGGGTCGGCCTTGGCAAGTTCGTCGTAAATGGCCTTGACCATGGCCGGGGTGAATTCCTTGGAAGAGAGACCGTAGCGGCCGCCGATCATCTTCGGCATAGCTATCTTGCCGGCCATCACGGCTTCGGAGATAGCGGTCAGGGCATCCTGGAAGAGCGGTTCGCCAGCGGAACCCGGTTCCTTGCAGCGGTCGAGGACGGCAATCTTCTTGACGGTCTTCGGGAGGGCTGCAACGACGGCTTCCATCGGGAACGGGCGGTACAGGCGGATGTTCACGAGACCGACCTTTTCGCCCTTGGAGTTGAGGTACTTGACGGTGTCACCGATGGTGCAGGTCGAAGAACCCATGGAAATGATCACGCGTTCGGCGTCGGGTGCACCGACGTAGTCCACGATGTGGTACTGACGGCCAGTGTAGCTTGCGACCTTGTCCATGTACTTCTGGACAATTTCCGGAACCTTCAGGTAGAACGGGTTCACCGTTTCGCGGCCCTGGAAGTAGACGTCCGGGTTCTGGGCGGTACCGCGCATGGTCGGGCGGTCCGGGGTGAGGCAGCGTTCGCGGCAAGCCTTCACGTACTTTTCGTCGATGACGTTACGGATAACGCCGTCTTCGAGAGCTTCGATCTTCATCACTTCGTGGGAGGTGCGGAAACCGTCGAAGAAGTGCATGAACGGAACGCGGCTTTCGAGAGTGGATGCGTGGGCCACGAGAGCGAGATCCTGGCATTCCTGCACGCAGCTGGAGGCGAGCATGGCAAAGCCGGTCTGGCGGCAAGCCATCACGTCGGAGTGGTCACCGAAAATAGAAAGGCCCTGCATGGCAAGGGCACGAGCAGTCACATGGAAGACCGTGGGGGTCAGTTCGCCCGCAATCTTGTACATGTTCGGGATCATCAACAGAAGACCCTGGGAAGCGGTGAAGGTCGTGGTGAGGGCACCGGCCTGCAGAGCACCGTGAACGGTACCGGCAGCGCCACCTTCGGACTGCATTTCAAACACGCGGGGAACCTGTCCCCAAATATTCTTCTTGCCTGCAGCACTCCAGTTGTCGGCGTGCTCAGCCATAGGACTAGACGGTGTAATCGGGTAGATAGCCGCAACTTCGCTAACAGCAAACGCTACGCTAGCGGTGGCCTCGTTACCATCACACGCAATCATCTTTTTTGCCATGTGTGTCTCCAATTTTTAGGTTTTTTCGAAAAAATCTGATTTAAGTGCACTTTCGGCCCATTTGGAGCCAAAAGCGAAAAATCCAAGATGAAAAATATAAAGATTAAAGGGGAATGAACATACATTTTTTGAAAAAATGCGTAAATCTGAGTACTAAAGGGGGAGGAATCCCCCTGCTTGCAGCCCCGGCTATAAATCAAGCAATGGCCTTCACGATGTCTTTACCCGCTCAATGACAGACTGTTCGGCTTTACAGCCTCTCTCTCGCAATCGCCCTCGCTTAACGCTTGGGGCTTATTGCTCACAGACGGAAAAACCCGTGAATCGTTCGCTTGCTAAAAACATTCGCTTCGGCCATCAGCATTCTCCGCCGGGTCTTCCAGCACCCCCTCTGCGGGCGCTCGCCGCCCCGCAACGCCCCGGCATTCTCCGCCTGTTGTCATGCTGACGAAGGTCAGCATCAGCATTCTCCGCCGAGAAAATGCTACATTCTGCCCGAATTCATGAGGTTATCGGAGGTTTTCTGTGAAATATTTTGTTGCATTGTTGCTTTCTGCGGTTTTGTTTGTTGCTTGCGGCGATGAATCTAGCAGTTCTGCGCCTGCTCCGGACCCGAGCGAGGAATCCTCTTCTTCGGTGGAAATGACGAAGGAATCTAGCTCCTCGGCAGCAACCAAGAATTCTTCTAGCTCCGTTGATGGCGACAAGAGCAGTTCTTCAGTCAAAAAAGAAGATTCTAGCAGCAGCGTTGTGAATGAGTCTTCTTCCAGCGCCACGCCGAAGTCGAGCAGCAGCGAAGATGTAAAGCAGTCTTCTTCGAGTGTTGTTGCTTCGAGCAGTAGTGAAGAGGAAGAATTGAGCAGTAGTTCTTATGATCGAACTGTTGCTTTTAAAGGGATTCTTTGGCGTGCAGGTGATTATATCAAGTTTGTTGATCCGCGAAACAGCCGCGAATATTATTACATCCAAATTGATGGTAAGGACACTGCTGGTAAGGCTGCCTCTATCAAGGTGATGGCTGAGAATTTAGATATAGGTGAATTTGTTTGGGGCTTTGAAGATCAAGAAGATGATTCTAAAATTGAAAAGTATTGCTACAAAAATGACACGGCTAATTGCAATAACTACGGTGGTTTATACCAGTGGGCCGAAATGATGCAGTTGCCGAGTCGATGCAACACTGAAAGTTGCGCTGATTTAATCAAACCCAATCACCAGGGAATTTGCCCTGATGGCTGGAGACTGCTGACTTATAACGACTACTATATTGCCGTGCACGCTGATAACAATAAGGATGGAGTAAAGGGAACTCGTTCTGCATACGGCTTTGGCGGTAGTAATGATAGTGGCTTTAGCCTTGTTGGTGCAGGATATAATTGGAACCATAGCTTTACTAGTCTTCAAGAAGGTACGTATTGGCATTATCCAGAAGAACAATCTTTGAATGGGGCTCAGATGTCAAAGGCTTCTTGGCAAGACTTTTATTCGACGGCAAATCCTGTAACGAAAACACTTAAAATCCATGGTTTTTCTGTCCGTTGTGTAATGGTTGAATAACCATCACTTTCAAACTGTAAAATTTTAAATAAAAAAAAACTAGGCATTCCTGGGGAGGAATGCCATTGGGAGTTATTATGTCCAAGCATAGCGTGCTAAACGAGTGTCGCAGAATCAAACTTGTTTGATTCTATGACCGAGTGACGCCGCGGACGGCGTAGCCGTCAACAACATCAAGAGCCGCGCCTGATACATAAATAATCCTTTCAGAAATCACGTTAGTGATTTCGATAAATGCGTAAGGCGAGAGAAGCAGGATTGCTTGCAAGCCTACTTCCGAACCTAGCATTTAACGCCGTTGGCGTTCGTGGCTACGGTTATGCCATAACAGAAAACAAGTTTTCTGCTGCGTCATAACCTTGCACACTTTTAGTACGTAGTACAATCCGTGTGGCGATTAAAATTTGGCAGTCCATTTCTTATATTTGTTGCATGCGATTGTGGCTTACGACATCTCCTGACGATTTTGCTTCGGAATTTGACGATATTGAGCAAATGTTTTCCCGCGGGCTTTCGCGCTTGATTCTCTCGAAGCGCGGGCGAGGGGGCTCTCCTTATGCCACTGAAAGCGATTACGAACGCTGGCTTTTGTCGCTCCCGATGGATTGCCGTGACCGTATTTGGGTGCGTGGCACGCCGGATTTGGCGGAACGCCTGGATGTTCGCGGGTGTGTTGCCGAGGCGGGCTCGTTGTTGGGCGATGTTCCCGAAAGTTGGAAACGCGTGAATACGGTTGCTTTTTGCCGGAGCCTGGATCAGCTGGAACAGTTGCCGGAATGGGTGGCTGGGGCGCTTGTGGGGCCGGTATTTCAGCCGCAGTCGGTGTATGAGCCGGTCAAATTTCATGGAATTGAGCCGGTTTTGGGCAAATTGAATGCTTTAGCCGGTTCAAAAATCCCCCAGGTAATCGCTTTTGGCGGCGTTGACCACGAAACGCTGGATGAAATCAAAAAACTCCCGGTGCAGGGAGTCTCTGTTCTCGGGGGCATCTGGAATTATGCCGACCCGGTAAATGCTTTTATTAAATTAAGTCGTGCAGTAAATGTTAATGTGTAGTGACTGATGTGAAGTGTGAAATGATATACACCTCACATTGCTTTATCGTTGGATATAAACCGCGTTTCTTGGCTTGGCCTTGAGTCTATTGCCCAGCAAGTCAAAGTAAACCGGATTACGGTTCAAACGCGTGGATTTGCTGTAGTCACGGAGCCTTTTAGAAACGATTGTCGTTGTGGTGTCCGGTTCCTTGTAGGGCTTGTCGGGGTCGTCTACGATCATTCTGATTTTGGCGATGCTTTTGCAGCCGGTTTCGTTGGTGTAGGTCACGGTGTAGTAACCGCTAAAGTCTCCGTCCACATTCTTGAGCGTGTTTTCGCGGGTGGTGGACTTGAATCCGTTCGGACCTTCCCAGCTCCAAATCTTGCCGTCCCATGGGTGCGGCCCAAATGTGACTGACGCGCCCTTGGCAACCTTCAAGTCTAGCGTCTCGTTCCAGCCGTCATTGCCGACCTTCACGTAGGGGATAATCTTAGTGCCGCTGCACGGAGCTACGACCTTCTTGCCATCGCAAACACCGATAGAATCGGGAATGTCAATCACTCGCGGTTCAAAATCTGGCGTGGGGAAGGCCTTCATGAGGGCTGCCGTCTCCTGGGCGGTAACCGGGAGGATTGTCCCGTGGCGGGGCGTGAATGCGCCGCTCGTCTTGGTGTCCTGTACGAACTTGAAGTTTTCGAGGTCAGAACTGCTCGTAAATTGATAATGTCCGTTCATGTAGCAATCGTACATGAGCACCCAGGAATTCTGGTTGATAAGCTTGAATACGCCTGCACCTTCTACAGCTTCGGTCGTTTGCTGTAGGGCCTTACTCGGCTTGCTCCACTGCGAACCCGAGGTAGCTCCGCTCTTGGGCATGAGTGTCTGTGCGGTCACCTTGCAGATTCCGCCGTCGCCTTCGTTCTTGTAAAAGGCATGGTACTTCTTGTCGACCGGGTTATAGACGATATCCATATCGATAGTCGATTTGCCGCGGTCAAAGAAATGCTGCGGGTCGCCTTCCAGGTCGGTAAAGTCCTTGTTCGAGTAGGCATAGAAAACCTTGTCGTAGCTGATGGTGCCATCGTTGGTCAACAGCGAAAAATACACGAGCGGGCGACCCTTGGTTCCGTCGCCGTTGTCGTAGGTGTCGTCCCAGAAGGTTTCGGGGGCCCAGACACGGGTCACGTTCGCAAAATTTTTGCCTTTATATTTGTCAGGGAAGTGTACGGTGGCGTGCTTCCAGTTGATGAGATCGCGGGAGCGCATGAGCACCATGCCGCGATTGCTTGCCCAGCCCTCGGCACTCTTCATGTCGGTATTCACCATGTAGAACCAGCCGTCGGGCGCACGTAGCACGTGCGGGTCGCGGAGCCCCTTCTTGATGCTAACCGTGTCGGCGGCCACCACACGCTTTCCGTTGTTCATGGCGGTAAAGCTGTAGCCGTCGTTGCTCAGCGCGTAGTAGATATTCTCGTTGTCGTTGGCCGGGAAATACGCGAAAAGGTAGTTGGAGTAGGGTTCGTACCCATGGATGGAGATTTTGAAAGGTACGTCCTGTGTCTTTGCGCTCAGGCCATCGAGGATAGTCGCCGTGAGGGTCACTTCCTTGTTTTCGCCCACAAATCTGCCGTTAATGTGGCCATCGTTGGTGAGGAACAGTGTGTCGCTGCTTTCCCAGGTGATGGGGAAGATTTCCCCGGCAAGTTTTATGGTGTCGAGGAGGGAGAGGTCGGTATACAGGTCGTTGACTGAGTTGCCAAAACTCTTGCTTACGCTGTCAACTGCGCGCCAGAAGGGGGCTACATCGACTTGCGCAAAAGACGCTCCTGCTAAAGCGATTGCCAACGGTATAATTTGCTTCATCTCAAAAAATCTCCAAACCTGTAAAAGTATAGGCTAATGACCATCCATAAATATAATTCCACTTTTAGAGGGCGTTTTGTTAATTTTAATAAGAATGTTGACTTTTTTTCCATACCCCTTTTGTACATTATATCACATGTTGTAAAGGGGAAAACATATAAAAATGTTGCAAAAGGGCTTTTTCTCAAAAAAAATTGGATATTCCAAATTGGAATAAGTTAAGTTGGTCTATTCAGGCCGCTAAACATTATATTAGGGTTATATGGAACGGAAGCGCGCAAAGATTTTGGTAATTGACGACACGAAGACGAATATCGAAGTGCTCGAAGGAATTTTGTCCGGCGAGTACGACGTTTTTGTGGCCCTGGATGGCAAAAAAGGCCTATTTTTGACCGAAAAAGTCAAACCGGACCTGATTTTGCTTGACGTGATGATGCCAGAAATGGATGGCTACGAAACGCTTCGCCAGATGAACGAAAAAAAACTCGTCGAAAATACGCCCGTACTGTTCCTGACTGCAAAAGCCGATTCCAAGAGTGAGCAGACTGGCCTGGACCTCGGCGCCGTCGATTATATTACCAAGCCGTTCCATCCGAATTTAGTGCAGCTCCGTATCAAGAATCAATTGGAATTTAAGCACCAGCGCGATCATTTGCAAGAACTGGTCGAAGAAAAGACCCTCGATTTGCGTAAAACCCTCAAGGTCATGCTGACAAGTCTCGGTGCGCTGGCCGAATACCGCGACCCCGAAACGGGCGCCCACATTAAGCGTACGCAGGTGCTGGTGCAGATGCTTGCCGAAACCCTTCGCGAACATCCACGTTTTAAAGATGCGATTCCGAATAACGAATATATCGATTATTATGCGACAGCCGCTCCGCTCCACGACATTGGCAAAGTCGGCATTCCCGATGAAATTTTGCGTAAACCGGCCCGCCTGAATGCCGAAGAATGGGCGGTGATGAGTACGCATGCTCAAAAGGGTTACGATGTGCTGGTGAATGCCACGCATGAACTCAAGGACCATCCGTTGGTCAAGATTTGTGCCGATATTATCTTGAATCACCATGAGCGCTTTGATGGAACGGGTTACCCGAACAAGCTCAAGGGTGACGATATCCCCGTAGGGGCGCGCTTGATGTCGGTGGCCGACGTGTACGACGCCTTGGTTTCGAAGCGCCCCTATAAAGAAGCTTTCCCGCACGAAGTGGCTGTCGAAGAAATCTTGAAAGGCAGGGGGACTCAGTTTGACCCTGATGTCGTTGATGCCTTCATGTCGTTAGAATCTAAATTGCCCGAGATTTACGATCATTTTAAGGAAAATCCTTAAAAAGGAGTGGTCGTGTCCCGTAACCCGCTGAACGCCCAACGTCGTCGTTTACGTAACCGCATTTCTGTGGTTTATATGCTTCCGACATTGCTTGCGGCAGTGGCGATGGTCCTTATTTTTTCGCATGCGGTGCGTTCCATGCTGGTGGATTCTGCCGTCGCGAATACCGAAACAGCTCTCCGTGAACGCGTGCAGACCGAAGTCGAAGCTTTCTTGAAGGTCCGCGAAGAAAAATTCCTGACAACGGTCAAGCGTGTGCAGCAGGTGACCAAGGAAAAGGCTGTCAAGCCAGTTCTTTATAAGCAGACCCAAAGTGACGAAGGCATTGTCGATGTGTATTTCGGAACGACTACCGGCGAATTTGTTTCGGGCAGAGGAATCAAGCTTGAAAGTGATCAGGCTGAATTCCGTACCAAGGGCTGGTATCTAGAAGCTTCCCGTAAAAGGGGACTTGCCTACACGGGACCGACGATTCGCAAAAGTCTCAATCGTCAGGTGC
This sequence comes from Fibrobacter sp. UWB10, assembly GCF_900182935.1. NCBI lineage: Bacteria > Pseudomonadati > Fibrobacterota > Fibrobacteria > Fibrobacterales > Fibrobacteraceae > Fibrobacter > Fibrobacter sp. UWB10. Next base: position 863,788 of record NZ_FXUE01000002.1, on the reverse strand, counting down.
TTTCGCTTTCTTACCCGATTTGGGACTACTATCAAAAATTCAGGGGCGCTGTCGGCGAAGATATCAACCTTCACCAGTTAAGGCTTGCGATGGGTGCGCTTGCCAAGGAAGAAGGCGGCATTACCATGTTGGTGGGCAGTGAAAACGATAATCTGTTCACGTATTTCCCGTACGAAACGAACCGCGGTAAGGTCTTGCAGGACAGTGTCGAAGAATTGTTGGAACTTGTATCTGACAAATTCAGTTCCGATACGCTGATGGATGGGCGCATTTTACGCTTTGAAAAGACGAATGAACACCACCAACAGTTGATTTTTATGGTGACGCCCTTGAAGCAGTTGCCGTTCTACTTGGTTCATGTAAGTCAGCATAACAAGATTGCTGCTAGTATCGATAATAATTCTTCGACCGTGCTTGGCATTGTGGCGATTTTAGTGTTCGCCTTGGTAGCGCTTGCGGCGATTACCTCGCACTTACTGTTCCGCCGCTATATTCAGCGCGACTTGAATGACAGCGTGAATTCCAGTACACTTTTCGATACGCTTTTGTGGAAAGGCGATAACTTCACGATTATTTTAACGAACGAAAACTTTGATATTCTGCATGCGAGTGCACATGTGGTCGATTTCTTGAACAATGGCGATGACATGAAAGAAGAAAGCCTGTTCAAGTTCTTCCCCTCGGATGCGTTCAAGAAGTTTGCGCATCGCGTGGCCATGGGCGGGCAGATGCTTGCAAGTGAACGTAAGACCATTGTGCGGGTGCAAAATGCTGATGGTGAAGTAGCATGGTGGGGCATGTCGTTCCAGGCGCTTGTCGAAGACAACGGTGCGACGCGATTCCTGATCATGATCAACGATGAAACGAGCGGAATCCAGAAAGATACGATTCTGGATACGATCATGCTTTCGGGCGATCATTCGATCCTGATTATTTTCGACAAGAACCTGCATATTAAATATATGTCACGCCAACTGGCGGAATTCTTGGGCAAGGAATGGCGCTCGTTTGTCGGAATTTCGATTAATGAACTGAAAGACATGGGCCTCCCGGAATCGATGATTCAGGCCATGATCAAGTCTTACCAGAATGACGAAGTCTGGAAAGATTCTTTGATGCTCAAGCCCGAAAACGGCACCGAAGAAACTTGGTTCCGCGGCGAAGGCTGTACCTTGAAGGTGCAAGAGACTGTTGTTGGCTACATGCTTTCGATGATTGATATTTCGGAAGTGGTGGCCGCCCGTGAAATTGCAGAACAGGCAACTCAGGCCAAGAGCGAATTCCTGGCCAACATGAGTCATGAAATCCGCACGCCGATGAATGCCATTATTGGTATGGCTCACCTGATTTCGGAAACGAATTTGGATAACCACCAGCGCGGTTTTGTAGACCGCATTGGACATGCTGCCAAGTCTTTGCTCGGAATTATCAATAATATTCTTGACTTCTCGAAGATTGAAGCGAAAAAGCAGGATTTGGAAATCACGCAGCTTGTGCTGCAAGATGTCATTGGTGAAGTGGCGGCGCTTGCCGAGGTGCGTATCGCTGGCCGCCCGATAGAATTGATTGTCGATATCGACCCGGATATTCCTGAAATCTTGATGGGCGACCCGCTTCGTCTTTCGCAGATTTTTACGAACCTGATTAACAATGCGACCAAGTTTACCGAAAAGGGTGACATTACCCTGAGCGTCAAGCTGTTGCAGCAGGCGAACAACATGGTCAAGCTGTATATCTGTGTCAAGGATACGGGTATTGGCATGACGCAGGAACAGGTGTCGCGCTTGTTCAACGCATTTACGCAGGCAGATGGTTCTACCACGCGCAAGTACGGCGGCACGGGCCTCGGACTTGTGATTTCTAAGTCGCTGGTGGAACTCATGGGTGGTCAACTCCAGGTTTCGAGTGAATCGGGTGTAGGTTCGCAGTTCTTCTTTACGATTACGCTACCGATTGCGCCGCAGGCGGGCGAAGAGCCCAAGTGGAAAAACGAAGACCGCTTTACGAACAAGAATGTGCTTTTGGTGGATGACTGCGCGAACCTGCGTACGATTTTAAGGCATTATTTGAATAGGTTGCACTGTGTGGTTGAAGAGGCTAGCTCTGTAGACGAGGCTTTGGATTTGATTCAGGCGCACGAAGAAGCGGGCGAGGCCCCGTACGATTTATTCCTGGTCGATTACAGCATGCCGATTTTGAACGGATTTGACTTTGTGCATGGCTTGACAGATAACATGAAGTCGATTCCGAAGGTGTTGATGCACCCGATTCATTTCGATGAAAACGAACTGAATACGGCAAAGAGCTTGGGCTTTAACAGCAATGTGTCTAAGCCGCTCCAGATTAGTACGCTCTTGAGTGCACTGCAAGAAGCCTTCGGTTATTCGCTGACTTACAAGAAGGTGGAAAAGAAGGAAAAGGGCAAGATTTACTTTAAGGAAGCGAAAATCCTGCTGGTTGAAGACAACCAGATGAACCAGGAACTGGCCGTGTCGCTCTTGAATAGCGTTGGCCTTACCGCGATGATTGCGAATAACGGTAAAGAAGCGCTCGACATGCTCAAGAAAGACGCCTTCGACATGGTGCTCATGGATATCCAGATGCCGATTATGGATGGCCTTACCGCGACTAAGGAAATCCGTGCCCGCGAAGATGAATACTTTAAGAAGGTGCCGATTTTGGCCATGAGTGCCCGCGCCTTCCAGAAAGATACCGAAGAATGCCTTGAAGCGGGCATGAACGCACACATTGTAAAGCCGATTGATCCGACGGTCTTGTACGAAGAAATGGCGAAGTTCTTGCCAGTGGCCGCCGAAACGCCGCATGCAAGCAACGGGCATGATTCTGACCTGTCGCAAGATGACAAGAATTTCATTTCGTATTTCCAGAAGGTGCGCGACTTTGATGCGGAATCGGGCCTTTACCATGCCAACAATAACCGCAATATGTACCTCAAGATTATGCAGGGATTTGTGCGCGACTATGGCGGAAATTCGTTCAATTTGCGCTCGCTTATCGAAGAATTCCATTACGAAGAAGCAACCCGCATTGTGCATACCATCAAGGGCCTGTGCGGAACAATTGGGTCTACCCATGTGCAGAACTTGGCGGCCTCGCTCGAAGCGGAACTCGAACAGAAACAGTGTAATTTTGGCAATTACAATGTGTTCGAAGAAAAACTGCATGCGCTAATCGAAGACTTGCAGATTGTGCTTGCTGATATTGCCTCGGAACAGAATGCGACGGTACAAAAGTCGCATGACCCTGAAGCCGCTCAAAAGCTCGCTTCTGCGGTCAAGGCGCTAAAGGATGCGGTGGATACCTGCTCTTCGACCCAGTGCAAGCGTATTCTCGATGGCATTGAAAATATTGCGTTTGAGCCGAACCAAGAAGTTCTGCTCCACAAGTTGAAGGAACTGCTGGACGATTACGACTTTAACGAAGCGTCCGAAATTCTGGAAACTCTCGAAAAGACTCTTGTCTAGTGTAGGATCATCGCCGCGATAAAAGCGAGCGCCACAATCACTGCCGCCGCTATGGCGAGCGGGTTTGCTTTGTTCTTCTTTTCGCCAAATTCATTCTCGACAATTTCGTCGTAATCCGGTGTTTCGAGGTCGGTAAATTCTGCGCCCTCGGACCAGCCGGTATCTTTGTCGCTCCCGCAATGCGGGCAGAACGTGGCGTTGTCTTTAATTTCTGAATGGCAATGAGGACAGAGCATGGCGATGTGAAATGTGGAATGTGGGGTGTGTGATGTATAATGAGAAAAGATTCAGATTTTATTGTTTAAAATAGAAAAACCGCGCGGTTTTACCCGCACGGTCTTTTAAGCTTATAGCTTCGTAGCGATTACAGCTTGTTGTTGGAACCAAGAACGTCGACGATCTTGTGTTCGTACATCTTCTGCATGTTTTCGCGAGCCGGCTTGAGGTACTGGCGCGGGTCGAAGTGTTCCGGATGTTCGTCGAAATACTTACGGATAGCGGCAGTCATGGCGAGACGGCTGTCAGAGTCGATGTTGATCTTGCAGACAGCGGACTTGGAAGCTTCGCGGAGCTGTTCTTCCGGAATACCGACGGCATCCGGGAGCTTGCCACCGTGGGCGTTGATGGTGTCCACTTCGTCCTGCGGCACGGAAGAAGAACCGTGGAGAACGATCGGGAAGCCCGGGAGCTTTTCTTCGATAGCGTGGAGCACGTCGAATGCCAGAGGAGGCGGAACGAGCTTGCCAGTCTTCGGGTCGCGAGTGCACTGTTCCGGCTTGAACTTGTAAGCACCGTGAGAAGTACCGATGGAGATAGCGAGGGAGTCGCAACCAGTACGGGTTGCGAAGTCGATCACTTCTTCCGGCTTGGTGTAGTGGGATTCTTCAGCCTGGACTTCGTCTTCCACACCAGCGAGCACGCCGAGTTCAGCTTCGACGGTCACGTCGTGCTGGTGAGCGTATTCAACAACCTTCTTGGTGAGGGCGATGTTTTCTTCGTACGGAAGAGCAGAACCGTCGATCATCACGGAAGAGAAACCGTTGTCGATGCAGTCCTTGCAGAGTTCGAAAGAGTCACCGTGGTCGAGGTGGAGCACGATCTGAGGATTGGCGCAGCCGAGTTCCTTGGCGTATTCAACAGCACCCTGGGCCATGTAGCGGAGGATGGTGCCGTTTGCGTAGTTACGAGCACCCTTAGAGACCTGCATGATCACCGGAGACTTCTGCTTGACAGCAGCCTGCACGATGGCCTGCATCTGTTCCATGGTGTTGAAGTTGAAAGCCGGGATAGCGTAGCCACCCTTAACAGCCTTTGCAAACATTTCCCTGGTGTTCACCAGGCCGAGTTCCTTGTAAGAAACTGCCATTGTTTTACCTCTTGATTTGATTGGCGACTTGCATCGCCGGTTTAAAAGTTACGGGGCTAAAAATAGCAAATTTAAACTGCTTTGTCACGCAAAATGCAAAAAAAGAAACCCCGCACCAAGTGCGGGGTGACTTTAGTGGAAAAGTATTCCGTTAGGCTTACTTAGCTTCCTGCTGCTGAAGAGCCTTGTCCTGGATCACGAGGTCCACGCGACGGTTCTTCTGGCGGCCTTCCTTGGTGGAGTTGTCGGCGACCGGCATGGTCATACCGAGACCCTTGGCTGTGAGTCGATTTTCGGCGATACCCTGTTCCACAAGGAAAGCCTTCACGTTATCGGCACGCTGCTGGGAAAGCTTCATGTTGTGTTCTTCGGAACCAGTGTTGTCGGTGTTACCTTCAATGGACACATTGAACTGCTGGTACACAGAAAGAATACCGGCCACCTTGGCAAGGCTCGTCTTGAGGTCTGCCTTAAGGTCAGCCTTGTTCACGGCGAACAAGATGTCGGACATGGAAAGGATAATGCCGCGGGCGGACTTGGTCACCTGAATCATCTGGGACTGCAGTTCGTTCAGCTTGTTCATGGCTTCCTGCTGGCGAGCTTCGGCCTTGGCACGTTCTTCGGCAAGTTCCTTCTGGAGGTCGGCTTCACGCTGGTTGGCAGCCTTCAAGGCGGCTTCCTGAGCGGCGGCTTCGGCCTGGAACTTTTCCTGGTTCTGCTGCATTTCGGCCTGCAGACGGGCTTCCTGGTCCTTCATCTTGGCCTTTTCGGCTTCGAGGTCGTTCACCTTACCAGTGCGAGCCTTGTTGATCTGTTCCTGAATGGCTTCGATAGAACGGGCCGTTGCGGCGCGCTTTTCCCACTTTTCTGCGGTGCTGTTGCGAACTTTCTGGGTTTCGGCCTGGGCGGCAATCGTCTTGGCGTAAGTGTCGCACTTGGCGGCGAGAGCCTTGGTTTGGTCAGATTCGGCATCGTCGTTGTAGGCGGCGTCAAGTTCCATGAGGTTGGCCTTGGCCGCTGCGAGCGTGTACTTGGCAGAGGTGGCGTTGGCCGGAATATTCTTGGCTGCGTTATCGATTGCGGTCTGGCAAGATTCTACGGCGTTCGGACCTTCTGCTTCTTCGGCAGCAAAAGAGAATGCGGCTGCCATGGCGCTAATGACTAAAAGATTTCTCGTTTTCATTACTTGGCACCTCCGTTCTTGGTTTCCTGGTCAAGGATATTCTGGTAAAGGAGCTTGCGTTCGACATCGCCCCTCAGTTCCTTTTCAACTTTTTCGTCTTCTTTCTTGGCGGCGTCAAGTTCAGCGTTAGCAATAGCAAGCTTGTATTCAAGAGAGCTCTGTTCGGCGAGTGCAGCGGCATCTTCTTCGTCACCATCGGCCTGCAGGGCTTTGGCTGAGTCAAGTTTTGCGTTTGCAGATTCGAGCTGGGCTGCATCGACCTTAGCATCTTGTGCAATCATCTTGTTGGAGTCGGCAAATTCAATCGACTTGGTAGCATTTACGCCACCGGCACAACCGGAAAGTGCGGCGAGGGCTATAATGGCCATTCCCGCAACGAGTATTCTGGATTTCATTAAAATCTCCTTTTGGGGTTTAAAAGTCGGTTTTTAATATACAAAAAAAAGAACAAAGAGCTTAGAACTTAGTGCTTAGATTATCTCTAAGTTCTACCAACTTAAATCTTCCAACTAAAAATTTACTTGATTTACCCTAACTTTGTATATAAATTTATACACGTGTTTGGATTGGAGATTGCATGAGATTTTTTAGCCCTGCATTATGTTCTTTTGCCTTAGTTGCTTGCCTTGCGGGCAACGCCTTTTCGGCTGTTGAATACACTTTGCACAAGTCTGCGAACCCGACCTCCGACGAGCAAGACGCCTACAAGCGAATTACGACCGTGATGGATTCTGCAGTCAAGCTCTACAACACCTATTCGAATCTTTCCAAATACATCAACGTGTATTATGCGCCTGGCGTGCCCACAGCCGAGGCCAGCAGCAACGGTGATTTGCGTTTTGGCGAAAACCGCAGCTACATGGTGGTGCCCACCGCCATGCACGAAATGGCGCACACGATGGGTGTCGGAACTACGTCGGAATATGCGGCAACATGTGTAGACGGTGTCTTTAGGAATGACAAGGTTCAGGCAAAACTCCGTGAAATGGACGGCCCGAACGCGGAGCTCCATTGCGACCGTCAGCATATCTGGCCGTACGGTTTGAACCAGGCTAGCGAAGCCAAGTCCGAGCAGGACCTGATTAACCATGTGATTCTTGTTGAAACCATTTACCAGCAACTGTTCAAGGTGGCGTTTTTCAAAGAGGGGAGAATCAAGTCTCTCGGCGATACAAAGAAATGCATGGGGATTACTTCGTCCAACGCTCTGGAATTGATGGATTGTAGAGATACGGCGACCTTCGTGAAGATTTTCTCGGTGGGCGACAATCCGGTTACATATTACATTCAACTCGGGAACCGCGTCGTGGATATCCCGAACGAATCCACAGCGGCTGGCATTAGAGCGGCAACCTACGGTTATAATGGCGGTGCTCACCAGCGGTATGTATTTGAAGGCGCTCCGGTCAATACGCCGAATGCGTTCTACCTCAAGAATTACAAGAGTGGACATTATCTGCAGGCGGTCGGAACGACGGTGGTTCAGAACCCGAAGAGCTCCGGCGATGATTTTATTTGGCAATTGATTGAAAGCTCTGCCGAAGTGGCTGACACGAGCGATACCTCGACGACTGCGATTCCGCTGGTTCGTAAAGTGGAACCGCCGGCTTTAATCAGGAAGGCCAAGTTCGATGCCATGGGCAGAACGCTTGCTCCGGCCCGCAGAACCCCGCGCGGCATTCGCTTGTATTAGCTGACCTCAAGAAGCTGACCCTGAACCGAGTTCAGGGTGACTTTTGGCGAACCAAGTTCGGGATGACTACAAACGAAAAAAACTCTCGAATCGAGAGTCGAGATTTTGTTTGTCCCGCTTCGCGGTACAAACGAAAAAGACCTTTCAGAGAAAGGTCTTTTTTCGCGGGATAGACGAGGCTTGAACTCGCAACCTCCGGCGTGACAGGCCGGTGCTCTAACCAAAATTGAGCTACCACCCCAAATCGTTTCCGATTTTCGGTAGTGGGCGATAACGGATTCGAACCGCTGACATTCTGCTTGTAAGGCAGACGCTCTGAACCAACTGAGCTAATCGCCCGAAAGGGTTTACTTGTCCTGCTTCTTGCCTTTCCAGAGGATTCCGACCGGAATCACGACCAGGTAGGCGGCAACCAGGATAAGCGGTGCAACCGTGAGAGATACCGGATTGTCTGCAGGGCCAGTGGCGAGGCAAATGAAACCGATAGCGAGGAGCAACACACCGACTGCAATCAGAATGATATTCTTTTTATCCATCAGTAAGTCCTCATCTCAAGATTACGAAGCCAAATATACAAAGTTTATGGCGTTTGTCAACCGAATTTGGCCTAAAAACGCACTTTTTTTTAGTCGAACGGCCTTATTTTTGGCCTGGATATTTAACGCGAGTATGGTAGGTTCCGTCCAAACTATCCAGGAATGCTCGTTCGAGCTTGAACAGTTCCCTAATAGACAGGTTACATTCGTTGAATTGGCCTTCGGTAAAGCGGCTTTCGATGGTCTTGTGGATCATGGCGGCCAATGCTTCGGGGCTAGTATCGGTCATGGAACGGCTAGTCGCTTCGATAATGTCGGCAAGCATCAGAATTGCGGTTTCCTTGCTCTGCGGCTTGGGACCCTTGTAGCTGTAATCTTCGACCTTGACTTCTTCGCCGGTTTCCTTGGCGTTTTCAAGAGCCTTGTGGTAGAAGTACTGAATAATCGAAGAACCATGGTGTTCGCGAATGCCTGCGGCCACGAGCGACGGAATGTTGTATTCGTTGGCAAGGGCTGTACCCTGTTCCACGTGTCCGGTAATAATCTTCACGGACTGGAGCGGATCGATGTTGTTGTGCGGGTTGATTCCTTGCTTCTGGTTTTCGGTAAAGTATTCGGGGCGCATGGTCTTACCGATGTCGTGGTAAAGCGCCATCACGCGTACAAGCAGGGAATTCGCGCCAATGCTGTCGGCCACGTGTTCGGCAAGGTTAGACACCTGAATACTGTGGTGGAATGTACCGGGGGCATATTCCGAAATGCGCTTGAGGGCCGGGCGGTTAAAGTCCGACATTTCCATAAGCGTAAGCACCGTGGTGATACCGAAAATACGTTCCATCAAGTGAATGAGCGCCACAGAAGTCAGGGCGTAGCAAAGCACGATGTTTGCACTTGCGGCCATCAGGTTCTGATAGAATGCTTCGAACGAAAGTCTGTTACGCAGCAGGAACATCACGCTAATGGCTGCGGCCATCGCCACAACGCCAACGATAATTCCCCATACGAACTGCACTCTGTAACGCATGCGGGCAATTGGTGCGGTTGCAGCGATAGTCACGGCAATTGCACAAGTCATGGCTGCCAAATCGTAGCCGTTCAAAATGCCGAAAATCATGGCAGAAAATACGGTGAACGCAAGGCCGATATGGCGGTCGTAAAGCACGGTTGCAGTAATCGGCGCAAAGGCAAACGGATAAATCCACATAAGATCCAGATTTTCTGGAATGATGGAAATATTGATGTTATTGATGCTTCCGGAAAGGTGATGCATGACCCAGAATGCGATAATCTGGAGCATGGCAAGAGCGATCAGACTCCAAAGCTGGCGAGCATTCTTGAACATTCCTCTAGACGGCGTGTTGTAAAGGAACAAGAAGAAGAATGTAATGATCAGGACAAAGATAAGGGCGTTACCGTAAATGGCGGTAAAGGTCTTGGAGTTTTCTTCTTTCTGCTGGGCGCGCTGCAAAGCGTCGATTTTTTCAAGAATTTCCTTGGTAATGGGTGCGCCCTGTGCCACGATTTCCATGCCGCGCGGCACCATGCCCTTAATGAGTGTCACCTTGTTGCGGGCTTCTTCGCGACTAGAAATGGTTTCTTTTTCCAAGTAGAAAACGTTCGGCATCATGAACACGAACAACGTTTCGTAGAAGGCGCTCAAGAGTCCCTGTTCGTTCGGGAAACTCATCTGGAGCTGAGCGAAAGCTTCATCGATGCGGCGGCGGAGCGGCTGGATACTGCTTGCTTCAACAGTTGTCTTTTCGTTGTCCTTGATAAGCGTGATGTTCGGCTTGGTGTAAACGATGTACTTGAAATCTTGCAGGTTGTAGTTGTCGCGGTAAAGCTGGGCTGCCGTTTCGGTGCTTGCAATGAATGTGTTCGAAACGCCTGCCTGAAGCATGCGGTTGAATACCATCAAGAGCGAGTCGCGGGCCTTGGAATTCAGGCTCAAGGGCTTAATTGCCGAGGTCGAAATACGCTGCTTTAAAACTTCGTAAATGCGTGAAGCCTGCACGACCTTGGATTGCAGGGTAGAGTCGCTTTCGCCGCTTGCGGTAAGCTGGTTGATTTGAATTTGCAGAGAACCATACTGGGAGAGTTTGTGCAGGAACGACTTGAGGTCTTCGTAGACGCGGTTGGTTTCATCGCTGTTGTAGCCAAAGATGGCGTTCACCTTTTCGGCGGCGCGGGTCTTTTCGGCTTCGATTTCTTGTTCGGACTTGGGAACTTCGAAGTTGATGGGAGCCACAATCGTGCGTGTACTCACCTGGCCCAAGTGCGGGCGTTCAGACTGGAGAGCGATGTTCTTGTCGGGGAACATGAAAATCGACGCGGCCACAATAAGTGCCCAGCCGATAATAAAGTGAAGTCTAGTCTGTTTCTTTTTCATAGGAGTTTATTTCTCCTTTTCGTATGCGTTCAAAATATCTTTCACGAGCGGGTGACGGAGTACGTCGGTTGCCTCGAATTCCACTTGGGCGATTCCATGAATACCTTTCAAAAGCTTCATGGCGTGCACAAGGCCCGACTTTTGGCCCTTGCCGAGGTCGATCTGCGTGGCGTCACCTGTGATAATTGCCTTGCTGTGTTGGCCGAGGCGCGTGAGGAACATTTTCATTTGTTCGGGCGTAGTGTTCTGTGCTTCGTCCAGAATGATAAAGGCGCGCTTGAGCGTGCGGCCGCGCATGTAGGCGAGCGGGGCGACTTCAATTGCACCGGTTTCTTCGTAACGGCGAAGTTTTTCCACTGGCAGGAGCTCGGCGAGGCTATCGTGAATGGGGCGCAAGTACGGCGCGATTTTTTCTTTGAGGTCGCCGGGCAGGTAGCCCAAGGATTCGCCGGCTTCAACTGCCGGGCGCACTAAGCAAATGCGTTCTGCCTCGTGGCGTTCCAAGCTTGCAACGGCGAGTGTTACGGCCAAGAAGGTCTTGCCGGTCCCGGCAGGGCCCTTGGCAAAGATGATGTCGTTGTGTTCGACCGCCCGTACCAGTTCGGCCTGAGCTTTGGTCTTTGCGAATACCGAGACACCCATGCGGTTCCTGAAAATCGGAGTCGAGGGAATTGTGTCCGGGTCTTTGAAATCGCTTACAGAAGAATCTGCCGGATCAATCAGCTTTTCGAGTTGGTTTGCCGTCAGGACTTTTCCGTTTTTTGCGGCCATTTTAAGTTGGTCAAGTACAGCGCAAACTCCCGCCGTGTCGCCGTTTTTCTTTTCGATAATACGGAGTCCCGGGAGTCTTGTCTGTATTTCAACACAAAAACGGCTCTCCAATAAGCGGAAAACCGTTTCGTTCTCACCTGAAATAGTTCGTTTCAGGTCGTCTGATAAAGAATAGCGCAGTTCGTTCATCGAGAACGTTGTCAGCTATAAATTATTCTTCGGAAGCAGGAGCCGTAGAGATACCGAGCTTGTTCTTGGCTTCGAAGATTTCCTTGCGGAGCTTGTGGTTTTCTTCGGTAATAGCGACAGCTTCGTCTTCGGTCTTTTTCAGCTTGTTTTCGTCAATCTTTTCCTTAGGAGCAGATCTCTGGGCAGAAGGCGTTCCGCTATCGTCGCTATAATCTTCGTCGCTAGAAGAACCACCACCGGAAGAACCGGCGCAAGCGGTGAACAGTGCTACAGTTGATGCTGCAAGGATCAATTTCCAATTTTTAAAAAGAGACATTTAATCAGGCTCCATTCTAGTCTGTGATGCCTCAAATGTATATAATTTAAAGCAAAAGCGGTGCGAAAAAGGTAAATTTATACCGAAATTTTACCTATTTAGAGGCAAAAAAATGGTCGAAAAGTCAATTTCTAAGCCCTATTCGCAAGTTTTTATATCGTCTGACCGCTACAATTCCAAGAATTTGTACAGAAAACGCCGTAAGGCCATGCTCAAGGAACTCGATTCGTTCTGCGTTTTTGCAGGAATCCCCATGGACCCCGGAACCGAGGAAGCCTACGTGCAAATCTGGAATAAAATGGTGCAGGAACCGGCCTTCATGTTCCTGACGGGAATCAATCAGGCGGGCTGCTACCTGCTGCTTGACCCTAAAACCGATGAAGAAATCCTGTTCGTGCCGCCCAAAGACCCGTTCAAGGAATTCTGGAATGGCAAACGTTTAGGTTTTTTGGAAGGCGATAACGAAGTTGCCCGCATTACGGGAATCCAAGATGTGCGTCCGGTGGATGAACTCATGGATACGGTGGTTGCCCGCGCGAAAAAGCTCCCGAAGGGAAGCTACGCTTACGCCTACTACTTTGAGAAGTTCAAGGAAGACCACAACGACCGGTTCAGGCACCAGCTGCTCAAAGCGCTCAGGCCTACAGGAATCAAGCTCAAGAGTGCTGCTGCTCTGCATTGGTCGCTTCGACTCCCGCTGGAACCTGAACGCATTATGGATGCCGTGGCAGCGCAGGCGGTAACGAATAACGCCTTCCGTAAGGTGCTCGCCGAAATGAAGACTTTCAAGACTGAACGCGATTTGGGCCTGAAGCTGGATTATGAAATGCAGCGTGAAAGCGATGGCGATTTGGCTTTCCCGACGATTGTCGCGGGTGGAGCAAACGCTTGCTGCTTGCACTACGTCAAAAAGGATGAACCGCTTAAAGCAGGGGAGTTGGTGCTGTTAGATTTCGGTATCCGCATCGGAAGCTTGCATAGCGATATTTCCCGCACTATTCCTGTGTCCGGCAAGTTTAGCCCGCTACAGAATTTGCTGTACCAGATTGTGCTCGATTCGGCGCTGGAATACCAAAAGCATGTGCGTCCGGGCGTTTCGCTTAAGGAAATCGGGACGGTCCCTTGGGATTACATTATGCAGGAACTGGAAACCCGCCTGGTCAAAGGCGCGAAGGGTTCGTACAAATTATTGTACGACAAACGCCCGCATGGGGTAAGCCACTTTATCGGCGAACAGATTCACGAAGGTGAACCGGGAACCCGCTCCTTGGATACTGTTTTAAGGCCCGGAATGCTCATTTCTTGCGAACCGGGGCTTTACGGCGAATTCAAGGCGACCATTGGGGGCAAGACCTACCGCGAAAAAATCGGCATCCGTATCGAAGACGACCTGCTGATAACCAAGGACGGCTTCAGGAATATTTCTGAAGATATCCCGAAAACGGTCGATGATTTGGAACGGCTGATGAAGTAGGCTTGTTGCTAAAACCATTGTATTTTCCTAAATTTTCGCCGAAAAAATTTAAAAGGTTACAACCATGAAACTCTCCAAGTACTTTTATGTGACGCTCCGCGAAACGCCGAGCGATGCCACCATGCCCTCCCACATCTTCCTCATGCGCGGCGGCTACATCAAGCCCGTTTCTACCGGTATCTATTCCATGATGCCGATGGGCTTCCGCGTTATCCAGAAGATCGTAAACATCATCCGCGAAGAAATGAACAAGATTGGCGGTATCGAAGTGGACTTGCCGGTGGTGCAGACCGCTGAACTCTGGAGCGAATCGGGCCGTTACCAGGCTATAGGCGAAGAACTCCTTCGCTTCAAGGACCGCAACAACCACAACATGGTGCTCGCCATGACCCACGAAGAAGCCATGACCGACCTCGTGCGCTACGTGCTCAACAGCTACAAGCAGCTGCCGGTGATGCTCTACCAGTTCAAGACCAAGTACCGTGACGAAGCCCGTGCCCGCGGCGGCCTTATCCGCGTCCGCGAATTCCTGATGAAGGATGCCTACAGCTTCCACACCAGTCAGGAAGACCTCGACCGTCACTACCAGGAAGAATACGACGCCTACCTCCGCATTTACCGTCGCGTGGGCATTGAACCGGTGGTGGTGCAGAGCGATACGGGTATCATGGGCGGTAAGGTCGCTCACGAATTCATGCTGGACACCCCGAACGGCGAAGATTACTTGATTCTTTGTAAGAAGTGCGGCTACCAGGCGAACCGCGAAATCGCCAAGTTCCAGCGTGTTCCGTTCAAGGGCGACGAAAATGCGGCCCTCGAAAAGGTCGCCACGCCGAACAGCGAAAGCATCGACGAACTCACCAAGTTCCTGAACGTCCCGGCTGAATCGACCGCCAAGTGCGTGTTCTTCGACTTCGAAGGCAAGCTCATCACGGTTGTTGTTCCGGGCAACCTCGACGTTTCCGAAATCAAGCTCCACAACTTGCTGAAGGCGAAGGAACTTTACCCCGCCGAAGACAGCCTCATCAAGGCTTGCGGCATGGTTCCGGGCTTTGCTTCCCCAATCAATTCTCACGACACGCGCATCATCGTGGACGAAGCGATTGCTGATTCCTTCGACCTCGTGACGGGCGCAAACGAAGAAGGCTTCCACTTCAAGCATTGCAACCCGAAGCGCGACTTCCCGAAGTTCGAAGTGGCCGACATCGCCGAAGCTTCCGAAGTCTGCAAGTGCCCCTGCTGCGGTGAACTCCTCACCGAAACACGCGGTATCGAAATGGGTAACATCTTCAAGCTCGGCACCAAGTTCTCCGAATCCATGGGCGCCAAGTACCTCACTGCCGAAAAGACCACCGCTCCGGCTATCATGGGCTGCTACGGCATCGGCGTGGGCCGCTTGATGGCTTCTGTTGTTGAAAACAGCCACGATGACTTCGGACCGATTTGGCCCAAGTCCATCGCTCCGTTCCAGGTGGAAATCGTCCCCATCGGCAAGGAAGCCGAACTCATGGAACTCGCTGAAAAGTTCGAAAAGGAACTCGAAGCTGCCGGCATTGACGTGCTCGTGGACGACCGCGACGAACGTCCGGGCGTGAAGTTCAAGGACGCCGACCTGTGGGGTTCTCCGGTGCGCATCGCCATCGGCAAGAAGGGCCTCGCCAACGGTGAAGTGGAATGGAAGTTCCGCAACGAAAAGGAATTCTCCATGGTCAAGGTCGAAGACGTTGTCGCCAAGGCCAAGGCATACTTCGCTGAATAAATCGGCCTCTTGGCTCTATCTAAATCGATTTGCCCCGGCTTAACAGCCTGGGGCTTTTTGTTTACTCCTAAAAAGTGTATCATGAAAGTACAGATTTTGATTTTTTTATAAAAAGTGTTGAAATTTATGAAAAATATTTAATTTTTGTATCATAAACTATTGACTTTCTTGAAATTTGGGTTTATATTTGTGGACATGAAAGCGATTACAGAATATCAAGATTATCGCTGCTATATGCAGGATTTTTATAACGAGAAAAAGCGCTTGTCGGCTTTTTCTTGGCGTGAATTTGCGCATGCGGCAGGCTTTTCGTCGCCAACGTACCTGAAATTGGTATGCGAGGGGAAAACAAGGCTTTCGCCCGCGGGCGCTACCAATGTGGGTGTTGCAATGAATCTTGCTGGTTTTGAACTAGAATATTTTGTGCGCATGGTGGATTACGGCCACGCCAAAACGGACCAAGAAAAGAAAATTGCCTATGAATCCATGTTGGAGCTTGCGAAGAACTGCAAGGCAAAAATTGTGGATGGCGAGGCTTTCCAGTATTTTGAATCTTGGTTGCATCCGGTGGTGAGGGAACTTGCTCCGGCCATGCACGGAGCGACTCCGGGTGATATCGCCAAGCGATGCTGTCAGGGGGTTACTGCAGGAGAAGTCCGTGAGTCGCTTGATTTTATGGTAAAGACGGGCTTGCTGAAAAAGAATGGTTCGGACTATGAACAGTCGGATAAGCATTTGAAAGGCTCGTCAGAGGTGATGCCGGTGGCATTACGCTCTATGCACCGTGAAATGGCGGACTTTGCAAGAGAAGCGATAGACAAATTCCCGCCTTCGGAACGTAATTTTACGGGCCTTACCATGGGGGTGTCTGCCGAAGACTACGAACAGATTTTAAAAGAACTCGAGGCGTGCCGCAAAAGGATTTCGCAAATTGCCTTACAAAGTAAGGCTGTTGAACGGGTTTATCGTTTGAATTTACAATTATTCCCACTGACGTGGGGGGAGGATAAAAATGAAGAAGTTCACTAAAATATTGGCAGGCACGATTGTGCTCAGCCTTGTCGCCTGTTCCGAAGGAAACAAAACTTCGGGAGTTACCGAAGATGACAATGCCATCGGAGAAAACGAAAGCAGTTCTTCTGTGGTGCAATTGAGCAGCTCCAGTGTGCTAGAATCTTCGAGTAGTTCTGAAGTGCAGGGTTCTTCAAGCAGCACGGTTGTGATTGTACCGGAACTCTGGAATGGTGCGAAGGGTATGACTCGGGTAAATGTCGGAAACGATGATGCCGGCTATTGGTTTAGTTTTGCTGATAGTGAAATGGGTGGCATGTCTAGAGTTCGGTATCCGGTAAATGTTGGAAATGAGTCCTCTGATGAAGATATGGAAGAACTCGTGTCCTATTGCGGAGGCATTTGCGCGACGATAGAACTGAATGGTGGTTCGATGCCTATGGCCGGTATTGGCTTTACCGTGGCTGAAAATGGTGCAACGGCGGACATCTCGGAATGGGAGGGGGTTTGCGTAACCTATTCGTCTGACTTTGCGATGAATGTTTTGCTTAGTGCTACCGGTGCAGGCGATACTTTGAATCTGGATGCGCCGTTTATCACGCTTCCGAAAACGATTAAGAATGCTCCTACACTAGACCAGTTGCTCAGTGCCGACAAGGTTGTGACGCGTTGCGCTAAGTGGAGCGATTTCGAGGCTCCGTTATGGGTTCCGGATAGCTCAAGACTTTCCGGCGAAGCGGCAGCAAAGCAAATCAATGCAATTGTGTTCGTTTACAAGAGCGACTCCGAAAAGGTTGGTATGTTCGATATCAAGGGAATTGGTAAATACGATGCGACTTTGCCGCAATGGAGTGAACCCGTGAAAGTGACGGATTTTGTGCCAAACAGTTCTAGTAGTGAAACTGATAGCTCGCTATGCCTGTGGAATGGCGCTAACGGCGATTATCGCGTAAATACCGGATTTGGCGATGGCTCCGAAACGAGCAGGGCCGGGTATTGGTATAGTTTCGATGATGCTGAACAGGGGGGAGCCTCTTGGTTCGAATGGAAAGCGGATTGTTCCATGAATGAGGCGGATTGTATGGAATATCTGATTGATGTTTGTGGTGGTTTATGCGGAAAAATGCATGTCAACAAGGGGACTGCTAGGGATGCGCATATTGGCGTGGCATTCCGTTTAGACGACTCTGAGCCTGGTGAGGCTCTCCCGAGATCGGTCGATATTACTGACTGGGGTGGAATTTGCGTAACATACATGTCTAAAATCGGTTTAGACCTTGTCTTGGGCATTGATTCCGTGGATTACTTTTCTTTTGAATTGGATGATTCGGCGGAATTGGTAGAAAAATGCATGACTTGGGATGATTTTGATGAATACGAAAACGAAATTCCGGGTGCAGAAGCCGCAAAACAGGTTCGCTTCATCAGTCTTGAACAATGGAGCGGTGAATCAATGACTGGAGATATCAACATCGTAGCCATTGGCAAATATTCTGAAACAGGAGCTTGTGGCGTAGGAAGGTTGCTGAAAGAATAGCCCTATTTTATACGCAAACAACCCCCTGTAGTAGCCCGCTACAGGGGATTTTTCTATATTTTCGCTCGGAAAAATTTTCTCTAAGGAGATACTTATGGACATGAAGAAGATTGCTCTTGGTTCTGCAGCATTGGCTGCATTTGGTCTTATGGCATGTGGTGAAAAGCCTATTGCAAAAGCCCCTGCTGCCATTACCGCTAATACGACCGACGACGAAAAGTTTGCTTATATGCTCGGTGCTCAGTTCGGTGGCCAGAACTTTACGATTATTCCGCGCCAGATGGGTGAAAAGATTTATGAAGATGCCCTTGTTCAGGCTATTCGCGACAACGTGAAGGCTAATAAGGACACGAACTTCAAGGTGCAGATGGATAACGACAGCTTGCAGGCTGTTGGCAACCGCTACACGGCAATTGCTCGTAAGCGTGTCGATGAAACTCGCCCGGATAGCGCTATGTTGGCCGAAGGCGATAACGACAAGATTAAGGCTTACATTGATTCTGTGGCTCGCTCTCAGCCGATTGCCGAAGCTCCGGCTTCTACGGGTGCAGAAGTGGTTATTAAGGGCGATTCTCCGGATAACACCAAGTTCTCTTACTTGCTCGGTCTCCAGTTTGCCAACCAGCTCATTGCTATCGGCAACCAGTTCCAGACTGAATTTGATGTAGACTACTTCATTCTGGGTATCAAGGAATCTGTGGCCAAGGTGGCTGATTCCACGTACGCTCTCCAGCTTCCGCAGGATTCTTTGGCCGCTGTCGGTCAGCGCTACCAGCAGAAGATGCAGGATTTGCGTGCCGCAGCAATCAAGAAGCAGCAGGAAGAAGAAGCCAAGCTCAAAGAAGAAATTGCTCCGCTCCGTGGCGATACGCTCTCTAACGGTATGCCGCAAAAGGTGAACTTCAAGGTGAAGGCCACGAAGATTTCTGTGGATAAGGCCATTGCGAAGGATCTCGAAAACCTCGAACCGTTTGCAGGCAAGCCGCTGTTCATTATGTACTTCTCTGCTACTTGCGGTCACTGCGCCCATGCAGCACCCGAAGTGCTCGAAATGGCCAAGGAATTTGCTCCGAAGGGCTTGATTACGCTCGCCGTTGCTAGCGGTGGTAACCAGAAGGTGGGTATCCGTAAGTTCATGGATAACGCCAAGTGGGACGAAACCATTAACGTGGTTTGGGACGAAGCTCGCCAGTTCGGTGAACTCTACAGCGATGGCTATGTTCCCAAGGTTTACGCGGTGAATCCGGATGGCACATACAAGATGTATGCTGCATTCGAAAGCCAGAAAGATATGATGAAGAAGGACCTCGCTGATCTTGTCGCTGGCAAGAAGGTTGAATGGGCTCCTGAAGCTCCGAAGGCTGAAGAAAAGAAGTAATCGCTTCTAATGTCACTTGTTGCTGAATTTGACGTTGTAGTCGTCGGTGGCGGTCATGCCGGCATCGAAGCGACTCATGCCGCCTGGAAGTTGGGCGTAAAGACTGCCATGCTCACGATGGATATTAATGCCATCGGGCGTATGAGCTGTAACCCGGCCGTAGGCGGGGTAGCGAAGGGCCAGATTGTTCGAGACATCGATGCGCTCGGTGGCTTGATGGGGCTCTTGACCGACAAGGCGGGCATCCAGTTCCGCATGCTCAATATGAGCAAGGGGCCGGCCGTGTGGGGCCCGCGTGCCCAGTGCGACATGAAGTACTACAGCGAAGTGGCCCGCGAAGTCATTACGAACTTGCCTGGGCTTTCGGTCATTCAAGGCGAACTTGCCGCGTTTGAACGTATGACTGATGGTCGCTTGGAACTCACGCTTTTGAGCGGTGAACGCTATATTACCCGTTCGCTTGTGATTACGAGCGGTACGTTCCTTGCTTCCAAGATGTTTACCGGGCTTGAAACGAGCATCGGCGGGCGAGTGGGCGAGCCCAGCGCCGACAAACTGTCGGAATGTCTTGCCCGCGAAGGGATTGCACTCCGTCGCCTTAAGACGGGTACGCCGAGCCGCTTGGATCCTGATTCCATTGATTTTAACGAATGCGACGTGCAACGTGGTGACGATGCTCCGTGGCCTATGAGCGACCGCCATTTGGCAGAAACCGTTCCTGGCCGCGATGCAAATTATTTCTGGGGTGACCCGGCAAATAAATTTATCCGTAACGATTGCGTGTGCTGGATTACCCGCACGAACCTTAAAACGCACGACATTCTGCGTAGCGGCTTTAAGGATAGCCCCATGTTCAGCGGCCGCATTCACGGCAAGGGCCCGCGTTATTGCCCGAGTATCGAAGACAAGATTAACCGCTTTGGCGACCGCGACGGCCACCAGTTGTTCCTTGAACCGGAACAGGCGGATATCGGTCGTGTCTATATCAACGGCTTTAGCTCTAGCCTTCCGGCAGACATTCAGCTGGCCGCTATCCACACGATTCCGGGACTTACCCGTGCCCGCGTGTTGCAGATTGGTTATGCGGTGGAATACGATTCCGTAGACGCCACGCAGCTTTACCCGACGTTTGAATGCAAGAAGGTTCCCGGACTCTATTTCGCAGGTCAGGTCTGCGGCACGAGCGGTTACGAAGAAGCCGCCGGTCAGGGTCTTTTGGCTGGCATTAACGCCGCCCTTAAGATCAAGGGCGAAGAACCTTTGATTCTTGGCCGTTCGGATAGCTATCTAGGCGTGATGGCCGATGATCTGGTGAATATTCTGCTTGATGAACCTTACCGCATGTTCACGAGTCGCGCCGAATACAGATTGTTCCTCCGTAGTGATAACGCAGAAACTCGCCTCAAGGAACGTGCCCACAAGATTGGCATGATTTCGGACAGCGACTACTCCGATTGGAAGCGCCGTCAGGAATTGATGGCGACCGCCCGCACCCGCATGACCGAAGAATCGGCAACGCCCGACCAGGCAAATCCGATTCTCGAAGCCGGTGGTCAGGCTCTTTCGACCGAGCGCACCCGCTGGATTAACGTGCTGCGCCGTCCGGGAATCGACCCTGAGCAACTGTTCCGGACCGCGCTGCCCGACCTGAATCTTACTCGCCGCGACCAGTGGTTCATGTACGCCGAAGAAATCTACGCAGGATTCTTCGACCGGCAGGCCCGCGAAATCGACGACCAGAAGAAGATGGAATCCGTGCGCCTGCCCGTCGACTTTGACTACATGCAGGTGACCGCGGTCAGTATCGAAAGCCGCCAGCGCTTAAACGCCCACAAGCCCTTAACGCTCGGCCAGGCTAGCCGTGTTCCCGGCGTACGCCCCGCCGACATTACCGTGCTTGCTCATTGGCTCGAAAATAGGCGTTTTTAGCCTAAAAAACATAATTTTTAATTGCAAAACCTAGGAATGGCCAGAAATTTTACTATTTTTGCGCCGTCAAATTAACAATATTTCCAAGAGGTCTATTATGTCAGAAGAAACTGAAGTCAAATCCACAGAAGAAGTCAAGCCTCAGGAAACAAAATCCCAAGAAAAGAAGGCCCCGGCCAAGAAGAAGCGCCCCCTGAACGCCAAGCGTAAGGGTCCCGCAGCTCCCAAGAAACCGGCTGTCTTTAGCGATTCCCTGGAAGAACGTTTCCCCGCCCTCGCCGCCAAGCTCAAGAAGCAGATTGAAGACGGTATCAAGCAGAAGATCAAGGACGCCCAGAATGACCCGAAGGTCAAGGCTGCCTCTAAGAAATTCGCTGAGAAGTAATTCGTTCTAACAAAACTGTTGGATTTAAAAGTCCCCGGGTTAAAGCCTGGGGATTTTTTTGTCTGCAAAATCCGGCGTCTTATCGGCGAAAGTCCAAGGTCTATTGACCAATAAACCATTTCTTGTTACATTTCTTAAAAATTTTACAAGGAGAAATCTAATGCGTAAACTATTTGCTATCCTCGCTCTCGGTTGCAGCCTCTGCATGGTTGCTTGCAGCAGTGGCGGTAAGACTGTGTCTCGTATCGATGAAACGTCCACGACCGACCTTTCTGGTAAGTGGAATGATACGGACTCCCGCTTGGTGGCCGACGAAATGATTCTGAGCTGCTTGAAGAGCGCAAAGATTGAAAAGGTTATCGGCGAAATGGGCAAGACCCCGACCGTCGTGATCGGTAAGGTTCGCAACAAGAGCCACGAACACATTAGCGTTGAAACCTTCATTAAGGACATGGAACGCGCTCTTCTGAATTCCGGTGCTGTTGACTTTGTTGCCAACTCCCGCGAACGCGCCGAACTTCGCACGGAAGTTGCTGACCAGCAGGGTAACGCTACCGAAGAAACCGCCAAGGAACTTAACCAGGAAACGGGTGCTGACTGGATGCTGACCGGTACCATCAACACCATCGTGGACCAGGAAGGCGGCCAGGCCGTTATCTTCTATCAGGTGGACCTCGAACTCACCGACCTCCAGAGCCACAAGAAGCTTTGGATGGGCGACAAGAAGATCAAGAAGTTCATCTCTAAGGATTCTGTGAAGCTTTAATCGCAACACAACACTTAATAGAGAAAGCTTTTAATAACCTCGGGCAACCGGGGTTATTTTTCTATCTTTGGGCTCATGATCAGTATTACCAAGCTTTTGATGGACACGCCGAATTACGGCGACCAGCTGCGTTACGAACCCAAGGCCCATGAATGCAAGAACGGCGTTGCGCCGGGTCGTGGCCCTGTGGTGGTGTGGAACTGCACCAAGACTTGCAACCTGAGCTGCGTGCACTGCTACGCCCGCTCCGAGGCCATCAAGTACCAGAACGAACTGACCCACGAAGAAGGCTTGGCTTTGATTGACCAGTTGGCCGATTTCAAGGTCCCGGTTATTTTGTTCAGTGGTGGAGAACCGTTACTCCGCCCGGATTTTTTTGAACTCGCGAACTACGCTGCCAGCAAGGGAATTCGCCCGACGATCAGCACGAACGGCACCTGCATTACGCCCGATGTGGCCCAAAAACTCAAGGATATGGGCGTGGGCTACGTGGGTATTAGCTTGGATGGCTGCGAGGCTACGCACGATAAGTTCCGCGGCAAAGAAGGCGCTTACAGGCTTGCCTTGCGCGGGATCCGCAACTGTGTGGCGACTGGCCAGAAGGTGGGCCTGCGCTTTACGATTACGCGCTACAATGTGCAAGATCTGAACGCCATTTTCGACTTGCTTGAAGCTGAAAACATTGACCGCGTGTGCTTCTATCACCTGGTTTATAGCGGCCGTGGTTCGGCCATGGTTGCAAACGACTTGAATCATGAAGAAAGCCGCAAGGCGATGGACTTGATTATCGACCGCACGCTCGACTTCAAGAAGCGTGGAATCGACAAGGAAATTTTGACGGTGGACAACCACGCCGATGCAGTCTACCTGTACCGCCGCATGTTGCGCGAAGACCCTGCCCGTGCCGAAAAGGTTCTGGAACTTATCCAGCGCAATGGCGGTAACCGCAGCGGTATGGCATTCGGCAACATCGATAGCATTGGTAATGTGCACCCCGACCAGTTTACGCAATACATTACGCTGGGTAACGTGCGCGAACGTAGCTTTGGTGAAATCTGGAGCGATGAATCGAACCCGATTATGGCTGGCCTCAAGAACCGCAAGCCGATTCTGAAGGGCCGCTGCCCCAAGTGCGCTTACTTGAATCTTTGCAATGGCAACTTCCGTACTCGAGCCGAAGCGGTGACAGGCGATTTCTGGGAACAGGATCCGGCTTGCTACCTGACGGACGAGGAAATTAATGGATAATGTGTAGTGTGGAATGTGTAATGAAAATCATTTCACACCTCACACTCCACACCACTCACTTCTAGTTTTACATGACTGAACTTGAACAGCTTCTTCTCTCTGTCATCCAGGACGCTTTTCCGCTGGAAGAACGCCCGTATCAGGTGCTGGCGGAGCAGCTTGGTTCCGACGAACAGAGCGTTTTTGCTGCAGTCGAGAATTTGCGCCAGTCGGGCATAATCCGCCGTATTGGGGGAGTGTACGACTCCAAAGCGCTCGGGTTTATTTCTCGCCTTTGTGCGGGCAAGGTGCCGTCAACCGTTTCCGGCGCTGCCGACGATTCTGCTCTAGAAAAATTTGCTGCCGTTGTTAATGTGATTCCTGCCATTACCCACAATTACGTGCGCAGCCACGAATACAACGTGTGGTTTACGGTCATCGCCCAATCCGAAGCGGAGATTCAAAAGATTGTCGATGAAGTTTGTGCGAATACGGAATTGCACGATGTCCATATTCTAAATGCGACCGAGAAGTTCAAGATTAACACGGTGATGAAGGGCGCTGGAGCGCCAGTAGACAGTAAACCGTTGGCAGTAGGTAGGAAGAATGCTGTTGAATCGTGTACGGAACTTTCCTCTTCCGACCACGTCCGTATTCGTATTGCTTGCAACGACATTCCGCATACACTTACCCCGTTCAAGGATTGGGACGTTTCTTGTGACGAACTACGCGAGGACTTGGCGTTAAGACGTATGCGCCGCTTCGGGGCGATTCTTCGACATCAAGAGGCCGGTTTTGCTTTTAATGCCATGGTCTGCTTTGCGGAAACAGTAGACAGGAACTCGGTTAATCCTGCTGGTGCAATTCTTGCAAGCAAGCCATTCATTTCGCATTGCTACGAGCGCCCGGCTTTCGAAGGTTTCCCGTACACGCTTTATGCTATGATGCATGCCCAGTCAGCTGAAGAGCTTGACCGCAATATTAAAGAGGCTGCCGAATCAATCGGCAACCCTGATTATGTTGTTTTGCATTCTGTGCGTGAACTCAAGAAAACGAGCTTTAAATTTTTCGCTTAAAAAGCCCGATTATCGGACTTTCATTTCGATTCCGACGCGGTGACCAGCTTCGAAGCCGAATAGCGTGCCTTCGTGAATTTCGTAATTCATCCCGAATCCGGTAGAAAAGCCTGCAATGTTGAAGTAGCGCATGGCGTCAAACTTCATTTTCATGCCGCGGTATTTGTCTTTCATGCCGCGATAGGGCTTGTCCAAGTTCCTGTTTTCGGATTCTTCGATTCGCGCTTGGTAAAGGAATACTTCGCTGAATTCCCAGCCTTTTTTTAAGGAATCGTTCCAGCCCGGTTTCCAAACGAACGAGGCCATGAATCCGATTTCGTCACCAGGCTTATAGTTTTTGTCTTCGAGGGATGTGTTGTAGCGGATTGCAGTGCCGACCGTCAGATTCTTGGAAACTCGCAACAGGCTGAACGGCTCTATATTCAGGCGGTGAAAGCGGTTCTTTTGGGAGCCTTCGCCGGGTGGGAATCGCCAGCCGAGATTCAGTCCTAAATAAGGGAAAATCAGGCCTTTTGCTCCCACATAAGTTTCGTTAAAGCCGTTCACATGCAGATTGCAGTAATTGTGAATGTAGCCACTGGTTGAAAACTCGTAGCTATAGCTCAAGAATCGGAATGCTCCATCTATGTAAAGGCTGAAGCGTGGGTGCACTGCGTATTCTGCCGAGACTTCCAAATCACCGCTGTAAACGTCTTCGTCAAGTTCGACCGTCCCTTGAATGCCAACTTGGGTCGTGGGCGCTGCAATCGGGTGCAGGCTCTCCGTAGCAAAGCATGCTACGCAAGCAAATAACAGAAAGCACCCGAAGAATTTGTTCATGCTCTGAAATATATAAAAGTAAATAGTAGACAAGTGAATAAAAAAGTTTGTATTAATCGAAAAAGCAATTTCACGTTACAGAAATCACAGCCGTATGACCCGTAAAAGAATTATATTTCGGCTGATGCGTTTAATGGCCCGCAAAATAAACTTGTACAAACAGCTTGCCGCAATCCTTTGCTGCATTTGTTTTACTGCATGTTTTTGGACCGAAACCGAAAGTGACCCTGATATTCTCCCTATGGATGATTCGATGTACCCGTATGCCGGAGTGCCGCGAGTCGTGATTGAAACCGAAGATTTTGCGGGCGTTCGTGACCGAGAAACCGAAATTCCTTCGCGTATGCAAATTTACGGCGAAAAATCGCCCGAAAGCGAAGTCTACGAACTCACCGTGCGTGGGCGTGGCAATTCCAGCTTTAAAATGCCCAAGTATGGCATGAAATTGGAATTCTCGGACAAAGTGTCGCTTTTTGGAATGCCTAAGAATAAAGATTGGGCTCTTATTGCAAATTTTGGCGATAAGTCTCATTTGCGAAATTACATGATGACGCGCCTTTCGGAATGGCTTGGTGCCAAGTATACGCCCAAAATGCAGTTTGTGGAACTCTACCTGAACCGCAATTATATGGGGTTGTATTTGTTGGCAGAAACCATTAAGGTGGGCAAAAATCGCGTAGACATCGAAAAAAGCGACACGACATTCCTTGCTGAAAAAGAAGACTCCAAGAAATACGACCCGCCGTACATTCAGACTAAAAACGACTACTATTATCACATCAAGTCACCCAAAAATCCGTCGCCCGAAACGGAACAGCTTTTGCTAGACCATTTGAATGATTTTGAAGATTTGGTTCAGTACCACCGATACGAGCACAAAAGTATTGAAATTCTGGATTGGCTTGATGTTGAAGATTACGTGTTGTTTTATTGGATGCAAGAATATTCCAAGAATGAAGATGGTAACTACGGCCGCAGCATTTATTTGACTTGGAAAAAAGGCGAGACAATCCATTATGGGCCTGTATGGGATTTTGATTTGGCTTTTGGAAATGCATCGCGTGAACAGAACAAAAATCCGGAAGATTGGTATATTCGCAGGTATCGACTGAATTACTACATCATGCGTAATGCGGTCGTTGATTCAGCTGCCTCGGTTTATTGGAGAGAACATCGCGAAACGTTCAAGATGCTTATTGATAGCATTCCGATTTATCGCGCGATTATTGAAAAAGCGGTCAAGAACGAATACCGTCGCTGGCCAGTTATCGGAAATACAGAAAACTGGGCGCTCAAGGATCCGTACGATTCGTATGATGAAGCGGTGAAGGTCATGACCGAGTGGATGAAAAAACGTTACCAGTGGATTGATAACGAAATAGGCCAATGAGTTTTTTCTAAATTTAGCCTATGCGCAAAATCTACATGGCAGGCATGAGCCACAAGGTGGCCGAAATCGCAGTCCGCGAAAAGTTCTACATCCCGATGGATGTCAAAACCAATGCGTTGAGCAATTCTCCCTTCGATGAACTTTTGATTCTTGCGACCTGTAACCGCACCGAGGTTTATGTAGCCTCTGACCGCGACTTGACCGACGCCGAACTTGTCCAGTATGTTTGCAAACTGGCGGGGCAGAGTTACGACGATTTTGCGAAATTCTTTTATTTTAAGTCGGGCGACGAGGTGGCGCACCACGTTATGAACGTGTGTGCGGGTCTTGATTCGGTGGCAATGGGTGAAGACCAAATCTTACACCAGATTGGCCGCGCCTACGAAACGGCGCACCAGTTGCATGCAACGGGGAATACCCTGAACAAGCTCTTTCAGAGCGCCATTCACACCACCAAGCGCATCAAGACAGAAACCAACTTGAGCAAACTCAGCTGCAATATTCCGTTCCTAGCCATGAAACAGGTGCAGCACACTTTCGATGACCTAGAAAATCGTACAGTGTACATTGTGGGCCTCGGCGAAATGGGCTCCTTGATGCTCAAGTATGTGCAAGAGAATACCACCAAGATTTTTGCGAGCAGCAAGACCTTTGCAAATGCTGAAAAATTTGCAGACGTGCTCACTCCGGTCAAGTTTGAAGACCGCTACCAAGTGCTTGGCAAATGCGATGTGGTGATTCTTTGCAGCGCTTGCCAAGAGCCAATCATTACGAAAGAAGAATTCACCGAGGCTTGCGGATTTGTTAAAAGTACAGATAGTTCTACCGCGAAAAAGGGTGCACTCGATGTCGTATTCGAACATCATTGCAGCAAGGTCGCAGAACATCCTGGTGTAAGCAATAAGACAAAGCGTTTGATTGTTGACTTGGGAAGCCCGCGTAATGCTGAATCTAGCATTGGGGATCTTCCGGGCGTTGAATACGTTTGCGTCGATGACCTTGAAAAGGTCGTGTCTGAAAATCGCCGCCTGCGCATGATCGAGCTTGAAGCCGCCCAGAAGATTCTGAAAGAAGGCATTGACGAATTCTTGCAGTGGATGCGCATGGACGAAGTCTCGAAACAGATTAGTGTGCATGCTGAAAGAATGCTGAAGTCGGCGAATGAAGAATCCGAAAAATTGCTGCGCTCCATGCCTGACTTGCCGGAAGAAGATCGCCACCGCGTGCAAATGATGTATGAACGTTTTGCCAAAAAGATGGCCAACGATTTCTTGTATAAGGTGAAGGCCGAAAATTCGCCTGAAGATGTGCAGGTGTTCCTCAAGTGCTTGGGGGCGAACAATGACTGAATGTAAGCTGCGTGTTGCAACCCGCAAGAGTGCGCTTGCCTTGGCACAAACGACTATGGCGGCCGATGCCATTGTGGCGGTGAATCCGGGACTGAGCTATGAACTTGTCTCGATGACGACCGAAGGCGACCGCCGTCTTGATAAATCTTTGGCTAGCTTTGGGGGCAAGGGCGTTTTCATTAAGGAACTTGAAGTTGCCCTTTTAGAAGGCCGCGCCGACATTGCGGTTCACAGCCTGAAGGATATGCCGGCTGAAGTTTTGCCTGAATTTAAGCTTGCGGCGGTATTGAAGCGTGAAGACCCGCGCGATGCATTTATTGCCCGTGGGGGAGCCGCCGGAATTAAGTTTATGGATTTGCCCGCCGGGGCCCGCGTCGGCACTGGTAGCATTCGCCGTGTGGTGCAATTGAAGGCGCTTCGCCCGGATTTGGAATACGTGCCTATTCGCGGGAATATCCAGACTCGCCTCGGTAAACTTGCGGAACTTGACGCCGTTGTGCTCGCCGCCGCCGGCCTCAAGCGCATGGGGCTTGCCGACCAGGTGACTGAATACTTTAGCACAGAACAAATGCTCCCGGCTTCTGGCCAAGGCATCCTTGCGATAGAAACTTTGTCATCGTGTCATCCTGAGCAAAGCGAAGCGAAGTCGAAGGATCTGGATGCAATTCTTGCGCGAGTCAATGACGCCGAAACTTATTGCATTGCTGTCGCCGAAATGGCCTACCTCAAGGCCCTCAACGCCGGCTGTCAATTCCCGGTCGCAAGCTTCGCTGAATTTAGCGATGCGTGCACCCTCGCGCTTCGCGGCATTTACTGGGATGAATCCTGCAAACGCCTGCTCCGCGCTCAAGTTACGCAGCCCCTTGACGCCCGCGCCGCTGACTCTGTTTCACAGGCCCGCGCCGCTGGCATCGCCCTTGCACAAAAAATCCGCGAACAACTTTAAGTCGGTTGCCCCGTGAATCAGAATCCCTTCGAACTCATAAAGACAAGCGACAAGAGCAAAGCCCGCCGCGGCCGGCTTCACACCGCCCACGGCGTGGTGGAAACGCCGATTTTTATGCCGGTGGGCACTCTTGCAAGCGTGAAGGGACTTTCTTCGCGGGACTTGCGCGAAATGCAGGCGCAGATCATTCTCGCGAATACGTACCACTTGTATTTGCGTCCGGGCACGAAACTTGTGGCCAAGATGGGCGGCGTGCAGAAATTCATGGGCTGGAATGGCCCGATGCTCACGGACAGCGGTGGATTCCAGGTTTGGAGCCTCAAGGAACTCCGCCACATTACTGAAGAAGGCGTGGAATTCCGCAGTCATTTGGACGGATCTCGCCATCTGTTCACGCCGGAATCGGTCATGAAGGCTCAGCGCGAAATCGGTGCGGACATCATTATGGCCTTCGATGAATGCACGCCTTACCCGAGCACCGTCGAAGAGGCTTCGCACTCGCTCGACTACACGCTCAAATGGACGCGCCGCGCAGTGGATTGGCTCCGCGAAAATCCGCCGGTCCACGATTACGCGCAATATTTCTTCGGGATTGTGCAGGGCGGCATGCACAAGGAACTCCGCCAAAAATCCATTGACGCCCTCAAGGAAATCGCTCCCGACGGATACGCGATGGGAGGTCTTTCCGTAGGCGAGCCTGTGGAAACCATGTACGAAATTGCGGATTTCTGCACGAATTCACTGCCTGCCGACCGTGCACGCTACGTGATGGGGGTGGGCACGCCCTGGAATCTGCTGGAACTAATCAAGCGCGGCGTCGACATGTTCGACTGCATTCTGCCCGCCAAGAACGCGCAGGATGGCCTCGTGTATACCAGCAGGGGAGTGCTCCGCTACAAGAACGCCAAATTTGCCGATGACGACCGCCCGCTCGACCCGGAATGCAACTGCCATTGCTGCCGGAACTACACCCGCGCCTACGTGCGTCACCTGTTCAAGACCAAGGAACCCCTCGGCTGGACGCTTTCAACGCTCCACAACTTGCATTTCTATCTGCATTTGATGCAACAGGCCCGCGACCATATCGAGGCCGGCGATTTCGAAGAATGGTCTGACAAAATGATCCCGCAACTCCAGCGCGAAGCGGAATAATTTAGCCCGATTGCGTTTTCACGCCTTTAATGCGAACCAAGTGACAAAGCAATTTTCTTGCACTTGGCAATTTCTTTGGGCGAAAGACCGGGCCTTTTGTGGGTTGCGCCTTTTTGAATCACGCCTGCAATCTTGAATCCGCTCCAGCAAAGGATTTCCTTGAGGGCACGGACGGTGCCCGCTGACTGCTTGAAAATGAGGTTGAATGGCCATTGGGTAGTGCATGTCGTCACAATGACAGCTTTCTTTCCTTTTAACAGTGGAATCGGGTAATCGCGTTCGCTGTGGTCCATCATTCCATAAACCCAGCGGTCAAATAGCATTTTGAGTTGTCCGGTCATGTTGCCCCAGTAGCAAGGTGAACCGACCACAAGGGCGTCGCTTTCTTGCACCAGGCGCAAAATTCGTTTCGCGTCGTCTTCAGGCATCACGCAATCGTGAGTGCTACGGCATTTCATGCAGCCGATACACGGGCGAAATTCCAGCTTGCAGACATCAACAATATTGACTTCGGAGCCATTTTCAAACAAAGTGTCGCCTATGATATTCAGCATTTGGCTGATGTTTCCGTCTTTGCGCGGGCTCGCATTCAAAATGACCACTTTTCTCATTGTGTCTCCCACCAGAAGAATTTGTTCTCCTGTTAAACACCTCACAATCTACAAAATGTCACTCATGGGGAAATCTTTCAAAAAATATGGGGAAAAGCTTTATATGAAAGAAAACGCCGAGATTCCGCCGTCTATTCGTTACTTCAAACTGAACACCTCCACCGACAAACATAAAAAGTAAATTGGCCTGCAGGCCGACGCTTTCCATAAATCCAACTTCTCTCATATCCCAATCGTCTTTGTCTATCCACCATTCAAATAGATGATTTTCGAATATGGATAGGCCAATCATGTTGTTTCCCAAAAGAGCATAATAGGATGTACCTGAAGAAAGCCATAATGATCCGAAAACAATGTAGTAGGCAACAGATTTTTCTTCTTTTTCCTCTTTGTAGCTTTCATTGGCTTGCAATATTAGATTTGCCGTGCCTGCAATCGCAAAAACACTTAAGCTACCATAAGATGGCTCATCAGCATCTAACCTTAAATCTAGCCGTGGGGAATATTCAAGATATAAGCCTATGTTTTTAAACGGCTGAAATCCATTTAAAATAAATCCTTCGATTGCAATTCTGTCTAGAGAGGAATATCCGAAACCTCCCAAAATAAGGGCGGGGTCAATTTGTCTTTTCCTATCTACTTCGGGGACTACGCCATCTTCGTCCGCAAATGCGATGGTGCATATTAAAAGTACGATGGCGATGAATTTGTTCATGAATGTAATTATAAAAAAATCCCGGGCATTGCTGTCCGGGAGAATCTTTTTTGGGGATTTCGGGGCGACGCCCCGTCACTTCCTACCATCTACTGTCTACTTCCTACTTGAACAGGTTCTTCATCTTCTCGAGGAAGCTTTCTTCCTGTGCGGTTTCCTTGTCGTGACGCAGTTCCGCGAGTTTCTGGTAGAGTTCCTTCTCTTCGCGGCTAAGGTCCTTCGGGATTTCCACGCCGATGTTCACGTAGAGGCTTCCACGGTCGCCGCGCTTGTTCAGCGGGTACAGGCCCTGTTCGCGCAGGCGCAAGATGCTCCCGGCCTGAGTGCCGGCCGCAATCTTGATCTGCACTTCGCTACCGTCCAGCGTCGGGATTCGCTGCGTACCGCCAAGAACCAGCTTGTGGACCGGCACCTTGATTTCGCAGTGTAAATCGTCGCCTTCGCGGGTGTAGAAGTCGTCGGGCTTTTCGGCAATCACTGCCAACAAATCGCCGCAGGCACCGCCGCGAGGCCCGCAGTTGCCTTCGCCACGCAGGTTCAGGTACTGTCCCTCGGCAACGCCCGCCGGAATCTTGATGGAAATTTCTTCCGTTTCCTGCACACGGCCCTCGCCGCGGCAACGGCTACACGGGTTCGCGATGACTTCGCCCATGCCGTTACAGGTGGGGCAGGCGCTTTCGGAAACCATCTGGAAGAACCCGCCAGATACGCGGCGCACGCGCCCCGTACCCTTACAGGTTTCACAAGTCTTGATGTCGGTGCCGCCCTTGCCGTTACATTCCGTACACGGCGTGTAGCGTTTCAGGCGAACCTTCTTGGTGCAGCCCTCGAAGATTTCCTTGTAGCTGAGCGCCACCTTGATCTGCAAGTCGTTACCGCGCGGAGGCCCGGCCTTGCGACCGCCCCGACGGCTGCCGCCAAAACCACCGAATCCGCCACCGAAAATATCGCCGAAGTTCGCAAAGATATCTTCGAAAGAGAATCCCTGGCCACCGAATCCGCCGCCACCAAAACCGCCACCGGGGGCGTTAAAGCCGAACTGGTCATACTGCTTACGCTTCTCGGGGTTGCTGAGCACATCGTAGGCCTCGGCAGCCTCCTTGAACTTCTCTTCGGCTTCCTTGTCGCCCGGGTTCTTGTCCGGGTGGTACTTGATGGCAAGCTTCTTGTACGCGTGCTTGATTTCATCAGCACTTGCGTCCTTGCCGACGCCTAGAACTTCGTAATAATCTCTTTTTTCAGCCATTTTGCCCTCCGGGCAAACTCGTCATATAAAAAATCAAGAATCGTTTCTTTACAACAAAAGGATTGCCCCTTTTTGGGAGGCGAATCCTGTTTGATTTTTCAAGGTTGAAATTAGTCAACCACTTCCGCGTCGACGACTTCCGGGCCATCGCCCTTCTTGTCGTTCTTCGGCTGTTCAGAAGCACCCGGTTGCGGACCCGGCTGAGCCTGGTTTGCACCGGCGGCCTGGGCCATGGAGCTGATCATGCCCTGGAGCTTGTCCATAGCGGCCTTGATCTCTTCCTTGGTGCCGTTGTCCTTCTTGGCCTTGATGTCGTCGATAGCAGCCTGGAGCTGGCTCTTGGTGTCAGCCGGGAGCTTGTCGCCAAATTCCTTGAGCTGACCTTCGGCCTGGTAAGCCATCTGTTCGGCCTGGTTCCTGATATCCACCAGTTCGCGCTGTTCCTTGTCCTTGGCAGCGTTGGCTTCGGCATCCTTCACCATCTTGTTGATTTCATCTTCAGACAAGCCGCTGGAAGAAGTAATCTTGATGGACTGTTCCTTGCCGGTTTCCTTGTCCTTGGCAGACACGTGCACAATGCCGTTCGCGTCGATATCGAAAGTCACTTCAATCTGCGGCACGCCACGCGGCTTCTTCGGGAGGTCAGTCAGGTCGAACTTGCCGAGCGTACGGTTGTCGCGGGCAAATTCGCGTTCGCCCTGCAGCACGTGAATCGTCACGGCCGGCTGGTTGTCTTCGGCGGTAGAGAACACCTGGCTCTTCTTGGTCGGAATCGTGGTGTTACGGTCGATGAGCTTGGTCATCACGCCACCGAGAGTCTCGATACCCAGGGAAAGCGGGGTCACGTCGAGGAGCAACACGTCCTTCACGGAGGAGTCACCGCTAAGCACGGCGCCCTGGACGGCGGCACCGATAGCCACCACTTCGTCCGGGTTCACAGTCTTGTTCGGTTCCTTGCCGAAGAACTTGCGCACAGCTTCCTGCACGGCCGGAATACGGGTAGAACCACCGACCAGGATCACTTCGTCGATTTCGCTCAGGGAGAGGCCGGAGTCCTTGATAGCCTTGCGGCACGGTTCCATAGAACGTTCCACGAGGTGAGCGGTCAGCTGGTCAAACTTTGCACGGCTGAGCGTGAGGTCCAAGTGTTTCGGGCCCGAAGCGTCGGCAGTGATGAAGGGGAGGTTGATGTTCGTAGAAGTCGTAGCAGAAAGGTCGATCTTCGCCTTTTCCGCGGCGTCTTTCAAACGCTGCAGGGCCATCTTGTCCTTCTTCAGGTCGATGCCCGGATTGTCCTTCTTGAATTCGTCGTTGATCCAGTCGATGATGACTTCGTCGAAGTTGTCACCGCCGAGCATCGTATCGCCGTTGGTGGCCTTCACGCTGAACATGCCATCGTCGATTTCCAAAATGGAGATATCGAACGTACCGCCACCGAGGTCATACACGGCGACCTTTTCGCTCTTCTTGGAGTCAAGACCGTAGGCGAGGGCGGCAGCCGTCGGTTCGTTCACGATACGGAGCACTTCAAGGCCAGCGATCTTGCCGGCGTCCTTCGTAGCCTGACGCTGGGAGTCGTTAAAGTAGGCGGGGACCGTAATCACGGCCTGCGTCACCGGCTGGCCCAGGTAGTCTTCGGCAATCTTCTTCATGGTCTGGAGAACCATGGCCGAAATCTCGGGAGGAGCGAACTGCTTGTCGTCCACCTGCACGCGCACCGGGTCGGAACCCGTGCCCACCAGCTTGTAGGGCATGTTCTTTTCGGCAGCGGAGCATTCGCCGGCGGTGCGGCCCATGAAACGCTTGATGGAGTAAATTGTCTTTTCGGGGTTGGTGATGGCCTGACGCTTTGCCACGTGGCCCACCAGACGTTCGCCGTTCTTGCCGAAAGCGACAATGGACGGGGTGGTGCGGAAACCTTCCGCGTTAGCGATCACGACCGGCTTGCCGCCTTCCATCACGGACACGCAGCTGTTGGTCGTTCCCAAGTCAATACCGATAATCTTGCTCATAATGAGTCTCCTATTTTTAAATTCTTGCCGCCCGCGAATCAATCTGAACGGGGCGATTTTTTACGCCCATACATAAGCAAAACCCGTGCCAAATGCTAATAACTGGCAAAAAACGGCCATTTTGTTTCGTTCTGAAACAAGAAAAGCCCCTAAATCGGGGCAAAAAAGGCGTGTTTCATATTAAAACGCTCTGTGTAGGAGGGGAGGGGGAAGCCTCCCCCTGGTTCGCACTCCGTCGCTCTCCACCCCCTCGCCTAAGGGGACACCCCTTAAAAACCCCGGCCCTTCAAAAAATATTGCACAAAAGCAATCTTTTTTATTTTACTACAAATTCTTCTTGTAATTTTACTTAAAATTATGTATATTTATGATGGAGGTTGTTATGCCCTGTATTTTACCTGTTTCAGACTTGCGCAATTACAATGAAGTGCTACAGAAGGTGTCCGAGGATGCTCCGGTTTTTTTGACGAAAAACGGCAGGGGGTGCTACGTCGTCATCGATATCAACGAATACGAACGGATGGTTGCCGAACTCAAGTTGAAGCACTCCCTTGAAGAAGGCGAACGCTCCGCAGAGCAGAATGGCTGGATGATGGCCGCCGATGTCCGAAAGAAATACGAGGTCTAGATGGCCGCAATCGTATTTTCGCCAAAGGCAAGCGAAGATCTGGACAACATCAAGGAATACATCGAGAAAGAATTAAAGAGTCCCATTGCTGCAAACAATAGGATTATTGAAATTCTTGATGCGATTGATCAGTTGGCCATTTTTCCGGAACTTGGACCTTCCTTGAAGGGAATAGTAAAAACACTTGCTCGCTATAGATATTTGTCTGTCGCGAACAGTATTGTCTTTTATAGAATTGAACTTGACAAGGTATTGATAATCCGTATTCTCGGAAGCAAGATGGATTATTTGAAAAATTTGGGAATAATTTGCTAAGTTCAAAAATACATTAAACATTGACGCTAAAAACCCCGGCCTTCTTTACGAGAGGTCGGGGTATTTTAAAGTATGGGGGAGGCGGATTGTCTCGCGGGAACTTATTCCCCGACTTGCAATTTCAAAGTCTTTCCAGCAGGGTTGCGGACGACGTAGACGCCACTCCCGAAGCCGGCGGTCTTGAGTCCGGCCTTGAGGTCCGTCAGCGTCGCGCCGGCGTTCAGGCGGATGTTCCCGAGTTCGGAGCCCATCAGGTCGAATACCTTGTAGCTGCCCGCGGCCCTCGCGAAAGCGTTTGCCACGCCCGCGGCTCCGGCGGCGATTTTCGGCACGATGCCCGTGGTTCCGTTCCTGATGTCCTCGGCGCTGCCTTCGCTTTCACCAAAGGCAATCCAGTCGAGGTTCACGTAGTCACTTGTCACCATCACCTTGAGCACGTGTTCGCCCGTGGTGAGTTCCTTGGTGGTCGTGCCCTTGAAGGTGCCGTAGGTGTCGAAATCCCCGGTGCCCGTGAGCGCGAGCGTGTCGGTAATCGGCTCGTCGTCCATGAACAGGCGCACGCCCGTGTTGTCCATGCCGCTTGCGTAGCTCAGTTCAAAGGGAAGCTTCCCGCCGGCCTGCACGTTCACGGTGTATTCGAGCCATTCGCCCTTCTGCGTGTAGCCCACGGCAAATCCGTCGCCGTTCTTCACGATGTCCACGCGGTCTTCGCGGTATTCGCCGCCCTGGTTCTTGGTGTCCATGTCGTAGTAAGCCTTGCCCGCACCGCCCACATCGTAGTTCTCGAAGTCGATGAAGTTGGCCGTGCCCTCGACCTTCGCGCCCACAACCGGCAAATTGCATTTTGCCTCGGGGTCGTTGAGTTTCGCCTTGCAGAACGGCCCCTGAGGAACTGCGGTCTTGCTGTCTTCAAATTCCCAGTAATCGGCTTCGAAATCACCTGCGAACATGAAGAATACATCATGCTTGCCAACTGCACCTTCGGCAGGCACGGTCACCAGACCGTCCTTACTGAATTCAGCCTTGGCAACCACGGGGCCATCCACCTTGTCCAGGCGAACCGTAACGGAGGATGCCCTCTTAACGCTCAAAACGGAAGCCGAGAAGGATTCTGCGCCGGCGTCACCGAATTCCACGCCGCTAATCTTGGTGTACTTGCCTTCGGTAAGGTTGGTGAGAACCGTATTGCCGGCAGCACCGCTCTTACGGACCCTCACTTCTTCGCCCCACGACATGGTTTCCGCTTCCACGCGCTTGTACGGGTCAAAATCTTCCAGCTGGGCCACACCATTATCCGGCCACCACTCAATCTTCTGGATGGTTCCGTCGGCATTATACTTCATCTCGGCAACGCCAACAGAACGGCGTTCCTTGTGCTGGAACTTAAGGCCCATTTTATCGGATTTCTGGTGCCAAAGCTGGTAATGATGGCCAAAAACGTATGATTTCCCCTTGTAATCCACAATTCCCGGGTGGTTTCCATTACTGCGGGAGGAATGAGGCATAATGTCGCCCTTGTAGGTCCAGGGGCCCGTGGGGGAGTCGCTCATGGCGTAACCGATGCCTTCGGCACAGCAGGTGGAAGCAAAAGCCATATAGTAATGTTTATCGTGCTTGTAGAGCCAAGGGCCTTCCTGGTAATCCTTGATCTTGGGGTAGGTAACAATATTGCCGGAAGTACTGATCATGTCTTCGTTAAGCTTGATCATATAGAGGTCGGGATTTCCCCAGTACAAATAGGCCTGGCCGTCATCATCCACCCATACGGTGGGGTCGATGTCGTTCCAATGTTGCCGCTGCCAAACCAAGGCCTTGTTCAGAGGTTCCTTGAAGGGGCCGTAGGGACTATCTGCCACCAAGACGGAAATGCCGTTGCCGTGAATGGGGACGTACATGTACCATTTGCCATTGCGAAACACAACCTGCTCGGCCCAAGCGCCATTGGTCTTAGTACTCCACTGGATATCGTTCAGGGAGGCCACAGCCCCGTGGCTAGTCCAGTTGACCATGTCTGTAGACGTGTGTAACAGCCAGTCGTACATGACGAACCCTTCGGCATTGTCCTCGTCGTGGGTCGTGTACAGGTAAACCGTATCCCCATGGACATAGGGCGCCGGGTCACACGTGTAGTTGGTTGTAATGATTGGTTGCTGGGCAAAGGCCATTCCAGCCAAAGCCAATACAGAAGTAACGGATAAAATATTTTTCATCTTAATCTCCAAACATGTTTTACACCAGAGATAAAGATATATCGCGAAAAGCCCCGCGGAACGCCCCGGGATTAACTTATCATTGACATTTTTACAAAGGTGGGGGAAGGCTCCCCCTGCTTGCAGCCTTGCCCTTGTGTCATCCTGAGCGGAACGCAGTGGAGTCGAAGGATCTAGACTGAACCAGGGCAAGTCTTCCAGCACCCCCTCGA
Organism: Fibrobacter sp. UWB10; assembly: GCF_900182935.1. NCBI lineage: Bacteria > Pseudomonadati > Fibrobacterota > Fibrobacteria > Fibrobacterales > Fibrobacteraceae > Fibrobacter > Fibrobacter sp. UWB10. The sequence continues at coordinate 825,713 of NZ_FXUE01000002.1, read as the reverse complement.
ACGGGCGCTCAATCGCCGCGCCCGTAACGCCTTGGGCTACAAATGCCCACGGCTCCAGAGCTAAGCTCGCCTCGCTCACATGGCCTCGGCCTTCGGCCGACGAATGTTCGCTCGACGACTTATCTTCTTCCGCCTTAGGGCATTCATTTCCGGTTGTCTTGCCGCACTTGCCAATAGCCACTTGCAGCTTTGCTGCTTAGTGGATATGGTCCTCGGAACGGGGAAGCCGGCACCTCCTTTCCCCGCCCGCGTCATGCCGATGGAAATCGGCATCAGCTTTTCATGTCCGAAAAAAGCGCTCCGGCTCAGCCTGCTCCGCACGCTCGCATGGCCTCGGGCTTCGCCCGACGAATGTTCGCTTAGCGGCCAGGCATTCGCCGTCGCTTTAGTGCAGACGCGGTTCAAGAGCTTCAGTAACGTGCAAGTGAGTGTCGCGACAAAACGCTTGCGTTTTGGCATGACCGAACGCAGCCGTAGACGCCTTTAGGCGTCCATTTTGTAGTTCTTGCGGGTGGAATTTTTCTTGTTGTTCTTGATGTTCTTCTTGGACATAATAACTCCCAATGGCATTCCCCCCAGGAATGCCTAGTTTTTTGTTTTTTATTTAAAATTTTACAGTTTGAAAGTGATGGTTATTCAACCATTACACAACGGACGGAAAATCCATGGGTCTTGTAAGTACTTTGCGTTCCTATTTTAGTCGAAGTACGACCCTGATACCCAACAAATGATGTATTATTCCCTATAGATCCTTCCTGTGGATAATGCCAATATGTAGATTCATTCAATCGTTCAAAAGAATAATCCCAATTATATCCAGCACCGACAAGACTGTAACCAGTTGTATTATACCCACCAAAGCCAAAGGAAGAACGTACGCCCTCAACGCCATGCGTATTTCCGTTACTGTTGACAATGATGTAGAAATCATTATATGTCAGCAAGCGCCAACCTTCAGGACATACACCTTGATGATTGGGCTTTATCGAATCGGCACAACTCTTACTATTGCATTCGAACGGCAATTGCATCATTTCAGCCCACTGATAGAGGCCTCCATAATAAAGGCAATTTAAAGTATCATTATCATAGCAGTAACGTTCTATTTTTGAATCATCTTTTTGGTCCTTATAACCACGAACCATTTCACCAACATTCAAGTTTTCCACCATCGCGTAAATAGTCGCAGCCTCTCCCGTGGTATCCTTACCTTCAAACTTCAAATATTTGTATGTGCGATTGTTTCTTTTATCCGTAAATTCAAGACACCCACCAAAGGCATTACAACTAAACGGCCACCATTCTTCTTCTGTGCCCCAAGGGTTCTGTTTACTACTACTCGACTTCACCGTTTCAGAAGAGGTAACGCTACTACTCGAAGCCACAACACTCGAAGAAGACTGCTTAACTTCTTCACTGCTGCTCGACTTCGGCGTTACACTGGAAGAAGACTTCACAGCGCTGCTGCTAGATTCTTCTTTTTTGACGGAAGAACTACTCTTATCGCCACTGACGGAGCTAGAAGAATTCTTGGTAGTTGTTGAGGAACTAGATTCCTTCACATTCTTCTCGCTAGAAGAAGACTTGCCCTTATCGGCGCTCTTTTGCGAGCTAGAAGAATTTTTGGAAATTTTTTCACTGCTAGAACTTGCGTCATCGCAATCATCGCTCTGTTCCTCGCACTGGCGGGGTTCCGGCGAAACAGAAGAAGAGGATTCATCGCCACATGCTGCTAGCAGGGCTAGGAGAATGGACAGAGCCAAAGCGTTTGCAAAAATCTTCACAGAAGACCTCCGGTAACCTCAAAAATCTACACCCATAATTTAGTTTATTTTCACACAAATTGTCCTCTCCGGCTATTGACGGCGGCGTTCAATTTATATATATTAGTGTTCAAATGAGCAAAAATGGTCAAAAAATCAATCCCGTGTCTATCCGCAGTTCCGCTGCAGAATACTTGACTTATGTGGCTGCTGTGGGCGGTTCCGAACAGAGCGTTGAAATGCGTTACGAAGACGAAAACGTATGGCTCACGCAAAAAATGATGGCAGAACTGTACGGGGTTAGCGTTCCGGCAATAAATCAGCATATCAAGAACATTCTCGAAGATGGGGAATTAGCAGAAGATTCAGTTATTAAGAAATACTTAATAACTGCTGGCGATGGGAAAAATTACCAGGCGAATCACTACAACCTCCAGATGATTATTGCCGTGGGGTTCAAGGTCAACAACGAGCGGGCGGTGCAGTTCCGCAAGTGGGCGGGGCAAATTGTCAAGGATTACACCATCCAGGGCTGGGTCATGGACAAGGAGCGGCTCAAGAATTTCGGGACAATCCTTACCGAAGACTATTTCGAGCGGCAATTGGAAGCCATTCGAGAAATCCGCGTGTCGGAGCGACGCTTTTACCAGAAGGTGACTGATATCTATTCGACTGCGCTAGATTACGATCCCTCTGCAAAAATCACCCGGGATTTTTTCAAGAAGGTCCAAAACAAACTCCATTGGGCGATTCACGGCCATACGGCGGCGGAACTCATTGTAGAACGGGCTGACAGCCAAAAGGAGCACATGGGGTTGAAGACCTGGGCGGCATCTCCAAAGGGCAAAATTCTTCAGTCCGACGTAATTGTCGCAAAGAATTATCTTGAAGAAGATGAACTCAAGGCCCTGGAGCTGATTGTCTCGGGTTATCTGGATTTTGCAGAAATGCAGGCCGCAAGGCACATTCCCATGACGATGGAAGACTGGGCGAGGCACCTTGACCGCATTCTTGAGGCTACGGAGCACGAACTTTTGACAAACGCGGGTAAGATTTCGATGGAAGTGGCCCACGCCATTACGGAATGGGAAAAATATCGCGTGGTTCAGGATAAGCTTTTCCACAGCGATTTCGACTACTTTTTGGAATTGCACGAAAAAATGGCACAGTACAAAGCGTAACTGTGCCTAAAAAGCGGGGGAGTGTCGCGCAGGTTTATTTTCCGGAAGAGACGATGACCTTCGCGGTCTTGAGAATCTTGTTCTTGAGTTTGTAGCCCTTTTGGAACACGGTGACCACGTGGCCTTCGGGCACGGTCTCGCTGGGCTGCTGCATCAGGGCTTCGTGCATGTTCGGGTCGAATTCTGCGCCGGTCGGGTCGATTTGCTCGAGGCCCGCGTCGGTCAAAATCTTTGCGAACTGGTTGTAGATCATCTGCATGCCCTTCTCGAAGGCTTCCAAATCCTGGGCCTTGTTTTCGCTGGCGAAGGCGCGCTCGAAGTTGTCCTGCACTTCGGAGAGTTTTTCCAGGAGTTTGCCGTTCGCGGTCTCGATGAGTTCGAGCTGTTCCTTGGCGGTGCGGCGGCGGTAGTTGTCGAATTCGGCCATCAGGCGCAGGTTGCGGTCAGTGGCATCGGCCAGCTGCTGCTTCAGAACTTCTTCAGCAGAGGGAGCGGCTTCGGCAGGTTCTGCCGGTTTTTCTGCAGCTTCAGCGGGTTGCTCGGCGGCTTCAGCCTGGGCGTCAGATGTGTCGGCCTTGTTGGCTTCGGCTTCCATTTTCATGGCTTCTTCGGCGGCCTTGAGCACGTCTTGTTCGAATTTTGCCTTTTCTTCTGCGGTCGGTTCCTGCTGATTCAAATCTTCTGCCATTTCTAAAAAATCCTTTTAAAATGCCTCACATTGATATGGCGGGGCGCTGTTTTACATTTTTCGCCCTATATTTAGCAATTTTCATGCCAAGTGCAAAGATTAGAAAGTTGTTTTGTTTTGAAACATACAACGACTTTTTTACAATTATTTGAACAGAAATGCTTTTTCTTGAAAAAAGAGTATATCTTTGTAAACATAAATTAAAAGAAAGGTTCCTTATGAGTACAGAAACACCGAATCGCGGTCCGAATCCGGCCCAAATGAAGGCCGTCGGCTTGAAAATTTCGTTTATGATGGCTTTGTGGATGAGCTTTACGCTCAGTATTTTTGGCACTGCTACGGCAGAACGCCCCGCTGGAATGCCGCTTGCTCCGATTATTATTGGCTGGTTCGGTAGCTTTATTTTGAGCTTTGTGGTGAGTTTCGGTATCGGTTTTGTGGTGCCCATGGGCAAGGTGAATGCCGCTCTTGGCCAAAAATTGCACCTGACGCCGCATAAAATCACGACTCACGCCATCGAAACCTTCGTTTCTAACCTGATTTATACACCGCTCATGACCGCCGTCATGGTGACTTTTGCCTATTTCGTGCTCATGCCGCCCGACCATAAGCCGCCTTATTTGCCCATGTTCGTGGGTTCGCAGATAGCCTGTTTCATATTCGGCTATATCATGATTTTTATCGCAATGCCCTTTATCGCCAAAAAAGCCTTCAAATCGGCTGGAATCGGCATGCCGCCCAAGCCTCAGCAATGAGATAAACTTTTAGTTACATAGTTAACTTGCAAATAGATTATTTCGGATATTCCCCGGTTGGTTATACCGGGGATTTTTTTAAATTTCCTTCAAAAGTTTTATTCATCCTTTTTGTAAGGTTACACTATAAAGGATTACATTTTTCGGAAGGTTTAATATGTGGAAAACTAAGGGCGCGATTCGCTACTTTTTGTCCATCCTTGCGATGACCTTTGTTCAGATGGGTGTGTTCATTTACGCCCAGAAGATTTTGTCCGGGTCTTTCACCAACGTAGAATCGGGGCAGACATGGCAAGCGTTCATGCTGCAAATTTTCTTCCTCGCTCCGTACATCTTGATGGTTTTCTTTGCGGGCTTTTTCACCAATAAATTCTCGAAGAACAAGGTGCTTGCCTGGTCGGCGCTGTTCATGACGGTATTCGTGATTGCGCAGGCTGTGCTCGTTTCTTGCAATTGCCCGCGCGTGGCATTCTGGCTGTCTATTGGCTTGAGCTGTGGTTTTGCAGTGCATAGTGCCGCCAAATACGGTATTCTAAAGGAAATGTTCGGCGTTCGCAACCTGAGCTTTGCGAATGCGTTTTTGCAGATTTTTGGTCTGGGTGGCATTATTTGCGCCTCTTGGCTTGCCGTGGTGGGCGTGAACCTGATTAACCTGGAATCGCTGCATTCTTATGCGGCCGTGAATTTCATTACCAGCAAATCGATTGTGATTCCTTGGATTTTGACCGGTGTTGCCATTCTCGGTACGGTGGCAAGCTTCTTGGTGCCCAAGGTCAAGTACGAAAACCCGAATGTGAATATTGAAAACGTCAAGAAGCACTTGAGCCTGGGTTGGCGCGTGCCGACCCTCCGTGCTTCGATTATCGCGCTTTCGATGTTCTGGGCCTTGGCTCAGGTGTTCGTGCTCATGTATCAGGACGTTTCGGGCTCCCACGATATCAATACGATTCAAAATTACCTGGCCTTTGCGATTGCTGGTTTGATGGTGGGCTCCATTATTGCCGCCACCAAGTCCCGCGATTTTATCGAAACAGGCTTTATCCCGATGGGCATGATTGGCGTGTCCGTGTGCATGTTCCTGGTGCCGTTCTTTGTGCATCCGGTGGCTCTTGTGGTGCTTTATTCATTGACCGGTGTGTTCGGAGGCCTGTTCTTGGTGCCGGTGAACGCCCTGTTGCAATATAATACGCGCCCGAATAACTCCGGCTCGGTACTTGCACTTGCAAACATGATTCAGGCAATCGTGCTGATTGTATTCCTGTTCTTGTTCTCGGCTTTGGTCCATTATACCGATATTGAGCCCCAGCGTTATTTCCTTGGTATCGCCGTCATTTCGATGCTCGTGTTCGTATGGACGATTTCGAACTTGCCGCAGGCATTGCTCCGTTCGATGCTGAAGCTCGTGTTCAACCGCTACAAAATCCGTGTTTTGGGCGTGCAGAACATTCCGAACGAAGGTCCGGTGCTCTTGGTGGGTAACCATCATAGCTTTGTTGACTGGGCTATGTTGCAGATGGCATCTCCGCGTGCCCTTTGCATTGCAAGCAACAAGGACCACTTCGAAAAATGGTATTTGCGTGCGGTGTTGAAGCGCTTAGGCATGATCCGTATCGACAATAACAACCCCAAAGAGGCTATGGACAAGATCCATGAAGCACTCTTGGCGGGCAAGGCCGTGGTGATTTTCCCGACGGGCGAGGTGTCCAAGTCCCCGCACGTGGAACCGTTCACTATTGACTATTCGGCGGCTGTGGACGATACCCATGCCATGATTATTCCGTTCTATATTCAGGGTCTGTGGGGAACGAACTATAGCTACAGCGGCTCTGACATGTACGGTGCCTCTGCTGACCGTGCGGTAACGGTTGCTTTTGGTAAGGCTATTCCGGCCAATACTCCTCCTAACGAAGTTCGTGCCATTATCCGTAGAATTTCGATTGATGCTTGGAAGTACGCCGTCAAGTTCGTACGCCCAATTGCGGCCTCTTGGATTCGTACTTGCAAGCGCTACGTGAAGCATGGTCCGGCTATTTATAATACTGATGGCGGTCACTTCTCGGGTTACAAGCTCATGGGTGCCGTAATGGCGTTCCGCGGGCTTTTGAAGAAAAAGCTGGGTAAGGACGAACAGAATATCGGCATTATGCTCCCGCCGAGCCCCGCTGGCGTGATTGTGAACCTGGTGCTCTGGGTCATGGGCAAGACCAACGTGAACCTGAACTATACCTCGTCTGTCGATAACGTCAAGTTCTGCTGCGAACGTGCCGATGTGAAAACGGTGATTTCGAGCAAGCAGTTTGTCCAGAAGTTGAAGGGCCGCGGTAACGACTATTCTCAAATTGCCTCGGACAAGGTGCGCATTCTTTATGCCGAAGACTTGATGAAGGAAATCCCGAAGGCAAAGATTGCCGCCCTGTTGGTGCTTTGCATTCTGTTCCCGGCTTGGTTGATTACCTTCTTGTTCTGCAAGCGTACAAGCATCGACGACACGGCTGTAATCGTGTTCAGTTCCGGTTCCGAAGGTACGCCGAAGGGGGTACTCCTTTCTCACCGCAACTTGATGGGTAACATTCAGCAGCTCGCTTGTATCTTGAATGTGAGCCGTGGCGACGTGATGCTTTCGGAACTCCCGCTGTTCCATAGCTTTGGCCTGACGGTCACGACGCTCTTGAACCTGACTGAAGGTTGCCCGATTGTGGCTGTGGCTGACCCGACCGACGTGAAGACCATGGCCCGCGTTTGCTCGGAATTCCATGTGACCTGTATGGTGGCAACCCCGACCTTCTTGCGCGCCTTTACGGTGAGCCGTTACGTGCACCCGTTGGTGTTTAAGTATGTGCGTGTGATTATTGCCGGTGCCGAAGCCTTGCGCCCGGAACTTGCTACTGCTTTCCGCCTCAAGTTCGGTAAGGAAATCTACGAAGGATACGGTTGTACTGAAACCGCCCCGGTAGCCTCGGTGAATACCGAAAATACCTTGCATAACGACTACATGACGCTCCAGGTGAACAACAAGCCTGGTACCGTGGGCCCGGCTCTTCCGGGTACGCAGTTCCTGATTGTGGACCCCGAAACGAACATTCCGTTGCCGACAGGCGAGGCGGGCATGATTTTGATCGGTGGCTGCCAGGTGATGCAGGGCTACTTGAAGGACCAGGAACGTACCGACAGCGTGATCGTGAAAATCGACGGCATTCGTTACTACCGTACCGGCGACAAGGGCTACCTCGACGAAGACGGATTCTTGACAATTGTTGACCGCTACAGCCGTTTTGCAAAGCTCGGCGGCGAAATGATCAGCCTCGGTGCCGTTGAAAAGAAGATTCAGGATACGCCTGTCTTGGAAGGTTGCGATTACCTGATTACGACCATTCCGGACTCTGCGAAGGGCGAAAAGATTGTGCTCCTGTACCAGGGCGAAAAAGACCCGAAGGACGTGCTTTCGGAACTTCGCGCAAGCGGATTCCCGCCGATTATGCTCCCGGCGCTCGCTTTCAAGGTCGAAAAGGTACCGAAACTCGGTACTGGTAAGGCCGACTTTACGACCGCCAAGAAGGTCGCTAGGGAACTCGCGGGTGTAAAATAAATGTGCAATGTGTAATGAGTAATGGATAATTTTGTAATTTAACATTGCACATTTCACATCACACATTTTACATCGACATTCGCTTATGAGAAAAGAACAGAAAAACAAAGGTTTGACTCCGGTACGCACGGCACGAGTAATTTCGTCGCTGATTGCCCTTGTTGGCATGGTATTCTTGTTCTTGGAACGAGCGCTTGCTGCAGTGCTGGAAATGGCTACCGAAGGCATTCAGCTTGGCCTTACGCGCTATGACAGTTTTACAGGCCGAATGGCGCTCCAGAACTTTGCCGAAGACCGTCAGCTGTTCAAAATGCTTCAAGACGCTCAGGAGTTGCTCCCTTCGGTTGATTCTGTCTTGTCATTTATCTTGTTTATAGCAATCCTGTTGCTTGCTATTGCTTTGGTTGGGCTTGCAATGCCCAAGTCTTTTGTCCATGTTCTTGTGGCCATCAAGCTCCTGAAATGGGATGGTTATGGTGTCGAAGAAAATGGCGAAGACGTTTCTTTCCGTGAATTGCTGAACAATATTGGTGAAGTTCCGCTCAAAAAGCTGGCTATTCCGGTTGTGACCATTATCGTCTTGGTTGGCGGTTTCGCAGGAATTCGCAGTTGCCAAGAATCGGCTAAAATTGCAAATGTAGAAGCGGCAGTCGAAGATTTGGAACAGCATACTTTGGACTATATTAAGGCACAAAAGGCCTATTTTGCCAGAGCAAAGAAGGTCGGTGGCCCCAAGGCATTGCAGTTGCCGGATACTTCTTCTACAGAATTCTTTGAATACAAAATTACCGGAGCCAGGTTTAGTGCATTTTCAAGAGTGCCTATCGAAGGCTGCCCTGCAGGGACCAAATGGAGTATTTATTCCGAGGCCAAGGGGGTATTTACCCCGGATCTCGCTCTCTACAGACAACCACCCAAGATTCCGGCCTGTATAAATATTACGCCTAATTACAAGAATATCGGTCGCCCAGAAAAGAAAAAGGTCGAAGACCCGAAGGCAACCGATTCCAAAGATTCTACCGCAAAAACCCAAAAGGCAAAATAGGTAGAAAGACGTAATTTTGCCTGTTGAACAAAACTCAGTGACAAATTGTTTAATTTCGTATACAAGAGCTCGTTTTAGCTAAACGAGCTTATATTTATTTATAGCGCCCATGTGGGTGTGTTGTTTGGGAAAAATGTATGAAAGTCAATCATGGTATAAATTTTGCCATGGCGGTATTTTGCGCAGGTGCAGTAAGCGCGAACGCCGCCATTGAATGGGTAAACCAGTGCGCAAGTAACGGATTTACGCAAATTGCAGAATCGGATCATTTTGAGGTCTGTAAAAAGCCCACGACCGATGACGGCCAGGCGAATAACGTCTCTATTCCGAATTCGGATGCCCAGGGCGTTCTTCAGTCGCTTGAGAAGGTTTATTCCTTCTATATAGATTCGCTCGGTTGGATGTTGCCGTTCCCGAAGAGCGCCGACAAAAAGCTTAAAAGCAACATTTACGTGTACGATAATTCCGTGATGGCGGCCCTTTATGGCGGCCAGGATTTCGTTAAAGACTTGAATGGCGAATATGGCCCGGGCATGTGGGTCGGCGTGGGTTCGCTAAAAGATTATTGGGGTACCTCCCACGAATTTGCACACGGCCTGCAGGGCGTTGCGGGCTGGCTCGGCAACAACAGCCATGCGGGTTGGATGGCGGAAAGCCATGCAAACTGGATGGCGCACCAATATAATCCAGATGACGCCCACTGCGCGGAATATTTAATCAATTACCCGTACCTGTATTACGGTTCCACGCGCGACCGTTATTGCAACTGGCAATTCCTGGAACACCTCAAGGAGGAATTTGGTGGAGGCAACAAGGGCGCGCACGAAGTCAACCGCATTTGGATGGAATCGATTCGCGATGGGGAAGATGGCCGCATGGAACAGACCCCGTTTACCGCGATGATGATGGTTTACGGCTGGTCGCTCGATAGCTTGAATGCGCAATTTGGCAAATTCGCCATGAAGAATGCGACGCTTGAATATGCGCCTGCAAAAAAGGCCTTGTACAAAAAATCTTGGGGCGACTACGGGTTTGCCACCCGTCGCACGGCCTCGGGCTGGGGCGACCTGTACCGCAGACACCCGCGCGTGACTATGCTGAACAAGATGGAATGCGCGGCGGGTAAGGAATGCGCAGACCATTACATTTCGCCGAGCTACTGGGCGCCGCAGCGCTGGGGCTACAATTTGGTGCGAATCTATCCGGATTCTGCCGGCAAGGTTACGATCAAGTTCCGCGGCATTGTGCAGGATAAGCCAGCTGTTAGCGGTTACCCATGCTTTGGCGACAATACGGACTACTACAAGGGCAAAACCTACAAATGGTGCAATTACGCGCCCGACAAGCTGCCGGACCCGGCCTCGGGCTGGACAGTCGGGCTAGTCGCGGAGGGCGCGGACGGAACGCCCCGTTACAGCGAAATGAAGCATGGAACCGCCTTCAATCTCGACATCGAGACGAAGGCTGGTGACAAGGCTTTGTGGCTTGCCGTGACGGCGACTCCGACTGAAATGCAGACGATTTTGTGGGACCAGTTCTACTACAGCATCTATCGCTATCCGTACATGATCGAAGTCGTAAACGGGGCGCCCGAAGGCTACAACAGGGGTTTCTGGAAGCCCTTAAATGCTAGCAGTTACAGCAAGCATGCAAACGGGGGCGGCCTCGTGAGCGGTAAAGCGAATGTGGCCGCGACCGCCTACGTGGGGCCCGATGCCGTCGTAAATGGCGGGACCGTGTCCGGCAATGCCCGCATCGAAGACTTCGCGGTCGTAGACGGCGGCACCATCAGCGGGAATGCCGTTGTCCGCGGACGCGCGCTCGTGACTGCGGGAACCGTCGGCGACGATGCCGTGCTCGAAGAAGACGCCTGGCTCGTTAGCGGAAGCATTACCGGCAAAGCGAAGGTCGGCGCGCTCTCAATTATTGCGGGCAGCACCACCGTGACCGACAACGCCCAAGTTTATGGCGTTATGTGGGCCGTTACCGACAAAAAGCTTTCTGGCACGGCACAGCTCCGCGGCGACCTCGAAAACAACTTCACCAAGGAAATTTCCAAGGGAATTTTCTACGGCATGGTCGACGACGGCATGCTGAATAATGCAAGCTACGGCGCAAACCTCACCACACCTCCGACCGATGCAACCGCAAGCATCGAGAAGGCTACTTGGTATGCAATCAAGGAAGATTCTACAGGCGTAATCACTCGAATTACGAATGATTCACCCAATCGCAATCTTGGTGTATACAAGACTGACAATGTGTTACAACTCCAGCTTCCTCAAGGAACGCGAAGCGTTGCCATTACAGACTATCAAGGGCGCATTCTCTTAATGCAACAGGGGAGTCCGTCAACAATGTCTATCGCCAAGTTCCCGCAAGGAATTTATTATGTTATCGTAAGAACGGAAAAGGGAAAACTTACCAAACGTTTCGTTAAATAGGACAAATTAATTAAGTTATTGATAAGGTCATCTTTCACAAGATGGCCTTTATTTTATTTTGATTATACAAAACTTGTCTTCAATCGTTTAAGTACAAAATAGAGTATATTGCTTCTATTCCCTTTGGGAATGGTCCCTTGAGGGAATAGGAGTCATCATGAAGAAAACAATTGCGATAGGAATCGCACTTTTAGGCGGCCTTGCGTGCACCGAGGCTACGACTTGGACATCTGTGTGCCCTACAAAAGGATATCGGCAAATTAATTCGTCCGATCATTTTGCTGTTTGCATATACGATGGATATTACAATGGAATCTATAATTCGATAAACGTAGATTCTGCTCAGGTTCAAAGAACACTAAACATTCTTGAGAGTACATTTCATTTTTATCATGATTCATTAAAATGGATGCTTCCGCAACCGAGTAATGCAAACAACAAAATAAAGAACAATGTGTATATTCTAAACGATGAAATCATCAATTATCTTTATGGAGGTCGAGACGGAGACGCTTGTGATGACAATGGTGAGTGTTCGGCCGGCATTTGGGCAGGAGAAAGCCAAATATATGCCTATATGGAACTTGCGCATGAGTATGCTCATGGATTGCAAAGCTTTGCAGGTGATATAGGAGATGGTAGCTTTGCAGGGTGGATTGTTGAATCCCATGCAAACTGGACGATGCATCAGCATTTTTCAGATAGGGTTCCTAATGGATCCGAGCAATTGATTGATTTCCCTTATATCTATTATGGTTCTTCGATAGACCAGTACAACAACTGGCATTTTTTGGAACATCTAAAAGAAAAATTTGGCGGTGGAGTTGCTGGTGCTCGAGTGGTGAACAAAATATGGACCGATTCTCCCAAAGGGGTAGTTGACCAAACGCCGTTTGATGCGATGCTTGCTGTTTTTGACAACTGGACGCTTGATTCTTTGAACGACGAATTCGGACGTTTCGCCATGAGACAGGCAACTCTTGAATATGAGAAAACTCACAAAAAAATGTACCGAGAAAAATGGGGCGACTACGAGTTTTCGACACGGCGTAGTACAGATTCTTTAAGAAAGGCGAATTCTCATGCCCGCGTCACGATGCTCAATAGGATTGACTCTGCAGACAACCGTTACATTTCGCCGAGCTATTGGGCGCCGCAGCGCTGGGGCTATAACCTTGTGCGTATTTACCCCGATAGCGTGGGACGCGTAAAGGTCAAGTTCCGCGGTATCGTTCAAGATGAGAAGGTCGTTGATGGCTACGATTGTTTTGATAGGCACGATGTGAACGGAGTTCATTGGTGCAAATATTCCCCGGATCAAGTGCCAAATCCCGCTTCGGGCTGGAGAGTTGGCCTGATTGCAGAAGGTGCCGATGGTACACCGCGTTATAGCGAAATGAAGGCTGGTACGGCATTCAATCTTGATATTGAAACCAAAGCTGACGATAAGGCCCTGTGGCTTGCTGTTGCCGCTACACCGACTGAAATGCACAAAATTCTGTTTGACCAATTCTACTACAGCATTTATCGCTATCCGTACATGATTCAAATCAATAACGGCAAGCCTGAAGGTTACAACAAGAACTTCTGGGTGCCTGCCGATACAACCAATTACAGAAGGCATGAAAATGGTGGCGGTTTCGTAAGTAACACAGCTTATGTTGCGCCCTCTGTATACGTTGGCCCGAATGCCGTAGTGAATGGCGGTAAGATGATTGGAAATGTACGCATTGAAGACTTCGCAGTAGTTGATGGCGGTACATTTGATGGAAATGTTATTGTTCGCGATCGAGCCTTTATTTCAGCGGGTTACTTTAGAGAAAACGCTGTAATCGAAGACGATGCCTGGATCGTAAGCGGTAACATTCGCGGAAATGCGAAAATTGGCGCTCTTTCGGTAATTAAGAACAGCAAAATTAAAGACGATGCCAAGATTTACACCGTATTTGTGCCGTTGGATAATATGAATGTTTCCGGAACGGCGCAGCTGCTTGGCGATTTTGAACCTGATCCGTATGAACCGATGAAGGATTATACCAAGGGCGTTTTCTATGGCAACATTGATACCAACAAGGTGAATAATGACAATTTCGGTGCCAATCGTACAGAACCCATGGTTGAAGTTACTGCAAGTATCGAAAATGCCGAATGGTACAGAATCTACGAAGATTACTATAGGGTACAAAAGCCCATTATCGCATCGATTTCGCCTGCGCAGAATACCAACTTGAAGGCTACAGACGAAACGTTCCAAGTCTTTGACTTAAAGGGCAAACGTCTCGGCTCTGTCAATATGACCCAGGGTGTATCTTTGAACGAAACTCTCCGTGCAGCCGGTTTCAACAGCGGTTTGTACCTGGTTCGCGGCAAAAACACCCATAAAATGCATCGCATAAACGTTCGCTAGGCATAAAGCATAGCCGATTAAAGAGGGAGGATTTATCCTCCCTTTAATTTTATGATTTTGCACAAATGCAAACTCCATTTTTCATTTGCATTTATTATCTTGGTATTGTTTGGTGTGGTAAAAAGGAGGCTCGTATGTTTGGAAAATCCCTGTTTTTGACGACGGCGCTTTGTGTCGCCGCCTTGGCTCAAGACCCTAATCTACATATCTACCTGGCCTACGGACAGTCGAATATGTCGGGGCAGGCGACCGTGACCGATTCGGACCGTCAAACCAATCCACGGTTCCAGGTGCTGCGTGCAGGCAACCATTCCGGGCAGACCGTGGGTGAGTTTTACCCGGCGGCACCCCCGATGGGGCATAGCCAATCCAAGGTCGGCATTGTCGATTTCTTCGGTCGCAAAATGATCAAGGAATTGCCGGATAGCATTACGGTGGCTGTCGCGAACGTGGCGATTGGTGGGCAGAGCATTGACCTGTTCGACAAGGACCGCAACAAGAGTTACGTGCAGAACGCCAAGAACAAGGGCGATACCTGGTGGATTCAGTACCTGGACGAATACGGAGGCGATGCTTACAAGCGCATTGTCGAGATGGGAAAAATCGCAAAGCAGAAAGGCGTCATTAAGGGATTCCTCTTCCATCAGGGCGAAGCGGATTACCAGATGAACGACTGGCCGAAACGTGTGAAAAAAGTCTACGACGACCTGATTGCCGAGCTGGAACTCGACCCGGAAAAGACTCCGATTCTGATTGGCGAACTTGCTCCTACGGGCGATCTCGGCTGGCGCAACGACGCAGTAAAGCAGGCGGCAGACCTTATTCCGAACGGTCACTTGATTTCGGCACAGGGCTGCCCGGCACTTAAAGAAGCCAGCTATACGCTGCACTTTACGCGCGAAGGTTACCAGACGTTTGGCGAACGCTATGCCGAAAAAATGCTGGAACTTTTGAAGGCTCAAGAACCCGAGCCTGATACGACCTCAAAAGATACCGTGAAGACGGATTCGGTCAAAACAGATTCCGTGGTGACGGATTCCACAAAACAGGACAGCACGGATGCTATCCGCAGCTTGCCGCGCCTGCAGGCCGTAAAACCGCAACAGCCGAAGCTCTATTACGACAAAAAGGAACAGGCCCTATTCGTTCGCTTCAAAAAGAATGGGCGAGAATTCCGCTACCGCGTCACTGGTAGCAAGAACTAGGACAGAACGATTAAAGATATAAGCAAAAAGCCCCGGATTAAATCCGGGGCTAATCTATTTAAGGATGGATTGCTTCGTCACTGCGTTCCTCGCAATGACGTTTTAGCTAGCCGTTGACCTGCGGGAGCTGAGCGAGACTCTTGGCGATGTCTTCATCCGTCGGGATGTAGTCGCTCATTTCACCGTCGTTGAACTTCTGGTAAGCAACCATGTCGAAGTAGCCCGTACCGGTGAGGCCGAACACGATGTTCTTGGCCTGGCCAGATTCCTTGCACTTGAGGGCTTCGTCGATGGTAGCGCGGATAGCGTGGCTGGATTCCGGAGCCGGGAGGATACCTTCGGTCTGGGCGAAGAGCTTTGCGGCTTCGAACACCTTGGTCTGTTCCACAGACGTTGCACGCATCAGGCCCTGATCGTAGAGTTCAGAGAGGATGCTGCTCATGCCGTGGTAGCGCAGGCCACCGGCGTGGTTGGCAGACGGAATGAAGCTGGAGCCGAGGGTGTACATCTTGGCCAGCGGGCAAACCTTACCGGTATCGCAGAAGTCGTAAGCGTACTTACCGCGAGTGAAGCTCGGGCAGCTTGCCGGTTCCACAGCGAGAATATCGTAGTCGGCTTCGCCACGGAGCTTTTCACCGATGAACGGGCTTACGAGACCGCCGAGGTTAGAACCACCGCCGGCGCAACCGATGATGAGGTCGGCCTTCACGCCGAGCTTGTCGAGAGCGGCCTTGGTTTCGAGACCGATCACGGACTGGTGGAGGAGCACCTGGTTCAGCACGGAACCGAGAACGTAGCGGTAACCCGGCTGCTTCACGGCTGCTTCCACGGCTTCGGAGATGGCGCAGCCGAGGCTACCGGTGGTGCCCGGGAATTCGGCGTTAATCTTCTTACCGATTTCGGTGTTCATGGAAGGAGACGGAGTCACAGAGGCACCGTAGGTGCGCATGACTTCGCGGCGGAACGGCTTCTGTTCGTAAGAAACCTTCACCATGTAAACCTGGCAGTCCAGTCCAAAGAAGGCGCTGGACATCGAAAGGGCGGTGCCCCACTGGCCTGCACCCGTTTCGGTCGTCACGCCCTTGAGGCCCTGCTTCTTGGCGTAGTAGGCCTGAGCGATAGCGGAGTTGAGCTTGTGAGAACCCGAGGTGTTATTGCCTTCGAACTTGTAGTAGATGTGAGCCGGAGTGCCGAGTGCCTGTTCGAGGAAGTAGGCGCGAACGAGCGGAGACGGACGGTACATCTTGTAGAACGTGCGGATGTCTTCCGGAATTTCGATGTAAGCGGTATCGTTATCGAGTTCCTGCTTGATGAGTTCGTCGCAGAAAACCGGCTGAAGGTCTTCGAACGTAACCGGCTTGCCGGTACCCGGATTCAGGAGAGGAGCGGGCTTCTTCTTCATGTCGGCACGGACGTTGTACCATGCCTTCGGGAGTTCATCTTCTTTAAGGTAAGTCTTGACCTGACCTTCGATCTTGAGCGAGTTTCTCATATATGTTCCTTTTTTGCGGTCCGCCAGGGGCGCAACCAAAATTTTGCCCTAACAATATAAAAAAAACGAATGTAGCCCAAAGGATGTTCTTCTCGCCAAGTAGTTTAATTTGGAATAGTTGACAGAAAAAAATTTTTTAGTAAATTCAAAGTATGGCTATCAATCATAACCTATTTACTGGGCAGACGGAACTAGCAGGGGAGGTCCGCGTGTCGCATGCTGGCGAGGGAGTCAAAGCGCTCCCGGTCCACAGCGGTAAAAAATTTATTAGACTCCGCCCGCTACGCCAGAAGCCCAAAGCCTCGACGACGGGCAAATAAGCCTTTAGTTGAAAGCACCTCGGTTCTCCGGGGTGCTTTTTTTACGATTTGTGAAAAGACCAAAGATCTATGAGAACTCCAAAAGGATTAGTTTGTCTTTGGTCTTCCTTCGTCTTACAAACAGGTTAATACCTGTTTGCAAGCCTCGGCAAGAATGCTTACTCTAATAGGAGTTCCTGCGGGATTGCGCCTTCGATAACGAGGAGTCTCCGCTTGAGATCAAGCCCCAGGGCGTAGCCGACTAGGCTTCCGCCCTTGCCCACCACGCGATGGCAGGGGAGGATAATCTGTAACGGGTTCGCGCGGAGGGCGGCGCCCACGGCACGCGTGGCGCGGGGCTCTCCAACCGCTTCGGCAACCTGCTGATAGGTACGAGTTTCTCCGTAAGGAATCTCGGTGATGGCATCCCAGACTTTCATCTGGAAATCAGTGCCGTACACCTTGAGCGGGAGCGAAAATTCCTGGAGCTTTCCGGCCAGGTACAGGTTCAACTGCTGTACGGCCTTGCGGTAGGCGCGGGCCACCGTCGACGATAAAGTCTGAACCACATCCGGCTCGGCGTAAGCGCAGGCCTGAACCGAACTCGGAACACCTTCTCCCGTATAGCGCAGGCTACACAGCTTGGATTTCTCGAACACGAACGTCCATTCACCCCACAAGTTGCGGTGCGCAATCGTCGTGAATCTTGAATCCGAGAAGTTCATGACTTTAATATATAAAAACAGATTCAAATCGCATTAAATATGCCACACGGATTGGAAAAAACTAACGTTTTTTTCATGGTATATCTGATTGTTTTTTAATTGATTTTACGTTAGTAAAATCGAATCCGTGTGATCATCAAAAAATTTCAATTAAAACTATCCTGATTTACTACATTTCCTCGCATGGAATCTTATTTTTTTATCGGTGTTGCGGGCGTAGGCATGAGTGCCATTGCCCAGTATCTTGTTGGCAAGGGTGTAGCAATTAGCGGTTCGGACCGCCAGTTTAGTGCGGCAGAAAAGCCCCTCGTTATGAATCAGCTTGAAGAATGTGGCGTTAAGTGCTTTCCGCAGGACGGCTCTGGCGTTGTAGAAGGCTTGAATGCAGTGGTGGTAAGTACCGCCATTGAAGACTCGAATCCGGACCTCAAGCGCGCCAAAGAGCTCGGAATCCCGGTGATGCACCGCAGCGAAATGCTCGCAAAGATTTCTAAAGAAGCAAAGACCATCGCCGTTTCGGGCACCAGCGGAAAGTCTACCGTGACCGCCATGATTTATCACATTTTGCAGTATGCAGGCCTCCAGCCTTCCGTGATGACGGGTGCTGGCCTCGTGAACTTGCAGAAAGAAGGCAAGATTGGTAACGCCGTTTCGGGCAAGGGTGAATGGCTCGTTGTCGAAGCAGACGAAAGCGACGGAACGCTGGTCCGCTACGAACCCGAAATCGGTTTGATTCTGAATGTGGACAAGGACCACAAGGAAATGAACGAACTCCAAGAAATCTTCCTCAAGTTCAGCCACAACATTTTGGACAACGGCAAGATTCTGATCGTGAACGACGCGCATCCGCTCGCTAAGAAATTCAGCGCCGGCCGTGAATTCGACTTCGGATTCGAAAACTATGTAGGCGTGCAGGGCACAGACTTCAAGTCTGTCGGAACCTCGATTCAGTTCCGTGTGCGCCACCAGGCAGAACTGGTAAAATTCGTCGTGCCGCTCCCGGGCAAGCACAATATGGAAAATGCCCTGGCCGCAACGGCTGCCGCTCTCCGCGCAGGCGTAACACTGCACACCTGCGCCGACGCCCTTGCCACATTCCCAGGCGTATTCCGCCGTCACCAGATTCTCGGAACCTTCAACGGCGTGACTCTCGTAGACGACTTCGCCCACAATCCGGCGAAAATTGCTGCCAGCATCAAGAGCGCACAGGACTTTACTGAAGGCCGCGTCATCGCCTGGTTCCAGCCTCACGGCTTTGGCCCCACGCGATTCCTCCGCAATGACCTTGTCGAATTCATCTCGAAGACGCTTCGCCCGAAGGACTTTGACGACGACCGCGACAACGACGTCATCTTCTTCAGCCAGATTTACTATGCTGGCGGCACCGTCACCCGCGACATCAGCGCCGGTGACCTCGCCGATGATTTGCTTCTGAAGGGCTGCGAAGCCATCTACATCGAAGATCGCGACAAGTGCGCTGAGAAAATGGTTGAAGTGGCTCAGCCCGGCGATACCATCCTCTTAATGGGTGCCCGCGACCCCAGCCTCCAAGCCTTCGCGCAACATGTTCAAAAATTACTAGAACAATAAATCATGTAATTCTTGTAATTAGAACTCTATAAAAACTGTGATTTTCAAGTCACAGTTTTTTTGTTGTGAGGATAAATAGTTAAAAAGAACAAATGTTCTTCATCGACAAGGTCCTGGCTGCGTCGGCCAGGGAAGGGGAGGGTGCAGGGAGGGGACCGGGCGGCCTTCGCAACTCCGAGCTGGGGCCCCTCCCGCATTATAAAAAAGATTTTTAAGGGTTTCCCTTAAAAACTTTCATGCTTGCTCATGCAATGCAGGCTGCCGCCCTCTTCAATCACAGTGCGGCAATCTAGCCCGATAACCTTACGGTCCGGGTACACGCTTTCAAAGTAAGCCTTCGCCTTCGCATCATTCGGAGACTTGTACTTCGGGAAAATCAGCGCACCATTTGCATAAATAAAGTTCATGTAGCTGGCCGGCAAAATCTGACCATCGTCAAGCTTACGCTGTGGCGGAAGCGGCAATGTATCGACCTTGGCATTCTTGCCATAATGGCTTTTGAGCCAGGTTTCAATCAAATACTTTGCTTCCGACAGAATAATGTTATTCGGAGAGCGCTTGTCGGTCGCTTCGCACATCACGATGCGGTCTTTCGCCACAAAACGAGCCACGTTATCGATATGGCCGTCCGTATGGTCGCCGTGGAGCCCGTGGGGGAGCACCAACATGTCACGCAAGCCAAAGGCCTTGCAAAGCGCCTTGACCACCTTCTTGACGTCTTTTGCATCGTTGCGGTTCTTGCCCGTCAAGCAATCCAGCGTGGTAATGGCGAGGCCGTCACCGTTGACTTCGATTGCACCGCCTTCAAAAATGTAAGGAACACTCGAGCCTTTCTGGTATTCGAAAATGTCAGCAATGCGGGCCGGAATCTGGTTGTCGTTTTTCCAAGGCGGAAATTTTGCACCCCAGGCGTTAAAGACTGTTTCCGAAACAATCGTTTCTTTCCCCTTTTTCAAGAAGAACGGACCGTAATCGCGGATCCAGATGTCATCCGTCTTAATGGTAAAGAAACTAGCCGGGAAAGGGCGGTCGGCTACAGCGATTTTTTCCGGCGTCGTCAGAAAATCTTTTTTAGGAACCAGCACATTCACGGGCTGAAATTCGCTAATCGTGCGAATTAAATCGATATAGAACTTGCGGATCATTTCTCCGCGTTCGCCGTACCAGTTCTTTTTGTTATGCGGAAAAGCGAGCCATGTGGCTGCTTGATCTTCCCATTCCGCAGGATAACGTACTTTTGCTTTTGGCATATCTTAATCCTTACACCAAATCTTGAGAATGTCCCCGTATAGGTCTACGCGACGGTCGCGGAAATGCGGCCACCAGCGGCGATTTTCTTCGGTTTCAGCAAGGTCAATTTCGACAATGCTTGCGCCCAGGAAATCGGTGTCGTTCTTGTGAATGATGTAGCCATCGGGTGCAGCCACGAAAGACGTTCCCCAGAAGGTGAGTTCGCCTTCGGTACCAATGCGGTTTGCCGAAAGAACAAAGGTGCGGTTTGCAATGGCGTGTCCACGCATCACCGTGACCCAGCTGTCCTGCTGGCGCGGGTAAATTTCAGCCGGTTCAGACTTCATCCAACCAATTGCAGTGGGGTAGATAAGAATGTCTGCACCCTTCAGGCTCATAATGCGAGCTGCTTCGGGGAACCACTGGTCCCAGCAAATCAGCACACCGAGTGTACCGGCGCTCGTCTTGATGGGTTCAAAACCCGTGTCGCCCGGAATAAAGTAGTACTTTTCGTAAAAGGCCGGATCGTCGGGAATGTGGCTCTTGCGGTAAAGACCGGCAATAGAACCATCGCGTTCAAAAACGAAGGCGCTGTTGTGGTAAATGCCGCGTGCACGTTTTTCAAAGAATGGGAAAACGACAACGGCGTTAATTTCTTTGGCAATGCCCTGCCACTGCTTTACCAGCGGGCTATCTTTTTCGATGGCCATGTCAAAAAAGTCGGCATTTTCTTCGAACGGAAAATACGGCGTATGGAACATTTCGGGGAGAACGACCAAGTCGATTCCCTTGCCCTTAAGTGCAAGCGCCTGATCAACGTACCATTGGTTATTGGTTTGGCTGTTGCCCGTCCACTTGCCCTGCAGTGTTGCTGTCTTGATTTTGTTCATGGTCCAAATTTAGATTATTATTGTTCAACTTCAAGAACCAATAGTCTTCACTATTGATAGAACTCGCGTTAAGAATCGGATCATTTTCTAAATCGTTCATAACTACCTCAACGTATCGCGCACAAAGCCGTCTTCAGGCGCTTCGTTAAAGACTTCGAATGTACCCGAGCCAATCACGGCCCCGTTCTTGTAAGCAATTTCTACACGGTACTTGCCCGGAGGAGTATTCTTCTTACGCGTGAAAGTCCTGAATCCAGATTCACGGCCGCCGTTAATCATCATGCGGCCCGAAGAAATACGGTCCGTCAGCATGTACTTGCCCGTTTTCGGGTCCTGGTAATACCACAGGTATTCCAGTTCAGCCTTGAGCTTTGCCGGCGCATAGACCGAGGTCAAGAAGTAGACTTCGCTGCTGTCGACACGATGTACGCTCGGAATCTTGAGGCCAATCATCTGCAGCAGGCTAGGATCGTCGACATCGCAGCTGTAGCTCACCTTATCGAAGTTCTGGCAGGCGAGCTTTTGCTTGAGCACCAGCGGTACAGGCGGCACCCAGTTCATAATGTAGGCAACAATCAAGAAGATACTAATGAGGGCGGGGGCGACAAGAATGCTCTTCTTGCGGTGCGAAATCTTCCAGATAAACAGGCACAAGCCAAACGAAAGCACCGTGCTAATCAAGAACCAGATGAATCCGATTCGGTGAACCAAGTGCGGAATCGCAAAGTTCATGAACATGGTACCCAGCAAACAGAAGAACGCAAGGCTTACGCCAAAGCTTTCGTACTTCTTTTGCAGGAATTCGTTACCGACAAGCAAAATGGCAAGCAAAATCACAAGCAAGAACGAGGCGAGCGAGCCGCTGCTCTTAAAGTAGCAGACTACCAGGGCGCTAAACAAACCGCCAAAGAAGAACTGAACAGCCCAAGTAAAGCGCTGTTTCCAGGTTTCGCTCCATTCACGGTCTAAGAAACGGTGGCGTACAACAATCGCATTTTCTGGAATCGCGGTCGATTCGTAGCCCACATTCTTGGCAAACTTGGTTGCAGCACCTTTTGCCTTGACTGCGGCATCTTTCGCTTCGATGGCGGCACGGCTTGCCGCTTCCTTGGCTTTTGCAGATGCAAGGGCCGCGGCCTTGGCAGTCGCTTCTTTAGCTTCAAGGGCGGCGCGGTTGGCGGCTTCCTTGGCGCGGGCGGGCGTTTTTTCTGCAATAAATGCGGCAGCCCTTCTGAAGCGAGATTCTTCCGTCTTTATTTCGGGGTCGGCCGCAGATTCTTCAACAGGGTTCTGAACAGTTTTTTCGGCAGCTGGTTCGACTTGCTTTGCCGATTTTTGGACGGGAGCCGTTTGCAGAGCGGCTGTTTTTGCTACAGCGGGTTTCGCTTGCGCCTTGGCGAGCGCCTGCAAGCGTTCTTTTGTCCAGCCTTCGGGATGTTCCAACTGCGCCGAAAGCAAGATCACTAGAATAAGCGCGCCGGTGTAGTAGGCGAGCAATATCAAAATATCGGTGCCATAGACCATCTGGCCAAGCGTAATGGAATCCCACGCAAAACCGCCCAAGAATGCTATAGCCGGAAAAAACTTCTCTAATTTTTGAACCGCGGGCTTTTCCCGCAACTTATCGACGAATTGCATACCCCAAAAATACAAAAAAGAAATTTTTAATGAATTGTTTAGTCTGTACGCTCATGAATTTTTGTATGTTTAGAACAATTACACAGGAATTGGAGGATGATTTATGCTTTTATCAGCAGATAAAAGTTTTATTATGCTTAAATCGGCTTGTATGGCCGCCTTCGGTTTTTCACTCTTTTTTACTGCTTGCGGCGACGAAAAAACGATTGTTTCGCCGGAACCAATTGGTACCCCCTCAAGTTCGTCCTATTTCGAAGAATTGACCTCATCTAGTGATGATGAAATAAGCTCTTCTAGTTACGATGACGAAATTGAATCCAGTTCGTCTTTGGAAACTGAGAGTTCCCTCTATCGCAAAAATTGCATGGAAGGTCCATCGATAGGAAGAATTTATTGTTACATGAATAGATTCGTGGACGAGTTCCCGGAATGCAATGCTGAAAATGAAGGCCTGATCGATTCAACATTTTTCATGACGGAACCTCCAACATATTACCAATGTGAGCAAGGTTCCTGGGTAGAAAGGAATTCAAGTGTTCACTGCGATACCATTAATAAATCGGAAGGGGATGTTTGTATCCTTTCCAAAAATGGCATTCCCACTGAAAGATACGTATACGCCGGTAATGGAGCCTGGTACGATATTGATAGTCTTGCAAACGCAAATCCAGAATGCAATGCTGAAAATGACAGCTTAAAGCAAAAACTGACTTATGGAGAAGATCCTAACAAGGTAACCATTTACCATCGTTGTTTTGATGGAGCTTGGGGCAAAATAACTGAATTGGAATATTATTGTCCAACTGAAAACATGTCTGCTAGAGATACGTGTTCATATGAAATAGACGGTCAAATGAATTACTATTTGTATGAACAAAAGAGCCGGAATGGCGAAAAAGCATGGCAGAAAAGCAACTTTGACCCCAAATTGGGTTATTGCCCCATTGACATTGCTCTAGATAAATATTTTGTCGAATCTGAAGATGAATATTATACATGTGAATATGGTGAATGGAAAAAGATAACCATCGAAAAAAAGTAAAATAATTTACCGACATCTTGCTTTTTTGTGCAGTTGTACTTATATTTAGTAGTGAACAAAGGTGCAGCTAAACAAAAAGGCATTTATGGACGTTCGCGAAAAACTGAACATTCTTTCGGCCGCAGCCAAATACGATGTTTCGTGTTCTTCTAGCGGTTCTGGCAGACAAGCGCCTAAGGGCGGGTTAGGGAGCGCCTGTAGCGCCGGCATTTGCCACACTTGGTCCTCTGACGGGCGCTGCATTTCGCTTTTGAAGGTGCTCTTGAGCAATGCCTGCAAGTACGATTGCGCCTACTGCATCAATCGCCGCAGCAACGACATTCCCCGCGCCACATTTACGCCTAAAGAACTCATCAACTTGACTCTTGAGTTTTACCGTCGCAACTACATCGAGGGGCTTTTCTTAAGTTCAGCGGTCGTGGGCAGTCCTGACCGCACCATGGAAATGCTGATTCAGGTTGCCAAGGAATTGCGTACAGTGCACAAATTTGGCGGCTACATTCACCTCAAGGCGATTCCTGGGGCTAGCCGCGAGCTTCTGTTTCAAGCGGGGCTTTATGCCGACCGCAGCAGCGTGAATATCGAAATCCCGACCGACAGAGCGTTACAATACCTAGCCCCCGAAAAGAATCACGCCTCGATTCTTGCACCCATGAACTTTCTGGCCGAACGCAAGCTGGAATATCACGGTGAGCGCTCCCGCTATTCGCCCAAGTTTTTACCTGCAGGCCAAAGCACGCAAATGATTGTGGGGGCAGCAGGGGAGACTGACTTACAGATTCTCACGCTTTCTAACGGATTCTACAAGCAACAGCAAATGAAGCGCGTGTACTTTTCGGGCTATGTACCGCTCAATGCCGACAAACGCCTTCCGGCGCTTACGACCAAGCCCCCTCTGGTACGCGAGCACAGGCTTTACCAAGCAGACTGGCTCATGCGATTCTACAAGTTCGGCTACGACGAAGTAGTCGACCAAGCGCACCCGAATTTAGACTTGGAACTAGACCCGAAAGCCGCTTGGGCGCTCAGGCATCCGGAATTTTTCCCGATTGATATTCAAACAGCCGACTACGAAATGCTCTTGCGTGTGCCAGGAATCGGCGTCAAGTCTGCGCAATTGATTGTCTCGGGCCGTCGATTCTCTAAAATCCGTCTGGAGCAATTGAAAAAGATGGGCGTTGTCCTCAAGCGTGCGCAGTACTTTATTTACCACCCCGATACGCCCGCCAGCTTGCGCAGGCTTTATCCTGAAATGGTGCGCCCCTTACTGCTCCCCAAGCCCAAATCCCTGCAGCTAGACCTATTCGCCAACCAACCCCTCGCACTCCCCGCCGCCGGTTAATTGCATATAATGTTAAATGTGTAATGTGAAATGAGTAATGAATAATCTCACACTACACACATCACATCTCTCATCCCACATCACTCATCTCACATCCTTACCCCATGCTTTCCATTTCATACGATTCAACATTTGACGGATTCCTAAGCGTAGTCTTCGAGATTTACCGCCAGCACCTGGATGTGGGGGAGATTCACCCCGACCGTAGCGAGGCCCCTTGCAACCTGTTCATGCAGCCTTTCCGCGTCGAGACCTCCGAAGAATCCGCCCAAAGGCTCAAGCGCGCCATCATCAATCAGGCGAGCAACGAGATTCTTGAGCTTTTGCATGTGGCGTTCCGCTCCGAAGAAGACGGCGTCGAAATGAAGATTCTTGCCTACCTCCGCAAGGTCTTCGAAGGCAACGACCCGCATTACGCCAAGAATCCGACTTCCGACGAAATGCTCCCGCTGTTCTTGATTGCACGCGCTGTTCGGCACGAAGAGGGCGGCATGCTTGGCATGGTCCGCTTCAGCAAAACCGCCGACGGCACGTATTTTGCCGAAATCGAGCCCAAGTACGATATTCTGGAGATGATGATTGGGCATTTCCGTGGGCGTTTTGCGAATGAAAAGTGGGCGATATACGATTCCAAGCGCGGTTATGGCGTGTATTATGACGGTCATAGTCCAGTCGAAATTACGATTCCAAACCTGAAACAGGTGAGCGCCTCGGTCTCAAGCCCCGATGAATTCGTGCGGCTGTGGCAGGATTACTACAAGTCTATCGCCATCAAGGAGCGTGAAAACCCTAAACTTATGCGGCGTTGCCTGCCGGTTCGCTATTGGAAACACCTGCCAGAAAGACAAATTGCCCCGTGTTGACGTTCTTCCAACCAATTTTTTGCAGATTTTCAAAAAAAAGGCCCCTGTTTCGGCAAATAATTGTATTTTTCTTTTGGAAATAATGGAGAATTTGTTGTTATGAATATGGTTTCGGCAAAACCGGGCTTTTTTGTACAAGATCGCTTTTTATATAGCAAAGACAACGAAAAGGTTGTGCTTCGTGGCGTTAACCACATGTTTATTTGGACCGACCGCGAAGGAAAAACTATTCCTGAAATTGCAAAAACGGGCGCAAACTGCGTTAGAATCGTTTGGAACACTCGCGGCCGAGTCAGTGACCTCGACAATATCATTGCACAGTGCATTAGCAACGGAATGATTCCCATTCCCGAAATTCACGACACAACCGGCAACTGGGAACGTTTGAGCGATGCCGTTGATTTCTGGCTTCGCGAAGAAACGGTGCAGATGATTTCGAATCACCAGCAGTATCTGATTCTGAACATCGGTAACGAACCGGGCGCCGAAGCAAAGTCTGCAGACGAATTCTTTACCGTGTACAATTCCATTGTCACAAGAATGCGTGCGGCAAACATCCGCATTCCCTTGATGATTGACGCTGACCAGTGGGGCCAAAGCGAAAAGAACTTGCTGAAGGTGGGTCCCAAGCTTTTGCAGGCCGACCCGGAACACAATCTGTTGTTCTCATTGCACATGTGGTGGCCCACGGAACGCCACGACCCCAAGGCAACTGGCTACGCAACTGTCCAGGACCGCATTCGCGGCGTACTTGAAGCGTCGGTCGAAAAGAATCTCCCCTTGATTGTGGGCGAGTTCGCGCCTGTTGCAGCTGGCGACGTGAGGGAAATTCCGTACAAGTTTATTTTGTCTGAAGCCGAACGCTTGAATATCGGCTGGCTCGCCTGGAGCTGGGGCCCGGGTAACTTTGATAGCCCTGAAATGGACATGACTGTCCATAGCTCCTTTAATACCTTGGTGGGCTGGGGCAAAGATGTCTGCGTGGACAATCCGAACGGCATCCAGAATACAAGCGTTATTCCGACTTTCATTCAAGAAAGGAATTTTGACACCGGTTCTCAGGCTATTGATGCCAACTTAATCCAGAATGGCGAATTCTCGGGCGAAGATCCCTTGGCCAACTGGCAAGTAGACTTCTGGGGCGGCAAGGGCGATGTCAAGGTCAACGACGGCGTTGTCCGCTTTGACATCAAGAAGGCCGGCAAGGAATCCTGGAACCTGCAGTTCAAGCAAAAGCTTGCTCTGCGCGAAGGCGTTACCTACATTTTCAGTATGCGCGCCAAGGCCGACAAGCCTCGAACCTTGAACGTGAACATCAAGAAAGATTCCGAAGAATACACGCCGTATGCCAACGGTCGTATTTTGGACTTGAGCACCAGCTGGCAGAGCTTTAGCTGGAAGTTCACCATGAAAGAAGATTCCGATGCGGAAGCCCTGCTGATTTACGACATGGGCGGAGTCCCCATTTCTTGGGAACTTAGCGACATATCGCTTGTGCAGGCCCGCAGTGTAGAAGACCGCCTCAACCGCACCTTCCAGCGCAACGTACAAAAGAATTCGGGCTATTTCAATGCTCCGAATGGCCCCTGGGAACTGCATTTGTATTCTACCAAGGGCGACCTTCTGGAGGTGCTGGATAAAGGTCATGGCGGTGAAGGCATGCGCCAGTACCCGAAGATCGAGCGAAGCGGGATTATGGTCGTCAAGGACCTGTCCAAATAAGCGTTTCACGCCTTATATTATTCCAATTTGAACTAAAAAAAATCTGAAAAATTTATCATGATAGCACTTTTTCACGAAAAAAGTGCTATTATATTAATTACTAATTATAAGTGTCCTTATTGGAATGCTTAAGAAGGAGATTCTATGGATTTACAGGAATATGTCGATCATTTCGACTCGATGACCTGTATCATGTCGGTCGAGAAAAATCCCGATGGATCAGTCGGGAAAATCTGTATCGAAGTGGGGAACAAGGCTTACCTTTCCACTTTTGAAAAAAGCGACGAATCTCAAGCGACCATGAATGATGGAAACGGTTTTACTCCGGGACTTGAATACACCCAGTATCTTCCGAGAGACCTTAATTTTGAGCATTTTATCGTTGCAAGCGCAGTCGAAAAAAAGCCGATGCATGCCTACATTCATCCGGAACGTTTTCCAATCTGGTTCAATATTTTCAGCCTGCCACTGAATATCGACGATCCAGACAAGTATTACTGCACCTACACTCAAGAACTGTCGAGCGAAGCAAATACCGAGCAGATGACCAATTTGTCGGCCAAGGCAACTTCGCAAGTCTTGCAGACCTGTATCAAGCTTCGCGGTTCTACGAATTTCTTGAAAACGATGGATGAAATCATCCATGACATTCGCGTTACATGCGAAGCTAGCTATTGCTGTGTCATGCTAACAGATTTCAAGGAAAAGACTTGCAGGCTTCTAAGCGAAGACATTGCGGAAGGGGGCTCGCAGCGTTCTCTCAAGAATTATTTGGATGATTCGTTCATTAATTACGCAAAATCGTGGCTAGAAACCATTGATGGTAGCAATTGTCTAGTTATTCGTAACGACGAAGACATGAACGAAGTCAAACTGCGCAACCCTAACTGGTACAGGTCTCTGAAGAGTGCTGAAGTGAATAGCATTGTTCTGTTCCCGCTTCAGTACAATGGCGAAACGGTCGGGTTTATTTGGGCAACCAACTTTGACACCAAAGATACCGATCATATTAAAGAAACCCTTGAACTTACGACATTCTTCATTGCTTCAGAAATTGCCAACTATCAACTTCTACAACGTCTTGAAATGTTGAGTTCGACAGACTTGCTGACAGGCGTCTTGAACCGTAACGCAATGAACAACAGGGTCCTTCGTATGGTATCCGGCCGCGAACGGGCACCCCAATCAATCGGTATTGTCTTTGCCGATTTGAACGGGCTCAAGCCGATAAACGACAACGAAGGCCATAATGCTGGAGACTGCCTGCTTAAAGAAGCGGCCTTGATTCTCAAATTGTCGTTTGAAGGTTGCGAAATTTATCGTGCCGGAGGCGATGAATTTGTCATCGTTGCCCTGGACAAGCCCAAAAATGAGCTTGAAAAGATTGTTGAAAAGATCCGTCAGGATTCTTCGAAGCCAGAAAATGTTAGTTTCGCAATAGGCTTTTACTACGACGACAAGGGGGGAGACATTCGTGCTGCAATGCGCGAAGCCGACGCCCTAATGTACGAAGACAAAAAGCAATACTACGATCGATTCCCAGAATCGAGGAGAAAATGAAAAAAGAAGAATTGCAAAATTTCGTTGAATCATTTCCGACGATGTCAAGCATCCTTTCTGTTGAAAAAAACGCAGATGGGGGCATCGGGACTATCCGCATCGAAGCGGGTAACCAGATCTATATCAAGTCCATGGAAAGAAAAGACGAGGACGGCAATTCTGTATTCACTGAAACTTTTGTCCCTGGCTCCAATTATGAACGGTACATGGAAAAGGAACTGAACTTCGAGAAGTTCGTTTACCAGAGCGCCATTCTGCATAAACCGGTTCACGCTTACATTCGCCCGGAACGCTTTAATTTTTGCATTAATCAGTTCTTGATGCCCGTCGATGTCGAAGACGACGAAAAAGGCTATTGCGTCTTTACGCTTGAAATCCAGCCCGAAGAAGACCTTGACACTTCCACAAGGCTTTCTTCTGAAATTTCGCAAAACGTGCTCAAGGCATGCATCAAGCTGCGCGGTTCAAAGGATTTCAAGAAAACCATGGACGAGGTGATTGAAGACGTTCGCATTATTTGCAAAGCGAGCACCTGCAGCGTTCTTTTGACCGACTTCAAGGAGAGAACTTGCTCCATTTTGAGCTGTGCCCGAAGGCAAGGAATGCCTCCGCTGGATCTTGATAGGGTATTCAACAACGAATATATCTATATCGCGGAATCCTGGATAGAAACGCTTAAAGGGAGCAACTGTTTGATTATCCAGAACGAAGCAGACATGGAAATTATTCGTCAGAGAAATCCAGTCTGGCATAAAACCATGATGGAAGCCGGTGTTGAAAGCCTGGTTCTGCTGCCGTTGACGCACAACAACGAATTTGTCGGATTCATTTGGGCGACAAACTTTGATACCTCCAGAGTCCTGCGCATTAAGGAAACCCTTGAACTGGTGACCTTCTTTATTGCCTCTGAAGTGGCCAGCTACAAGCTGGTGCAGCGCCTTAGGTTCTTGAGCAATGAAGATCTCCTGACTGGCGTGAATAACCGCAATGCCATGAACAACAGAGTTCTTCAGTTTGTAAGCCGCGAAGTCAACTACAGGACGATTTCCGTGGTCTTCGCCGACTTGAACGGGCTTAAGCCCATTAACGACAACGAAGGCCACAATGCCGGCGACGCCCTCTTGAAGAACGCCGCAGAAATTCTGAAGCAGACCTTCACTGATTGCGAGATTTACCGCGCCGGCGGCGACGAATTTGTCGTCGTGGCCATCGACGTTGCCAAGGATAGCCTTGAAGCTAGAGTCGAAACGCTCCGCGAAAAATCCAAGGTCAAAGGCAACGTGAGTTTCGCTATCGGGTTCTACCACGACGAAAACGCGGGAGACATCCGTAAGGCGATGCGCGAAGCCGATGCCCTCATGTACGAAGACAAGAAGGCTAACTACGCCCACAGCCGTGGTTAAAACACAAGACCGCTCGCGCCCAATCATACTAAGTACGTACCCAGAGCGCTCGCTCTCGCAACCGCCCCAGTTTAATAATTGGGGCTTTGTTGCTCACATAGACATTCATCTATGATACAAGATTTTGCCCTCGGATGATGTCCGGGGGCATTTTTTTTGGAAATTCGGCGAAAAAACGCAATTTCGTTGACTTGTATCAATCTTTTTTGCATGCTTGTATCATAATTTATCGTTGAAAATTGGGTAAAAAACGCCATTTACACGATTTTTTAATAAAAAATTGAATTTTTGTATCATAGGTTATTGACTTTGTTAAGAAAAGATTATATATTCAAGAACATGAAACCCGTAATGGAATACACCAGCTATCGCGTCTATATTCGCGACTACTATGCCGAGCGCAAGGAGCGCAACGGTTTTACGTGGCGTGATTTCGCGAAGGCTGCCGGGTATTCCTCGCCGGTGTTTTTGAAGCTTGTTTGCGACAGCAAGGCTAACTTGAGCGAAGCGGGTGTCGAACGCGTCGCTTCTGCCATGGGCCTTGTCGGTGTTGACTTGCAGTACTTTAGGCAATTAGTGGCCTTCAATCAGGAAAAATCTTCTGCTACAAAGAAAAAGATTTTTGCTGAACTGCGCAAAATTGCCAACGAAAACGCATTTGCGCTTGTGGGCGAAGACCAGTACGACTATTATGGCAGCTGGCTGAATCCGGTTCTCCGCGAAATGGCCCCGCGCCTGAATGGCGCGACACCCGCCCAAATGGCGGGGGAGCTCGTCTTTGATAGCGATGCTGCAAATGTCAAGAATTCCTTGAAGCTTCTGGAAAAGAACGGATTCCTCGAAAAAGACGAGCAGGGCCGTTACAGCCAGAGCAGCCGTTCCGTGACTACGGGCAGTCTCGATGTCGCCTCGCTCGCCATTCGTGAAATGCACCGCCAGATGGGCGAGCTCGGCGTTCAAAGCCTTGACCAAGTTCCTATTAATGAACGAGACATTTCGGGCCTTACAATTGGCATTTCCGATAATGCTTTCGAGAAAATCACTAAAGAAATCGCCGAATTCCGCCGTCGTATCAGCTCGATCGTGATGGAAGATTCTGGCGAAGAACGCGTTTACAGGCTCAACATTCAGTTGTTCCCCTTGACCAACACATTGCCCAAGGAGGAACACCATGCTTAAGCAATTTAAAAATGGCCTCCGTCTTTGGACTTTTGCTTCTGTCGCATTCTCTATGTCTGCATGCGGTATTTTCTGGGCAGGCGGCGTAGACGAAGAAACAAATACCGTTGCTGGTACAAGCGAAGAAGACAATTCTACGGATCCTCAAACCAACCTTCCGGCTGGAAATGATCCCGCCCCCGTTACTGGGGAGCCCACAGGTATTGCTCCGGGCGGTGTCGATCTTGTCGATACAGTGGTTAGAACCGACCCTGTTTATGTCGTTCCGGATCCATCGCGACAAGATGACATTCCTCATCTTGAACAGAGGACTCTTAAACTGTACGTGATCAACAATGGTTCTAAGAATGCCTCTATGGATCTTTCTGTGAAGGATTCCGTAATACACATTGAATCCGGCGCAAATGGAGCATTTGAAATTAAGGACTTGCCCGACGGAACGTACTCTTTCGTCTTAAAAACGGTGGGTAACGGATCTGTTTCTGAAACATCATACTTTATCCAACGCGATTCTACATCCACATATGTGTTGGGGCCTGTTCCTACAGATTTGGCAGGCAACGTCGATGCAGATGACTTGATTGCACCTCCGGTTCAAACAGTCGAGATGCCCGATGTAATCGGATGCACTCCGAGCCCGGATCCAGATCCGATTGAGCCTGAACCAGGTTGCGACGAACCGAAAGACACCATTCCTACGGACAAAGGCGGCGAAAAAGAGATTACGGTCGAATTGCCGCACGAATTGGATTACGGTATTGTATATAGCTGGGAAGGCAGCAATGTTCCTGCAATGGAATCGATTGTACAAGACACGCTTGTCTTTGCTAAAAATCTTGAAGAACTGACATTCGAAGTGACGTTCAAAGTCAATTCATTCCCGGAAAGTTACTACTACAGCAAGAATATTTTCGGCAAGAAGGGATTGTTCAACATTGCCATTACAAGGTCGGCATGCCATGTTATCCAACCGGCTCTGTCCTTCTTTATCGGAAACGGATTTGAATACACTTCTTGCTACGACAAGGCTGTTGTATCTTCGGCGACTCTTGAAGCAGGAAAAGAAATTACAGTGACTGGCGTCTGGGACGGAAAGCATGTGATGCTTTATATGGAAGGCTTCTTGATTGCCGAACAGACACTCACCAAGATTGGAGACATCAACTACATTACTGAAGACGACATTATCGAAACGCCGTTCATATTCGGCGACAAGGATTGGGATATCTCTATTATAGATGCGCGATTGGGGAATAAAGCGATCAGTTCTGCCGATGTCTTGTACCGGCACTATCTAAAAGGAGGCGCACAATGATGACAGAGAACTCTATCGAATTGGCCTACTTTGAGGTCAACCAACATGGCCGTCTGCTCAGCGGAAACAGACGATTCTGCCGCATGTTCGGTTTCGAGCCATCGGAACTGCAGTGGCATTACGTCACGGACCTGTACCGCTACGCAAGCGACTGGAACGCATTCCGGAATGACACCGTGAGCGCTAGCTTCAACATGCGCATGCGTAACCGCCGTGGACGCAGTTTTGATTGCTGCATCACGCGCGAAATCATCCAGAATGCCGATGGCGAAATCATATTCCGCAATACGGTACACAAGGTGGGCGAGGGCAAGGCTGCCAACGTGGCGACCACTCCGCTTTCCGTGGTGTTCCTGGCAAAGTGCGCCGACTGCGGTGCGCAGATCCGCGTGACATCTGTAGCCGAAACCAGGCTTCGCATGTTGTGCAATCATTGCGCCGCCAAGGCGTTCCCCGAAACATTCTATGCTAAAAGTGCTCAGATGTAATTGAGCTTTTTGGTAGCTCGGTGGAGAACGAGCAGGGAAGGAGAAAAGAAAAGCGACCTCGAATTGAGGTCGCTTTTTCAACAAGGATTCGTTTTTAGACGAAATTCTTTGCTTATACGCCGAAGGCGTCGTCAGCAGCAGCAGATACCTGAGCCACGTTTTCGGAAGTCATTTCCGGTTCGGCAGCTGCAACAGCTTCGTTATCAAACTGTTCGCCAGCCTTCTTTTCGGAAATGGAAAGCTTGCCTTCCTTGAACTTGTACATGGCGATGGTGGTCGGCTTCTTGGTAAGAGTGATATAACCCTGAGTTGCCTGCTTGTTAACGAAGCGGGCTTCCTGGGCCATCATGACCACTGCGCGGAAAACGGAGCCTTGACATTGTTCGTTAGCGTAAATGTCATCAAGATAGACTCTCTGTTCTTCAGCCATCTAGGTACCTCTGAAAATGTTTAGAAGAGGGAGAGGGATTCGAACCCTCGTTACCGTGAGGTAAACACGCTTTCCAAGCGTGCGCCTTCAACCACTCGGCCATCCCTCCAGGATGTGCGCCAAATATACCATTTTATTTTTCGTTTGTCAACCATTTTTGCCGTTTTTTTGCAATTTTTTGCAAAAAAAGCAAAAAATAATGACAACGGACCCCCTACGATCTGTTTAACTCGTCCCACACGACCTGCATAAGCGGTTCAATCGTCTTCGCGGTGAAGTCAAACTTGATGTTTGCAGCGGCAAAAAGCTCCGGCAACGGGCGGCTGTCGCCCAAACTTTCGGCCTTAAACAGGTCATCAATGGCCTTTTTCGGGTCTTTTTTGAAGTTTGCCCACACCTGGAGCGCTCCAAGCTGTGCAATTCCGTATT
Organism: Fibrobacter sp. UWB10; assembly: GCF_900182935.1. NCBI lineage: Bacteria > Pseudomonadati > Fibrobacterota > Fibrobacteria > Fibrobacterales > Fibrobacteraceae > Fibrobacter > Fibrobacter sp. UWB10. The sequence continues at coordinate 791,002 of NZ_FXUE01000002.1, read as the reverse complement.
CGATGTAGTAGAACGGGCATTCGAACAGGTGCAACTGCTTTTGCCACAGGTTATTGCGAACCGATTCGAATCCGGAGTAGTCCACGCCCGCGTCGTAGCGGTCCATGATACCCTTCCAAATTTGTTCGCGGTCCTTGGCCGTATGGTTCGGACGGCTGTAAAGTTCATGCTGGAAGCTGTCGATGCTTGCCACCCACGGGAACAGCCAAATTACGTCTTCCAGTTCGCCTTCGATACTTCTGCGAATCGCCTCGGAATCGTTGCCGTAGAAGGGTTTGAGGTTGCTCATGCCGATTAATTCCATACTCATGCTGGCGACTTCGGCGAATTCCGAAGGCACGTCGCGATAAGCCAAAATCGGCTGGTTTGCGAGCGCATACTGGTGGAACGAATGGCCCGATTCATGCAACAGCGTGTAAATGTCGCGGTCGGTTTCGGCCGAATTCATGAAAATGAAGGGGAGGCGGCTTTCGTCAAAGCCAATCTGGTAGCCACCCGGAGCCTTACCGAGCCTGCTATCCGGATCAATCAGCTTCATGGCCTGCATTTCGCGGGCCCACTTGCCAGCCTGCGGGTGAATCGATTCGAAAATCTGGTCGACTTTTTCAATCAATTCTTCGCCATTCTGATACGGTTTGAGGGGTGGGCGTGAAAGCGGATCCACACTCAAATCCCACGGGCGAAGCGTCTTGAGATTCATCTTTTCGGCGCGCTTCTTGTAGACTTCCTTAAGGAGCGGGAGCACCAGCTTTTCAACGCTTTCGTGGAAAGCCTTGCAGTCAGCAGGGGAGTAGTCGAAACGGCGCTTGGCCAAGAAAATGTAGTCGATAAAGTTCTTGCAACCCGAATTTTTGGCAATTTTGTTGCGAATCTGGAACAACTTGTCAAAAGAGGCGTCCAGAGCGTCTTTATCTTTAAGGCGGCGATCCCACATAGTGCGGAAGGCCTTTTCGCGCAAGTCGCGATCCGTCTTTTCAAGATAAGCGCTCATTTGCTGCATGGTCTTAACGCCACCGTCAAATTCTACGCTCATGCCGCCAGTAATCTTCTGGTAGGCCTGAACGGCCATAGTTTCTTCGGTTTCGAGCGGAATATTTGCGGGGGAGAAAAGGTCCAAAGAAACCTGCACGCTCTTGAACCATACGCCGAATTCGTCTTTCAGCTGGTCCTTGGCGGGGTGAGCCATCAGTTTCTTATTCAACTTGTCGTCATATTCGCTCATCACGGGGTCAATATTTCCGACAAAGTCTTCGTATGCCTTGGCAGCCGCTTCATCTTTTGTATTTACGGTCATGGCCACGTAGCGGCGGCTAGAAACTTCAGCTAAAACGGAGCCGAGTTCGCTCCATTTTAAAATCCAGGTGCGCAGGGCATCGGGGGAGTTCGGGACATTTTCATCGAGAAGAGTCTTGAAAAGGCGAGTGACGTCTTCTACGCTGTCTACATTTAAATTTTCAGGTACAAATGTTCTTTTTGTCATATAATCATTGGTTATTAGTTAAAATCTATCGTCTAAAAAGATATCGCTCCAACCCAGTCGCTTACAATGTTGTCCAGAACCGAGGTGCGGGCCTTGTCTGCAAGCGCCTGCTTTTCTTCTTGAGTGATTTTGCGGTCCTGGTCAAAGTTGAGCGAGAAAGCTTCATCCCCTGCCTTAAGCGAGACTTCCATGTGGCCTACGATATGAACCACGTTCACATCCATGAGCTTGAAAATCCGGCGATCGATAGGCATTTCTGTCTTGAGAACCACCTTGTTGTCGCCAGGGACTAGTTTGACTGTATCAAGGAGCGCCACAGGGAGCTCCATCAAAGAATCAAGTACAAGACTAGCCGTTAGGCCACGAATCCAGAGCGTATCCTCGCCTGTATTTCGAGCAATGAGACCAGCGGTCAAATGAGCCTTGCCAATTTCTTTTTCCAGGATTCCTCGGGCAAAATCTTGCACCAGGGCGACCACGTGCGGGTTCGGCAACAAGCCCTTCATCAAATCTTCCGATTTCGGAAATAAATCCTTGTTGATGGTTGCTGAATCCAGCGACAGACTCACGAATTCGAGCTTGGTCTTGGAGAGGATATCAGCCGCCGAAAGTTTCTTGGTCATCGCGCAGCCCGAAAAAAGCAGCGCTAGACAGGCAAATGTTATAAAAATTCTTCGCATGTGTTATTGTAAACCAGGTTCAAGTACAATATAATAAAATGGGTTTAGCGCAAGGCTCCAATAAGGCTGCAATGCAGAAATCCTGTGATTTTCCTCAGTCTTTCACCCCGTCTACCCTCCGTCCCTTTATTGCCGATAATGTAGATTATGTAAACTAAAGAAACTGGAAAGAAGGCGGATTCCCGCCCATCTATAAGGTTTCTTAGTATTTCACCTGTTCGGGAATGCACTGAATCAGGCGTTCTTTGGGGATTGTCAAGAAATACTTGACGAGTTCGGCGTCTAGCTGCGTGCCAGCAACATCCTTAATAATCTGGAGAGCGTCTTCGTGAGTCTTGGGCGCTTTGTACGAGCGACGCATGGTAATGGCCGAATAAGTGTCCGCGATGGAAATAATTCGAGCGGGCAACGGGATTTTGTCACCTGGACAGCTGTAATAACCGTGGCCATCGATTCGTTCATGATGGTAAAGAATCCAGCTCATGATATGCCCAAAAGTCTGGAGCGGTTGCAAAATCTTGACGCCAACTTTGGGGTGACGCTTCATGATTACCCATTCTTCTGGATCTAATTTAGCGGGTTTGTTCAGAATTGATTCAGGAACGCCTAATTTGCCCACATCGTGCATCAGGGCTGCATATTCCAAGCTAACCGGATTGATACCACGTTTGATAGACGCCGGCAAATATTCAAAGAAAAGCATGGTCAGGCGTTGCACATGGCGGCTGTGGCCGTTCAAGTTCGGGTCTCGGGCATCAATCACGCCCACCAGGACCTCAGCAATATCAATACTCCTGGACTTTGCCGTATCGAGCAAATTGAACATGAGCGTAAGGACAATCGCTACAAAGACGCTCCCGCCAAAGAGGATCAGCGCCATCACAAAGTCCGGCTCCCCCACAAACGCACAGAACAGGTAGCCCATCAAGAAAAAACACAGCAAGCTTCCGGCAATAATTTTCCAGACGCGGTCACGATGACTTCCTGCCGAAAGCACATCGTGGGTACTTTTGACAAAAATGAAATACCTGACGATGTTTACCACCATCAGAATTGACCCCAAAATAATCAAAAATGTCACTAAAGCGTCCACTAAAGAGAAAATACATCTTTTTGGACGAAAAAACACATGGCGATTATTCCAAGTTGGAAAAATCGCCATTTAAGGGGTAAAAACTTGGTTAACGGATCGTGACAATCTTGGTTTCGCGACCATAACGAATCAAGAAACGCCCCGATTTCGGCAATTCCACAGTCATCGAGGGCTGCGTCGTCATTTTGCGTAAGACACGGCCTTGCACATCCATCACAAGGAGCGGTTTACCCGAAACAAGCCCGGAGAGAGCTACACGGCTTCCTTGTACATCGACGCGCCAGCTACTTTTCGCAGCAACGCTCGGAAGGGCCATGCGATCCCCTGTAATCCGGAGGCTGTCTATATAGCCATAACGCGTAGTATACGTGTTCTTAACCGTAACACCCGTTACTGTATTTTCGCCCCACACTTCATCAAATAATCCTCCATAATATTCTTCATTGCCACAATAATCATCCACCAATAATCCCGAAATAGAATGACCGTTCCCTGCAAACGTTCCTTCAAAAATCCCAAATGGTTTCCAGTTAAAGTAAACCATACTGTCAAGTTCATCCACAGATTTCTTCGGCACATTTTCATTAACGACAATATCGTTCTGGAGGGAGGCGCATGTTTCATAACCACTCATCCCCTCTATTCCTCCATTGACGAGTTCAGCAAGCCAATACAGTTCTTCCTTAGTCGTAATAAGATAGCACCCCTTCGAATTCTTTTTCGGTTGTTGCGGGACCGGAATCCATTCTGCGTACAAAGTATAATTTTTTGCTTTATCTATTTTTTGATTCACAGAATACCCGAGTGGACTGTTACCCCAATACAAGAATTTTGCACCCTCTCGTGTCGGTTCCTTAAAGACAAAGCCAGTATCAAGAACCGTAAACCGAGTTGGATTTTCTGAATCATTGACACCTCCGTTCAAATGGTACGTTATCGTGTAATCCAGCATTTTCCACTTGGCATGCACCGTAACATCTTCTGTATTCCCGGCAGGGACTTCCGTAATCTTATTCGTAAAGAGGGTATCCGTATACCAGCCCTCAAATTCATACCCGTCGCGCGAAGCTCTCTCAAATACAAATGTCGAAGAATCCGCAGACCAAGGGAACATCAGATTTTCATATTCGAGATTCCCTTTATAGCGATTACCGCCATTCAAGTCGATATAGATGGCAAAGTAGCTTTTCCATTTGGCATAAAGCGTCCATTCGCCATAAAGGCTTGTATTTATGGAATCGACCTTTTGCGTAAAGAATTCATCCGTAAACCAACCTTCGAATTCATCACCATCACGTACAGCGTCTTGCAAAGCAAATGGGCTGTCATTTTTCGTATAGCTATCCGGATTCAACGTGCTATTCTTGCCGCCATTCAGCACATAATGGATTCCAAACAGGAAATTATCAAGACGAGGGAACGCTTCGGAACCCACTTTTTGAACCCAGCGAAAACCGTTCTCCCCCTTCGAAAGAATTTCCAGAGCCGTTCCGTCCGCAAACTGCGATGCACTAAGCGATTTCGCCTGCGAAACGCTCGTATCCTTGGAATTCATGCACAGAGCGTTTTCCATTTCAAAAATGCTTTCGCTAGCATAGCAAGTAAAGCCCTTCTTTTCCACAATGCAGTCCGAAAAATTTCCATCCAGTTCGCCAGCAAAATAGACGTTTCTCAAAATGGCGGCATCCATTTCCGAAACAATTCCTCCGACATAATGCCCTTTGATAATTCCCTTGCTGTAGGCATTTTCGATAATGGAAACTCTCGATGAATCAATATTCTGCGCCTTCGAAAGAGACTTCGCAGAACCTGTCGGCGAAGGGGCAGCCGTCGGGCAAGCGTCATTCGTTACATTAATAACGCCGATTAAACCGCCTGCAATCCCTGAAGAAGCATGAACCGTCGCATTTGAATAGACATTGTTCAGTCGCACCGGACCGACTGCTTCAGCCGCAATACTCCCCGCGGTAGACCCGAAAAAGTAGGAATCCTCTATTCCGAAATTCCTTACACGAGTGATGTTCCCGAGCCAACTATACATTTCATTGCCAAGTTCAACAAAAAAGCCTCCTTCGCCCACAAGACCAGAAATCTTGAAGCCGTTGCCTTCAAATTCTCCCTGAAAGCCAAGCATAATCCACCAAACAGGGTTATCCAAGGCAACATCACCCTTTTCGTCCAGGAGATTTTCATTTACAACAATGTCATTCTGGAGCGAAATGCAGCCGTTAAAAAGGTAACGTGGCTTGCTGTAAGAATCCCTATTGGGAGTAGAGACCGACGCTATGCCGTAAAGTTCATTGGCATTATGAATTAGGTAACAGCCTCGCTCATCCTGTTTTGGGGTCTCCGGAATAAGCCCCCATCTCGCTTCCACGGTAAAACTTCCAAGGTAATAGCCAACAGTGTGCGTCGTTTTACCTTGATAGTATCCAAAATACATAGCATCTCGAAAATCACTCGAACTAGACGCGACAACATACCACCCTAAGAAGGAATATCCTTCGCGAGTCGGGTCCTTCAAAAAAAGGTCTGTTTTGTCCTGAACATAGCTTGTCGGGTTGTCCGGATCATTGACTCCCCCGTTCAAGTTATACTTGATGGTATAGGCGTTTGCCGAAATGGCTGCCACAAGTACAAAAAACGCAATGTAAGACAGCTTACGTGTTAAATGTGACATTTTATTCTCCTTCTTTTCCAATAAAAATATAATTCAAATAAAGGAGTTTAAACAAAATCTCTCAATTTCTTTGGATAAAATGTCACAAACGGCCCAAAGTCGAAAATCTTTGGTTTTTCGGTTCGTTGATTACTGGATGTAATAGCCTTTGGTTCTTCCCAAAAGGTCGTACAGTTTGCCGTTTTTTTGTGGCATCCGTTGTGCTTTGACTTTATGGATGTGAATCGTTTTTTGTTCTGGCACTTCCAGTTTTTGCATCGGATCTCCGATAATCGATTCTCCATAGAACCAATCGAAAAGGTCTTCCTTGTGACTGTACTGGTTCCTTTTCACCCTTTCGTTTACCCATTCCAGGAACGATTCGCCAATGAATTTGTGCTCAAAGGCGTAATACATGAAACCATCCATTTGGTCACTTCCACTGGTTTTGGATGAACCAATACTTACAAAACCGCCGTTAATCGTGTTAAAGATATGCTCGCTTCCAACAGAGGCACTATTGGCGTTGCCGTAGAAATCATAGCAGGTAAGTGGACCACAGCAGGCAAAGTGGAAGAATCTCGGTGACACGCACATGTTTCTTTCCACTCGTGTTATATCCAGCCCGTTTCCAAGGCCAGTCTGGCCTCCGTGCCCACCGTAAAGGGCCCAATCATACTTGTCTGATTTAATGTTGTCTAGATATTCCTGCCCGTCAGCGATGGACTTATCAAGGGAGTCTGGTGAATAAAGAACGCTCAAGCCATCAACGAATTTCTGGTCGAGAGGATTGTCTAGGCCTCCTTCCTCAGTTAGGAACATGGCGCTACGCGTAGCTTTCTTGAACAAACCGAGATAGTAGTTGTGGATTTTCTCGAAATAGTTCAATAAAAGTGTTTTGGGGTTACCGTAGAAACCGGCCGTGTTGGGGTCAATTCGAGAAACCCATATTTCAAAGGAATCAGAAACTGCGCCACTTTTGGAATAGTGCCCGTCAAAAACTCCATTGGATTTTCCAGAAATCCAAAGGTGCTTTATGTCCTCTTCGGGGAGCGAATCTATCATGAAAATATTTCCGTAATAGGTTTGATTGAGACCGCGTGTGCTCTTGTCATTTTGACGCCAAACGGAATCAGGGATTGGTTGATAGGAGGCATTATCCCCGCATTTCCATTTTAGGGTAAGATAAGCGTCGCCAAATTCTTCTGCATAGTTCAGTTTGAATTTGTAGAGACTGTCTTTTTGGAATTGAAAAGCGCTGTAATAGGGAATGTCCCAGTTGTTGAACCATGCGTCAATGAGCAGGGAATCGTTAATCCAAAGGCGTCTGTCATTGTCCGTGGTAAGCTGCAGGGAACAAAGTGCGGTGACTGGAGATTTGATGTATCCGGAATATGCAATTGAAAAACTATCTGCCGGTACTTTCCCTGGTACCGGAGAACCATCGCGTACATCAAAGTTTAATGTTGTCGTGGTGGTTTCAAACAACTTTCCGCCATAGGCTTCGGGGCCTCCGGCAGCAGTGTCTTTCCAAATACCGTCAAGATCCATGAAGTATAAGTCTGTTACCCAACGTTGGTATCGGAATCCTTCTTCTGTTTTCTGGTAGAATTCAAATTGAGCGCGCGGAATGTCTCCAACGAAAATGGCTCCCGCGATGGAATCCTTCTTGCTTACGAGTATTTCTTTTAGGTCGGTGACTTTCCCGCCGTTCTTCTGGGATTTGAAAGATATGACAGAGGCATTTACTTGATAAGTATTCCAAATGTCATCTGTATAGGTGTTGATGGCATCCCTGATTTCGTTGTCTTTTATCATTTCGTCGTCAACGACGATGAGAATGTCTGATGCTTTACTCCATGCGCAAACAGAAAATAGGAGAAATACCCCCAAAAAATATTTAAGTGTATTTTTCATGAAAGCCCCCCTAAACTTCATTAAAGACAAAACCACTTTTTGGAGAAAATATATAATTTTTTTGTAAAAAATGTGATTTGGCTTGACAAAATTGGCTAAAATAGTATATATTTGTGCAGTGAACAGATGTTTATGATTTAGAACTGTTTTGAGGCATTGTAGGCAATGATTGAACGGATTCGCGGAATTTTGATTGAAAAGTCCCCCACTTTCGTGGTTGTAGACGTGAACGGCGTGGGTTATGGCGTAAATATTTCGGCCTACACAGCGGGCAAGTTGCCCGAGGTAGAAAGCGAAGTAACGCTCTACACGAACCTGGTGGTGCGCGAAGATTCCATGACGCTGTTCGGTTTTGCGGACAAGACCGAGAAAGACTCCTTTATCATGCTGCTCGAAGTGAATGGCGTGGGGCCAAAGCTTGCTCAGCGTATTCTGAGCGGAAGCTCCCCCGCAGACCTTTTGAACATGATTGCAAGCGACAACAAGAGCGCCCTGGGCAAAATCAAGGGGCTCGGCAAAAAGACTTGCGAACAGATGGTGCTTTCGCTGAAGGATAAGGCGGGCGCCATGCTGCAAGCTTTGGGCGACGTGGAAGGCTCCGGAATTACCGGAATGGGAGCCCTGACGGGCCCGAAGATGGAAGCGGTTCTGGCCTTGCATACACTCGGCGTGAAGGATCCGGCGGCAGAAAAGGCCGTGATGAAGGCGGCTGAAATCTTGGGCGATTCGGCAGATGCCGCAACACTTATCCCCGAGGCTTTGAAATATTTATAAGAGGAGATGCCCGGTTCCGCCGGGCATGACAATCGAAAATGGACGACCAGCGCATTATTTCTCCGGAACGTAGAACGGGCGACGAAAGCGATGTAGAACGCACACTCCGCCCGCCTAGCCTTGCAGAATTTACCGGCCAGAAGAACATTAAAGAAAGCCTTTCGATTGCGATTGAAGCCGCGAAGCATCGTGGCGATTCGCTAGACCATTGCTTATTCTGCGGGCCTCCGGGTCTTGGCAAGACGACTTTGGCCGGAATCATTGCCAAAGAAATGGGCGTGAATATCCACATTACGAGCGGTCCTGTGCTCGAAAAAGCGAGCGATCTTGCGGGGCTTTTGACGAGTCTGCAAGAGAATGACATCTTGTTTATCGATGAAATTCATCGTCTGAATCGTGTGGTGGAGGAATACCTCTACCCCGCCATGGAAGATTTTAGGCTCGACATTATGCTGGATTCCGGGCCGGCAGCTCGCAGCGTGAATTTACCGCTCAAGCATTTTACGCTTGTGGGCGCAACGACCCGCAGTGGACTTTTGACAAGCCCGTTGCGCGACCGATTCGGACTACATTATCGCTTGGAACTTTACGACGAAGACGACATCAAGAGCATTTTGATGCGCAGCGCGAAGATTTTGAATGTGGGGCTCGAAGAAGATGCGGCCAAGCTTTTGAGCGGGCGTTGCCGAGGCACGCCGCGTATTGCAAACCGAGTATTAAGGCGCTGCCGAGATGTCGCCCAGGTGCGTGGCACCGGCGTCATCGACTTGATGTCGGCAAGCAAGACGCTTGAAATGCTTGGAATCGATGGCGAAGGCCTTGACCACATGGACAGAAAGATTCTGTCCATGATTATCGACAAGTTTGGCGGTGGCCCCGTGGGGCTGGGCACCATCGGGGCAGCGCTCGGCGAGGAGCCGGACACCCTCGAAGAAGTCTACGAGCCGTACTTGATTCGCAAGGGGCTCCTCGCGCGAACGCCGCGTGGCCGTACCGCCACGCGCACCGCCTACGAGATGCTTCATCGCAGCATTCCGAAGGCTCTTGCCGAAGCGTCGGCACAGGAATCGCTGGATTTGTAAAACACAACAAAACAACTGATACACTTGTTTTATTTTGATATTTGCAGGCGTTGTAACGTCTGCATTTTCTTTATAAATTCACTATTGGTGATTTGGATGTGTTTATTGGAGGCATGATGCATCTCAAAACGACTCTTTCCGTACTCGCAATCGCGGCGGTAGCAACCATGGCAAAAGACTTTAGCGGCGCAGAACTCTATACTCTGAAAGAATATACGTATGGCAAGTATGAAGCCCGCATGAAGATGGCGGCAGCCTCCGGTACCGTCAGTTCCATGTTCCTCTACCAGAACGGTTCCGAACAGGCTAGCGCCCCCCGTTGGGTCGAAGTCGATATCGAAGTTCTCGGCAAGAGCCCGAGCAGCTTCCAGTCCAACATTATTACCGGTAAGGCCGGCGCTCAGGTCACTAGCGAAAAGCACCACAAAGTCGATCCTGCTGCAGACCAGTCTTTCCATACCTACGCAATCGAATGGACTCCTGATTATGTGCGTTGGACTGTCGACGGTGTCGAAGTCCGCAAGACCACCAAGGGTCAGAACGACAGCAAGAACCAGGTCGAAAACCTGATTGGAACGCAGGGGCTGCGCTTTAACCTTTGGTCTTCTGAAAGTGCCGAATGGGTCGGTAATTTCGACGAATCCAAGCTTCCGCTTTTCCAGTTCATCAACTGGGTTAAGGCTTACAAGTATACTCCGGGCCAGGGTCCGAACGGCAGCGACTTTACGCTCGACTGGTCTGACAATTTCGAGAATTTCAATAGTTCCCGCTGGGGCAAGGGCGACTGGACCTTTGACGGAAACCGCGTGGATCTCACTGACAAGAATATTTATTCTAGGAACGGCATGTTGATTTTGGCCCTCACTCGCAAGGGTCAGGAAAACTTCAACGGTCAGGTTCCTCAAGACGCTGCCGGAGACGCCGAATTCAATAGTGTTGGTCCGGCCCCCCAGTCTTCGAGCAGCGTCCAGAGCTCTTCGAGCATCGCATCGTCTTCTAGCGTAGCTCCGAGCTCCAGCAGCCAATACAATCCGGTAAGCTCTAGCAGCGATCAGAACACCGGCATTCTCCAGAACCGCGCCAAGCTCCAGAACAAGGAAATCCGCGGTACCGTGAATGCCAAGGGCGCTCGCGTGAACCCGAGCAACAAGGCCAACTATCAGGTTGACTTCAACTTCTAGAAATTCATCCAACCCCAAACAACCCCGACCTGTGCAGGAACCTCCCCTGCGCAGGTCTTTTGTTTACAGACCGCTCGGCTCTGTTTCAAACATTAAAATGTGACGTCGCCTCGCTCTCGCCACCGCCCCAGCTTAACGCTTGGGGTTTTGTGGCTCACACAGACCGCTCGGCTCAATTGCAGATTATATTTTATTAATATTTAGGCATGAAACAGCGGATTATCAAGGCTTTGCTCGACATGAACCTCGCCGAGGGCGACCGACTCCCGTCGGTGCGTTCCATGATCAAGAGTTTCGGCGCTTCGTCGGGCACAGTGCAGGCTGCGCTTGCCGAGCTGGAATCCAACGGAAAAATTTGCAAGATTCAGGGTAAAGGCTGTTTCTGGGGCACGTCTCCCCTACGGACCAAGGTTCCCTTTATTCACGAGACGGTTTCCGAAAAGCTCGCCAAGGCTTTCGAACGCGACTTTGCGCAAGGCTATCTGAAGCCCTCGCAACCGCTTCCACTTTCCAAGGAACTTTCTGCCCGCTACAACGTGTCGCAGGGCACGCTCCGCAAGTTCTTGGAAGAAAAGGTGGCTCGCAACATCCTGAAAAAAGAAGGCCGCCAGTACCTCTTTTACCGCAAACAGCAAAAGAAAGACGACGCGCCGCTCAGCGAACTCATCTTCGTGACGCGCTGCAACAGCTGGGGCGGATTCAGCGCCGAAAGCGAACGCGAACTGGATTTTTTGCGGCTCGTGTACAAGACCGCAGGTAAAAACCATTACAAGCTGACCCTGTTCGGCATCAACGATGCCTCGGGCAAACTCATTGACCGAAGCGGAAAGCCATGCAAGCTTTCGGAACACCCGAACGCCGTGGGGGCCGTGCTTTCGACGCTTTTGGTGCAGAACTTTAGGCCCCTCCTGACGTTTTTTGCAGACGCCAAGTTCCCCGTGGCCGTGTGGTGGGAACACCCCATCGACGCAGTACCCCGCAGCTTTTTGCGCAAGGACAACTGGATATTCTTTAACTCCACCTTCGGCAAGAACCCCGGCAAAGAAATCGGCCGCTACCTGCTCGGCCTTGGCGTGACCGAAGTCGGATACTTTTCGCCGTACCACAACAGTTCCTGGTCCAAGGACCGCTTGACCGGCCTCGAAGAATCGGGCCTGGTGGTGCACCCCTACGTGGATGCGGAATTCGCAAGTCCCTGGGATTACAAACAAATTGCCCGCAAGAAAGTCGAAAAACTTTCCGTGGAAATCATGGCGCGTACCCTCGAAAAAGAAAAACTCAAAACGCTCGCTGAACGCGCCCTCGAATTCCAGGCGAAAAACGGCAACAACATGCCCTGGATTTGCGTGAACGACGAAGTCGCAGGCATCTTTATGGAAATGGTCGAAGAAAACAACATGGAAATTCCGCAGCCAAATATTGGTCCGACCTACATTGCCTTCGACAACTCCATGGAAAGCTATCTGCTGCGCATTCCCTCTTACGACTTCAACACCGATGCGCTGGTGGAGCAAATCTTCTACTATATCAGCAGCCCCTCGGCATTCGATGGCATAAAAAAAATCCACCACATCCTCGGGAACGTGGTGGAAAAATAGAAGACAATAATAATTACTTGTTTTTATTGACGATCAAGGTCTTGGCCTTGAAGGTCTTCTTGTCAATCCACTTGACCATCAGAGACACCTTATTGTCCTTGTCGAGAGCGGCCCAATACTTCTTGAGCGTGTCTTCGGCATTGTCAAAAATCGGCATCAGTTTCGGGAAACCGCTGAAAGACGGAATCGGGTTGCCATCGGTTTCGTAAGTGCTGATGAAGTGGCCGAGGCCCGGCAGAGCCTTTTCGTATTCAAACGTCATGCGTTCGCAACCAGCTTCTTCGCTATTGTTACGGCTCTTGAGAATGGAGAGCTTGTACACGGCGGGCTGGGCGTTCTTGTAGTGAATACCGGAAATACGCGGTGTGAAGTTCGGAGCGTCGTCTTCGTACTGGCGCGTAGCGAGAGCGCTTTCGAAAGTACCGCCGAGCTTGATAGCGTTATAAATCGTATCGGTCTGGTCACCGTTGGTGATAATCTGCACGTCGGCCGTGTGGCGAGCCGGGTAGTAGATAATCAGGTGCGGGTCGGTGAGCTTGGATTCGTCGAAGGCCTTCGTCTTCATGAAGCCGGTCTTGGCTTCCATTTCGAAAACGCGGTTACGGCTGTTAACGCTACGGCCCATAATCCAGTAGACCTGCACGTAGGACTTGCCATCGGCGCTTTCGCCGAGCACAATGCCACGACCAGGATACGGGTTATTGGAGAGGGCCTTGAAATTCTGTTTTGCTTCGTCTGTGTATTTCATGGCCCGAAATATAGAAAAATATTCCTTTATCAACCGCACTCGTCGCCAAGATTAACGTTGCCCTGCGTTCAACTGGATGTCATACGGCATAACTTCCTTTATCAGCCGCATTTTGTTGCCAAGATCATTGTCATACACCAGCATGGTCGCTTCGGTAAACGGGTCTCTAAGCTCCACGTTGAAGCTGACCCTTGTATTGCAAATGCAATCTGCCAGCGGGGCTGAAGTATCGTAATGCGGAGTCACATAAAATATACTGTCCTTTACCTGAGTTTCGATGCTTTCGATTACCGACCCGCAAGTAAGCGAAATACTTTCTATGACAACCTGCGCTGAATCACCGTCCCAGTACATGTGCGCCACAGGCGGGATAGCGGCATCGACCATCGGATCTTCGGAGAAAGCATTACCCATGCACTGCAAATCGGCATTGGAAATCTTCTGATAGCCCGGATCCGGCTGGTTTATCAATTTATGCTTCAGTTCCAGCGGTGGCCTGTTGTTTTCGAACGCCGTGTAGTCGAAGACGTTGTAGTTTTCGTCAAACGTGAATTGCACATCGGCCGTGCAGCCACACCTGAATTCCACCCCCTTTTCTTCGAAACGCTGGAAATTCACAAAGAGCGTATCCCCGATAACCGACGCCACGGTATTATCCGCTTTCAGGCTATCAAAGAAAGCTTTCTGCAAAGCGGAATCGCAGGCGTAACTCAACTTGACATTCTCCAAGTCAATTTGCGCATAGCTGTTGGAAATGCTGAGATACGCCGCAGGCAGCACGGGATCAACAACCGGTTCATTCGTCCATACTTTTTCCTGGCAGGTCGCCGTAATGCTTTTCAGTGGTACAGGACCGTTATATTCACGCCTAGAAGAAGAACTCGGCGGAATCTCGCTCGACGAAGAGCCTGGTTCACTTGAGGACGATACATCTTGTGAACTGGACGATTCAATCGACTCACTCGAGGAAGATTGCTCATTCCCGCTCGAAGACGGATTCTCGCTCGACGACGATGTATTGACCATACCCGAAGAAATCTTTTCCGGAGCAGGGCCTTCCACAATCTTGAAAACCGAATTCTCGTACGAGAAATACTTGATATCGGCATCTGCATCAGAGATATCGAACGTAAAGTCCGTAGTGCAGATCCAGTTCAAAGCCTCACTCGTCGAATCCGAATTCCAGATATGCAGGGTATCGCCGGAACGTTCGTACAGGCATTCATTGCACAATTCGACATCGTATTCCATCTTCGGAAGAAGAACTTGGTAGCCTTCATCTTTAGATCCTATCACGAAGGCCTCGCCCTCCCCTTCCCAGGGAGTAAAGACGCCGCAATTTCCAGCGTGTGCGATATCCTTTCCTGCGGGAGTTCCTCCCTTTTCGCCGCCTTTGGCGTTCGAAGACGAATCGTCCCCGCAGGCAACCATCATAAGCGAAAGCGCTGCCGCGCATGCAAGATACTTTTTCATATTCATTCTCCTCTTTAACTAAAGTTAATCTTCAATAACAAACTTTTGTCTGCCAAACACGAGATATTGCGTATTGAAGAACGCCTCGTTGTGCTCAATTCTGAAAGACACTCGTGTCGGGCAAACACAATTGGTTATCGGGCTATCCGCAGCCTCGACCACATCAACATAGAGAGTTCCATCGGATGCATAGACATCGAAACGTTCAAAAACAGCTCCGCAAGACATGTACATTTGGGGAATAACGATAGTATCAAAACCGTCGTCACCAACCTTTCGACTGGCAACAGAATCCCTCTCTGTATCGTCCGAAAGTTCTGCCGAATTGCTCAAAGGATCCACATTGTCCAAACACTGGAGCGAAAAGTCCTTCGTATGTGCAATACCTCCATCGATCATATCGGATATCTCAGATGACGAAGACACTTCTACCGGCTTGATATCCATCCCGTTTTCTGTTTCAGAGAGACCGTTGCTCGACGAACTCAACGAGTTACTGTTTTCAGCCAAGGTATTGGGATCCACCGTTCCTCCACCGGAACACGCAATCACAAGTATCAAAAACAGAGAACCTGAGACAAGAGCAAACTTCTTAAGCATGGGACGCCTCCTTAATCTTGTCCGTAAACGGGAAAAACTGGAAATTGATTCGACAGACCTGGTCTGAATCCTTATACTCGTTCACAATGGAGAGCACCTTCTTGCAACAAGCGTCTATTTCTTCGACAATCCTCTTGCTTGCCTCTTCGGTCACGCCGACTGTCAACCCCGTAAAATAGCGTTCGCTTGGGGAATAGCGATCTACAGCCCGCGCAGCCATGTTCGCCATTTCCTTGTGCATGGAACGGATTGCAATAGGCAGAGCCTCCTTCGACCCGATAACGTTCTGCTCCGTCTGCGAATAGACCTTGTCCCCGTCCTTCTTCAGGAACCCGGCCTTGACCAGAAAACTCAGGATATCGCGAACCTCTTCAGCCGACACGTGCTCTTTGCATTCTTCTGCAATATCACTCGGGTTGGCACCCGGCATCATCGGAGCAAGTTCCCTCATTACAGGGTATTTCCACGATTCATAATACTGAAAGGCGTCACCGTCAATAACGCGCATTTTGTGCTCCGTCGCAATTTTCTGCATTTCAAGCAGAGCGGCCTTTTTGACGGAATCCTTCTTGGCATTGCAAAACGTTACCATTTCGCGGAAATAATCTTTTTCGTAACCGAGAAGCCCCATAGCATTCGCGACTTTTTCAATTTTCGGTGCGCCCAACCTGCTTTCACCCAGGCAAACGAGCTTCAAAAAATTCGGCGAAGTAAAGCCGGCACTCTTGCAGAACTCTCGCCACGAGAACGCGCCCAAACGCTTGCGTTCGTCGTAGTAATCCTGTATATACAGGCGATAATCCTTATATTCGAGTATCGATTTCATATACACTAAGATATATTTTTACTTTCGATAAGTCAATAAAAATACTATACAAAATCAAGATTTTTATAAAAATTTCTCAATTTTTATGCAATTTCAATCAGTAGATTTAAAAATACTATACAGACTGTATAATAAAGCCCAAAAGCCACACGGATTGGAAATGCCTAACGGCATTTCAGTTTAACATTAAAAAAGGAATCACGTTAGTGATTCCCATCAGTGTGATAATTATGCTTGACTCACCGCTTCGGGTTGTAGTTGTTCATCAGGACCATGGCCAACGCAACGCAGAGCATCACCACGCTACCCACAATGACTTGCTGGCGGTGGTTATATTCACGCTTGATATACTTAGGGTCCTCTTCGTTGAGTTCCTGGAGAGTCGGCCCTTCAGCTAGCTTCGCAGAATCGATGCCACAAATTTCAGCAATCTGCTCCTCGGTCATATTCAGCGTGCTCACGCGCAGGCTGTCGCACTTGTTTGGAGTGTCGGCAGCTGCTGCGGGCAAAGCGAGAAATAACGCGAGAAGAATTGCAAATGCAAAACGCATTAAGGCATTATTCCTTAGCGAGCTTGTCGAGAATCTGGTTCACGAGGCCCGGGTTAGCCTTACCACCGGACTTGCGCATGGTCATACCGACCAAGAAGCCCTTCAGAGCAACCTTACCTGCCTTGAATTCGGCAAACTGGGCAGCGTTTTCGGCACAGACGGCGCGGACCACTTCTTCGATGGCGCCGGTGTCGGTCACCTGCACGAGACCCTTTTCCTTCACGATAGCTTCAGGATCCTTGCCGGTTTCGAACATCTCGGCGAAGACGGTCTTTGCAATCTTACCGTTGATGGTGTTATCGGCGATGAGGTTCACGAGCTTGCAGAGGTCTTCGGGCTTGATCTTGAGGGCGCTGAGGCCGCCTTCCAGTTCCTTCACCTTGGCCAAAAGTTCGGTAATCACCCAGTTGGCCAATACCTTGCCGTTCTTGCAATTCTTCGCGGCGGTGTCGTACCATTCGCTCACGTCGCGGTCTTCGGTCAGCACCATGGCGTCATATTCGGAAACACCGAAGTCGTCCATGAAGCGCTTGCGGCGGGCATCCGGCAGTTCCGGAAGCGTGCGACGGATTTCTTCCACAAAGGCCGGGTCAGTCACGAGGCGGACCATGTCCGGTTCCGGGAAATACTTATAGTCGTGGGCGTCTTCCTTGGAGCGAATGACGATGGTCTTGTCCGCGTTGGGGTCGTAACGCTTGGTGCACTGTTCCACTTCCTTACCGGCGTCGAGGGTCGAGGCCTGCAGGTTCATTTCGCAGTAGAGAGCCTTTTCGAGGTTCGTAAAGCTATTCAAGTTCTTAATTTCGGCGCGGATACCGAACGGAGCGTCTTCGCTGGCACGCAGAGAGATGTTGCCGTCGCAGCGCATGTTGCCGTTTTCCATGTTGGCGTTGGACACGCGGGTGTATTCCAGCGTCTGCTTGATCTTCTTCAGCACGAGCACGGCTTCTTCGGGGCTACGGATATCCGGTTCAGTCACGATTTCGCAGAGCGGAGTGCCGCAGCGGTTCGCGTCGAAGTGGGAATCGGTCGGGCTCATGTCGTGGATGAGCTTACCGGCGTCTTCTTCCATGTGGATACGGGTAATGCCCACGCGCTTCTTGGTGCCGTCTTCCTTGACAATTTCGAGCCAGCCGTTCTTGCAAATCGGGTGGTCGTACACCGGAAGTCCGCCCGTCTGGGTAATCTGGTAGCCCTTCGGCAAGTCCGGGTAGAAGTAGTTCTTGCGGGTCCACATCGCGTTCAGGTCGATTTCGCAGTTCAGGGCGAGGCCCAGGCGAATTGCATATTCCACCGCCTTCTTGTTCGGCACGGGCATGGCACCCGGCATACCGAGGCAAACAGGGCAAACGTGCTTGTTCGGGGTCGTATTCACTTCGATTTCGCAGCCGCAGAACATCTTGGTTTTAGTCGCGAGCTGACAATGGATTTCAAGACCGATAACAGGACAATAATTGGACATAAAAACTCCGTATTATTTTACGGCATACAAAATAGAAAAAAGACAGGCTAAACAGCAGGAATTTTGAGTTTTTAGCCCTTAAAATCAGCTATTGCAATTTCCTATGTTTTTACTATTTTATCGCCATGCGTTTTGAAGTTCACCCTGTAAATCCGCAAGCGAGAATCGTGAAGCTTGCCGCAGCCGCCCTCGAAGACGACGGTCTTGTTCTCTACCCCACTGAATCTGGTTACGCAATTGGCTGCAACGCCGAATCGCCCAAGGCAATCCACAAGCTTTATGCCCTCAAGAAGCCGATGAAGAAGTTCTTCATGGCGCTCATCATTCCGGATATTCGCAAGGCGACCGATTACGCCCGTGTAGACAACTTTGCATTCAATATCATGAAGCCGCGCGTGCCCGGGCCGTACACGTTTATTTTGCCCGCCGACCCGCATATCGCCCGCCGCCTGGACGTCAAGCGCCCGGAAATCGGCGTGAGAATGCCGACGCACCCGTTCTTCAAGGAACTTTTCCAGCATTTCGACAAGCCGATTCTGAGTACGGCCGCCAAGCTCACCGAAGAAGACATGTACGAGCCGGACGATATCTGGAAGACATTTGAGCATTCCGTCGACATGATGGTCGACTGCGGCCCCATCGAAATCAATCCGACCAACATCATCAGTTTGATTGGGGATCAGGTCGAAGTGATTCGTGGCGAGTTGCTAGACCCGTAAAAAAGGGGGAAGTCTCCCCCTGGTTCGCACTTCGTTGCTCTCCACCCTCTCGCCTAGGGGCTTAGCCCCTAAAACCCCAAAAGCCACACGGATTGTACTAAAGTACTAAAAGTGTGCAAGGTTATGACGCAGCAGAAAACTTGTTTTCTGTTATGGCATAACCGTAGCCACGAACGCCAACGGCGTTAAATGCTAGGCTCACTTATAGGTCTGCAAGCAGCCCTGCAATATTCGCCTTACGCATTTATCGGATTTTGCTAACGCAAAATCTATTTTTAGACACAGAAGGTGTTACTTATAACGAATAGCGCTTCGTCTCTGCCTACACCGCACGCTCACATGGCCGTTCCGGAATGTTCGCTTTGCGGTCAGGCACTCCCCTCCGCTTTCCTCAAAGCAAACCCCTTCAGAGGAAAAGAATTAATAGTCCTTAACGCAGCGAACGGAAGCGCCGTACCTTTTTTGATTACCCCATGCCAAATAAGCATCATCAGAATACACAGCTCCACCTCTACATGTAGCAGCATCCACGGCTTCATATTCTGCAGGAAAATCAAAAAAAGTTCCATTTCGAAGGTTTTTGAACACTACCAATTTATTTCCATCCATTCTATTCAAACGATAGCCTGTTGCAATTAGGCTCATTCCGGTAAGATTTCTTCCTCCGACCAACGAAAAGGAAATTTCTGATTTTATAGTATTCGATCTTTCAATTTCACTTACGCCAACGTCTGAAGCATAAGATGCCGCAAGCAATTCCCTTTCGGTCATTACATGCCAGCCACTCGGGCAAATACCTTGATGGAAACCGTCTCCATCCGTATCAATCAAATCGGCACAGTTTTTACTGTTACATTCATACGGCAAAGCCATCATTTCAGCCCACTGGTACAAGCCGCCCCACCAGTCTTTGCAATACTCAATGCTGTCGTTATAGCAGTACATTTCAACTTTTGTGTCGTCATCTTGCTCTTCTGTACCAGTAACCATTTTTTCATGATATTTAAGATTCTGGGCAAATACAGTAAAAGCTAGATGGACACTATCGGGGCCATACTCATTATCGATATCGATTGTGGCGTACTTTGTACCGTCACGAGTATCCGTAAATTCGCCATAGCTCATATTATAGTGCAACGGACTCGGCAAAGATTTGTACCCCTGGCTACTGCTACTCTTGGGTGTGGAACTAGAGGATGAATACTCATATTTCAGCCATCGGCCATCAACGCATTCATAAACAACACCTTGGTTTCTTTTAAAATCACCATCTTCCGGGCAAGACATTCCTAAAATTGTTTTCTCTACATACAGTTTCCAGCCATCCTCATAACAGATATACCCATTTCTATAATCAGGAAATTCTTCTATGTATATATCACCATAGGTACAAGGAGCATTTATATCAAAACTGCTACTAGAAGCAGGATTCGACACACTACTACTCGACTTATTTTTCGAAGAAGAAGATTTCACAACACTGCTGCTGGATTCATCTTTTTTTGTAGAAGAAGAAGACTGTTTGCCATCGCTAGAAGTGGGCTTAACGGAAGAGCTAGATTCCTTCGTCTTTTCCACGGACGAAGACGATTCTTCGCTCGGGTCTGGGGCAGGCGCAGAGCTACTCGATTCATCGCCGCAGGCAACAAACAAAACCGCAGAAATCAACAACGCAGCAAAATATTTCACAGAAAACCTCCTGGAACCTCAATCTTTTTTGCCAAATTTAAATTATAAAAAAAGGAATCACGTTAGTGATTCCCAATCAGCGTGACAATAAAGTCTATTTTTCTCAGGTATGAAAAGCTGATGCTGACTTTCGTCAGCATGACTCGGGCATAAATAATTACACCATGGCGGCGCTAAAGTCGGCCTTGGTGCAGAGGGTTTCCTTGCCTTCGGCATCGACGGTCAGGAGTTCGCCGCTGTACTTGTAAATGCCGTGGCGGGCCATGATGAGCTTGGCCTTCAGGACAATTTCGGCCTTCGGAATCACCGGAGCACGGAAACGGCAGTTTTCGACTCCCATGAATGCCGGGCGCTTGCCCGTGGTTTCGGCTTCGCGACCGATCATGGTGAGAAGCGTAGCGGCCTGGGCCATGGATTCAATCTGAATCACGCCGGGGAGTACCGGATTGCCCGGGAAATGTCCCTTGAGAAAACCTTCTTCACCGGTCAAGTGCCACTTGGCAACGATTTCCATGTTTTCTGCGTCGAGGCTCAAGATTTCATCGACAAAGGCAAACGGGGCCTTCTGCGGAAGCACGCTGTGGACGACTTCGGCATCGTAGAGGATTCCATCGACGTTAGACTTGGGTAAAGATTCCAGCATTGACATAAGGAATGATTTTCTCCATGATTTGGTGGTGGGACACATGCCCACCGTTGGTGATTTCGATTCGGACCCTCGGAAGGGCCGGACAGATAAAACTCAGGTCTCCAATCAAATCTAGTATTTTATGCATCGCGGGTTCGTTTGCGATGCGGAATTTAGGCGAACAGGCGCTGTTTTGAGTCGCGCAATCCCCCGCTTTGAGCAGGAGTCCGCAAGATTCATCGACTCCGGCGAGGAGCCCTGCCGCTTGAGCGCGCTCCAGTTCCACCTGGTGAATGAAGGTGCGCGCCATGAAAATTTGGTACAAGTTCTCGGGCGAATAAATGGAGACGGACGCCGCCGACTTCAGGTCGTAACCGTCGCGGGCGGTATTGCGATCGAGAACGTATTCGACTTCGAAAGTTTCCGCCGGCGTAATGCGGACATGGCCGTAAACCGCGGCATCGCTACCCAAGTCCCACTCGGCATGCACAGGCGCATCGAAGAAGACCAGCTCTTCGGGCGCACCGCAGAATTTTCGCATTTCGCAGAAGAACGGAATCGCAGAACCGTCCATCATCGGGACTTCGGGCTTGGCCGCATCAGAGAGTCGCACGTTAAAGCGCCGGTGCGGCCACATCAGGAACACGGGAGCCAAATGCTCCGGCGACAAAAGTTCCAAGCCAGATTCGCTCAACTTGTAGCCAGCGGTGCGCTTCGCAAAAAATTCCAGTTCCTCAAAACAATGACACGCATCGCTGCGGTAAAAAAGCTTTTCGCCCACATACCAAGCCACAAAGGGAACCTTCTGCGGGTCCTTTTCCAGAGGCTCGACAGAAACTGAAGTCGAACCAAAGCTTAAGCTGGGAGATGTAAAATTCAAAATGCCACTCATTACGGCAACAAATATAAAATAAGAGACCCTAGCTTTCGATTAGGATGACACAGATGCAATGTGAAATTGTGTAATGACAAATGTGAAATAAATAATCTCACATTCCACATTTCTCATTTCACATTTTTACTCTTCTTCGCCATGACGCGGAGCTCGACCATTTGACGACGCCAGATGTCGATGTCAATTGCGGGGAACCCAGCAACGGTCTTGCCAGCGGGAACGCTCTTGGTCACGCCCGCTTTCGCCGTCACAATCGCATTCTTGCCCACGGTCAAGTGCCCCGCCGCCTTTGCGCCGCCCGCAAACTGCACACCGTCTTCGAGGATCGTCGTGCCGCCAAGCGCCGTCTGCGAGGCCATGTAAATGTTATTGCCGAGAACGCAGTTGTGTGCAATCTGCACCATGGAATCCAGATGGCAATTGTCACCGATGGTCGTCGGAGAAATGAATCCGGCCGCCACGACCGTGTTCGCGCCAAAGCTTGAGCGGTTCCCGATGCGCACTCCTGCAAAATGCGGCACCATGCGGCGCTCGCCTTCGTGCTCGTAAAACCCGAACCCGCGGCTACCGACCACGACGCCCGCTTGAAAAATGCAGCCCTCGCCCACGATGACATTCGGGTAAATGGTCACGTTTGATTCTAGGCGGCAGCCTCGCCCGACGCTTGCACCGCGCATCACGACGCAGCCGGGCCCGACAAAGCAGCCTTCGTCAACAAAGCCTTCGACAACCGCCGACGGGTGAATCCAGGGGCCGTTTTCGCCATAGCCCACGCCCATGTAGTCGCAGTCAAAATGCACACCCGATTCCATATTGTCGGTGAATCCGTTGCCCTCGAAATGCTCCAGAAACTTGACCATGGCATGGTAAGGTTCAGCGACAGCAATAATGTTCTTTGCATTCGGGAAAATCTCGGTGAACGAAACCTCGCCCGATTGCGCAGCCACAGAAGGCACGAATAGGAGGCCGGCAGCCGTCTTTTTCAAATCATCGTTCGAAGGACCGTTCGCATGCGTCACGCTCTCGACGCGACCCACCCAGAAACTCACGTCGTTTTCGCGAGCCTGCGTAAGTGCCGCAAAGCCCGTCAAAGTAACCTCTGGCGATTCGCGCAAGACGCGACATTCAATTTGGGATATGTTTTGCAGGTAATCGACAATGTCTGAGGCGCGAACGGAGAACATTATTCCCCCAGCGCCATAATCTGCACCTTGCAGGCAAAGTCAATGTCTACATGGCCGCCGAGTTTACCGCTCAGATCTTCGCCATCGAGCTGCAAGAATTCGTCTTCGGCAAATTCAAGCTTAACGGATTTTGCCTTGCGAGTCTTGATAAAATACTTCTTGACCAGATTTCCGATTACAGGCAAGTTTCCGACGGCAATGGCCAGCAAGAACCTGAACATGTTCGGCACGCATACAATTTCGAGCAGGCCGTCCGCCATGTCGGACTTGTAGAACGGATTTGCGCCACTTGCAAAACTCGGGATATTGCCCACAATCACGGTGCGGTGACCATCCAGAATCTTTTGCCAACGACGGCCTTCAGCATCCACAAACGAAAGTTTGCCTTTCTTGAGGGCGTAAGAACGGTCCGCAAAGAAACTCTTGACATAGTGCAGCTTGTTCACGAGCACAGAATTCGAATTGAATTCGCCATTGGCACGGGCACGGTTAAAATCGTGAGCAATTCGGGCATCGATTCCGCCCGAAAAATAGTTCGCAAAAGCGATTTTCCCGTTCACCTTCCAGATATCGAAGGGTCGTGCCTTGGCCTGCAAAAGCCTGCGCACCAGGAACAGAAGACCCTTGTCCACATAGGGCTTGTAAAGGTTCAAAACGCGGGCAAGATCGTTACCCGTACCAAGGGGAATCAGGCCGATTTTTACGGATTTCGCGTATTCCGAAGAGACCATGACCGAAAGCACGGAAGACACGGTGCCATCGCCACCGACGGCAACCAACTTTTCGGTATTGGCAAGCGCATCGCTAATCTGCTTTTCAAGGCCATCGATCGTTGTAAATTCGGCCTTCCACTGGTCTTCCGTATAATTGAGCGACGCCATAATTTCGGGCAAGAATTGGTGAATCACCTTGCCCTGGCCGCCGCCACTGATTGGATTTATGAGAAAGACAAATTTATACATGGTCTACACCTTCATCAATTCGTCTTTCACAATCAAATAATGTTCTGCATTTTCGTGGAATTTGCGAATTTCGTCTTCGGTCAGTTCGCGTACCACATGCGCCGGAGCGCCCACAATCAGACTGCGTTCCGGAAATTCCTTGTTCTGCGTGACAACGGCACCGGCAGCAACTACACTGTCCGACTTGATATGCACGCCGTCCATAAGGATTGCACCCATGCCAATCAGCACGTTATCGTCTACATCGCAGGCATGCAAAATGGCATTGTGGCCAACGGTTACATTGTCGCCCACATGCACGCCAACCCCAGTCGAAAGATGGACTGTTACATTGTCTTGAATATTGGTACGTTTGCCGATTCGAATTTCAGCAAGGTCTGCGCGAATGACAGCGTTATAGAACACCGAAGAATCATCTCCGATTTCGACATCGCCAATGACTTTTGCACCATCGGCGATAAAAACGCGTTCGCCCAAGACCGGACGTTTACCTTTGTATTCAATTAAAGATGCCATGTCTATAATCTATAAAAAAAGATTGATAAAGTCATTAGTCTGCTTATACTCATTCGATAATAGTTGAGTTTGTATCAACAAAAAACTTATATTTTCGTTATGAACGATTCCTTGAAAACTCTTTTTGATGCGCAGGGTGAAAACCGCTGGAAAATTGCACAATCAAGCGTGAAAGAACGCATCGCCAAGTTACTAAAACTTCACAAGGCGATTGAAACGAGACAACAGGAATTTTACGATGCCGTATGGGCCGACTTTCATAAGCCGAAGACCGAAGCATGGCTCACCGAAGTCTACCCTGCTCTGCAAGAAATCAATCATACCGTGAATCATTTGCCCGATTGGGTCGAAGACCAAAACGGTAGCTGGAGTTTTCTGTTCCCGCTGAATTCAAGCGTGAGTCACTTTGAGCCCAAGGGCCGCGTGCTGATTATGGCCCCGTGGAATTATCCGTTCTTGCTGTTTATTTCGCCGATTGTTGCAGCGGTCGCCGCGGGCAACGTGGTGATTGCGAAGCCGAGCCACAAGACTCCTCATGTCGCCGAAGTTCTAGAATCGATTATTAAAGATGTATTCCCGCCAAACGAAGTGGCCGTCGTGCAGGGCGCAGGTGCCGAAATTGGCGACCAGTTGCTCGCTCTCCCCTTCGACCATGTGTTCTTTACGGGTAGCCCGAACGTGGGTGCCCATGTGGCAGAAGAAGCTGCAAAAATTCATGCCGGCGTTACACTTGAGCTCGGCGGAAAATCGCCGGTGATTGTTCTGGATGATGTCAAAATCAAGGATGCTGCGAAGAAACTTGCTTGGGGCAAGTGCCTGAATGCAGGCCAGACCTGTATTGCTCCCGACTACATGCTTTGCCCGCAACGTTTAATGCAACCGCTGGCCGAAGCCATTGCAGACAACATAAAGAAGATGTATGGCGATACCGATGAGGCCCGCCGTAACTCCGAGATTTTTGTGCACATTGTAGAAAGTCGTTCTGTCGAACGCCATCAAGCTCTCATCAAGGACGCCTTGGACAACGGCGCGAAAGCTGTCTTGGGCGCACAATTCAGCCCCGAAGATATTGAAAACCGTTACACGCCCGCAACCGTGCTGACAGATGTCAAGCCCGACATGCGCATTATGGAATCCGAAATTTTCGGACCGATTCTCCCAATTATCGCCTACGATTCATTAGAAGAGGCAATTGCCTTCGTTCAAGCGCGTCCGAAGCCGCTGGCACTCTACATTTTCGGAAAGTCCGAAGTGAAAATCAACGAAGTCATCGCCCGCACGACCTCGGGCTCTACTTGCGTAAACCATTGCATTTTGCAGATTGCAAATCAGTCGGTTCCGTTTGGCGGCGTGGGCATGAGCGGTACCGGCAATTACCACGGGATTTACGGATTCAAGACATTCAGCCACGAACGCAACGTAATGCGGCAGAGTGCCCTCGACACCATGACATTCCTGTACCCGCCGTACCACAAAGGCAACGAAAAAAGCCTCCGGGCAAGAATCCAACGGATTGCAGAGTATTTCTTAAAATAAAAGCTGATCCTGAACCAAGTTCAGGATGACAATGTGGATTGAAATGCTGATCCTGAGCGTCCTCAGGATGACATTCAGGGTGACTAGTGTCCGACGTACAGGCGTTTCATTTCGTCGGAAATGGCCATGGGACGGCCGCGTTTCATGTCGACAAGCACCCACTGGGTTTCCGATTCAAAAATCACCTTGCCGTCAGAGACGCGTTCAAAACGGCATTTGCGTAAGCTGGCCACTTTACCGTAGGCAGCCACCCACGTGGTTCCGCGAATTTCATCGCCGAGGAAAGCCTGGTTCTTGTATTCCACGTGCTGCACGTGAATCATCCAGCCAGCACCCAGGTCACGCATCAGCTGCGTACCGCCCACGGAATCGGAATGGGCAATCGCGATATCCTGTATCCACTGCACCGACCACACATTGTTGAAATGGTGGTTGTCGTCAATCATCTCAGGCGTTACCTTGAACACCTGCGTAAACTGCATCGGGTCAACCGTTTCTTCCATCGCAATTGCCATAAGAACCTACTCGTCTGCTAAATTTTTAATCAAGCTCGGGAGCGCAAGTTCAAACTTGACTCCATACCAGTGAAACTTGTCTTCGTACGTTTTTTCGATACATTCCAACACAAAGTCAGCCGCAATTCGGGCTGCATCGACCATGGAACGGCCACGGAGCATAGCACCCACAAATGCCGAGGCATAGCAGTCACCCGTGCCGTTAAAGCCCTTGGTAATCTTCTTGTGTTCGTAGTAATTGAAATCCTTACCGTCGTAAAGCATCACGCCCGTGTATCCCGCGCGGAACCCGACACCGGTCAGCACCACCGACTTGGTGCCCAATGCGCAGAGCTTTTTGCACAGCATTTCGACCGTTTCGCGGTCAATGTTTTCGCTATACTCTGTATCGGTGAGCATACAAGCTTCGGTCATGTTCGGGAGCAAAACATCGGCATGGGCGCACAAATCCTTCATGGCAGCGACAAATTCCATGTTAAAGCCGGGGTAAAGCGCCCCGTTGTCAGCCATGGCAGGGTCTACCACCCGAATCGCACCATCGACACCGTTGGTGTCCATAATGTGCTGAACCATGTTGATTTGCTCGATAGAACCCAGATAACCGGTATAGAAAGCATCGAAGCGGATATCAGCCACGCGCCAGTGCTCGCTAATCGGCAACATTTCTTTAGTCAGGTCCTGGAATGTCCAGCCCGTAAAGCCGCCCGTATGGGTCGAAAGAATCGCCGACGGCAACACCGCCGTCTCGACACCGCACGCAGAAATAATCGGCAGTGCCACCGTGAGGGAGCACTGTCCAAAGCACGAAATATCTTGAATCGTAAGGACTCGCCTGTACATGCCCCAAATATAGAATTGCAAAGCCCCATTTTTTTTGATTAAGTTATATTTATGACATTACAACTAGGTGTTTTACAGGAGTATGATATGGAATGGAATGACTTCACGAGCTTGACTTCGGAAGACATGCGTGCCATTTGGGATTTTAATACAAAGGATCCTTTTTCAATTTTGGGTTTGCATCCGCTGAATACGGACCGCGGCGTGAAGACGGTGATTCGCACTTACCAGCCGCAGGCAAGTTTTATTCGTGGTGAATCTTGCGACGGCGAGTTCGAGTTCGACTTCATGAAGCTTGGTAACACAGGATTTTTCGAAGCCATTCTCGACAAGGAATACGAACCTTTCTTTTATAACTTGGTCATTCGCCAAGACGACGGCAACGAATACACGCTGACCGACCCGTATGCATTCCTCCCTGTACTTAGTGACTTTGACCGCCACTTGATTACGAGCGGCACGCACTATGAACTGTACCGCAAACTGGGCGCAAACCTTGTAGAACACCAGGGCTTTAAAGGCGTACACTTTGCCGTTTGGGCTCCGAACGCCCACGCGGTCTCCGTGGTCGGCAGCTTTAACAGCTGGGACGGCCGCCGCCACCAGATGCGCATGCTCGGCAGCACCGGCATTTGGGAAATCTTTATTCCGAACATTGGCGAAGGCGAACTCTACCGCTTCGAAATTCATGGTGCCGACGGCAACCTGCACGTGAAGGTGGACCCACTTGCGAAGCTCAGCGAAGTCCGACCGGCAACCGCCTCCATTACCACTCACCTCGACGGCTACGAATGGGGCGACGACCTTTACATGACCACGCATTGGGCAACCAAGGTCTTCGGTTCGCCCATGAACATTTACGAAGTCCACGCCGGCTCTTGGCGTCGCGACCCCGCAAATCCGGACCGATTCTTGAACTGGGACGAACTTGCAGAAACCTTGATTCCTTACCTCAAGGAAATGGGCTACACCCACGTGGAATTCTTGCCGCTTGCCGAACACCCGCTCGATGAATCTTGGGGCTACCAGGTGACTGGTTACTATTCCCCCACGAGCCGCTACGGCACACCCGACCAGTTCCGCCACTTTGTGGACCTCTGCCACCAGAACGAAATCGGCGTGATTGTGGACTGGGTTCCGGCACACTTTCCGAAAGACGCCCACGCTCTCGGACGTTTCGACGGCACCGCCTGTTACGAACATGCCGACCCGCGCCAGGGTGAACACCCGCACTGGGGCACCTACATCTTTAACCTGGGCCGTAACGAAGTCAAGAACTTCCTCATTGCTAACGCCATGTACTGGCTCAAGGAATTCCACTGCGACGGCCTGCGCGTCGACGCCGTGGCATCGATGCTTTACCTCGACTACGGTAAGGGCCCCGGCCAGTGGGTGCCGAACAAAGACGGCGGCAACATCAACTACGATACGCTCGAATTCCTGAAGCACCTGAACAGCATCATGGGTCGACTCACGCCGCATGCGATTTTAATTGCCGAAGAATCCACTAGTTTCCCGAGCATTACGCGTCCGCCTGAGCAGGGCGGCCTCGGATTCCACTACAAGTGGAACATGGGCTGGATGAATGACTTCCTCAGCTACATTCAGCACGAACCGGTTCACCGTAAGTACCACCACAACCAGTTGACTTTCAGCATGGTGTACGCTTACAGCGAAAACTTCATTCAGGTGTTCAGCCACGACGAAGTGGTGCACGGCAAGGGTTCAATGCTTGGCAAGATGCCGGGCGACAACTGGCAGAAGTTTGCAAACCTCCGCCTCACCTACGCCTTCCAGTATGCGCATCCGGGCAAGAAGCTCAACTTCATGGGCAACGATTTCGGTCAGTTCCGCGAATGGAACGAAAAGCGCTCCCTCGACTGGCACTTGATCAGCTGGGATAGCCACGGCAAGCTCTTGCAGATGATGAAGGTTCTGAACCACCTGTACAAGGAAAACGCCCCGTTCTGGGAAATCGACCACTACTACACAGGCTTTGAATGGATCTGGTGCGACGATGCCGACAATTCCATCGTAAGCTTCGTGCGTAAGGATGACCACGGGAATGAAATCCTTTGCGTGTTCAACTTCACGCCGGTGGTTCGCAACGACTACCGCCTAGGCGCTCCGACTCGCGGCAAGTGGAAAGAAATCTTCAACACTGATGCAGCCATGTTTGGCGGCTCTAACGTAGGCAACTTCGGCGAAGTCTGGACGCAGGACATTCCGTGGCAGAATCGCCAGTGGAGCCTGAATATCAAGCTTCCGCCGCTTGCTGCCGTGTACTTCCGCCTGGAACGATAGGTTTCAAGCCCAGAAAGCACAGATAAATCAAATTATACAGGCTAAAACGAGAATTCAAGTCGATTTAGCCTGTATTTTTTTTGTTTTTTTCAAAAATTACTTTGTCTACAAATGCTTTGTACCGGCCAGATATCATTTATGAATGAGTTTAGCCTGTACAAGACACCAAAACATTCTTTTCTTGACATAAATGTACAGGCCAAAAGAAAACTAAAACGTGAATTAGCCTGTACGTAGAGATTTTCAACAGTTTAAAAGAATGCCCACACAATACAAAAAGGGCCGCATTGCTGCGGTCCCTTTTTTCGCTTTTAAGCGAGAATTATTCCACCGTGATGAGGGTGACAGTGCGCTTGCCGACCTTGATCGGCTTGCTCACGTCAACACCCTTCTTGGCCTTCTTGGACGGATCGTTTGCCCAGCCTTCCTTCAGCTTTTCAGTGCTGCGGTCGAGCGTCTGGACAGTGGCCTTGCCCTTGAAGCCAGGAATGTTCAACTTGAGTTCGTAGTCGCTGTACGGGCTCTTGTTAATCACGAGGAGGCTCTTCTTCTTGCCGTTTTCGGTGTAGTAGGTCGTGATGAGCGATTCCTTGTCACCGGAGATTTCGGTCTTGAGGAGCTTGCCGCGGAGAGCGTCAGAAGCCATCTGGAATGCCCAGTAGCTCGGACGCGGGCAGTTCATGCATTCTTCTGCAGAACGGGTCAGGTAACCGTAGTCACCGCCTTCCGGAGTGATATCGTTGTGGATATCCCAGTACTGTGCGTTGTCCACATTTTCAGTGGCGAGCATAGCGAGGTAGTCAGCAACGAACAGACCGTTTTCGAGAGAGATGGTCTGCGGACCCGGGTTGAAGTCCACGGAGTTCCATTCGGTGAGCCAGAGTTCGATCTTCTTGTCCTTCTTGAAGTGGCTGGTCCACTTGTCCACAACCTTATGGAGACGGCTGTAGATAGGAACGAGGTCCTGCGGAGCAGAGAGGAGGGCGAAGTCGTTTTCTTCACCGAAGTGCTGCGGATAGTGGTGAACAATGAGACCGTCGGCAATGTCGCCGGTTTCCTTGAGCACGTTGTCATTCCACTGGCCATCGAGCACGCCGAGGACTGCGACCTTAATAGTCGGGTCAACCTTCTTCATGGCTTCGATGAACTTACGGGCGCGCTTACCATAAATGGTACCGCCGTCCTTACCATACTTTTCATAGTACGGGTGCCAGTTACCATAGACTTCGTTACCGATTTCCCAGTAAACGATGCCTGCCTTCTTGTCGATGTTCGTGTGCTTCACCCAGTCAGCGGCTTCCTTTTCAGTGCCGGAACCGAAGTTCACAGTGAACATGGCGTTAGAACCAGTCTTCTTCAACCAAGCGAGGAATTCGTCGGTATCGACCATCCAGTCGTGGTTGTCGAGGATTTCCTTCCAGTGGTCGTCATCGGCACGGAGACCACCCGGATAACGGATGATGCCGTGGTTGATGCGCTTGGCGTATTCAGCAGTCTGAACCTTGAACTTCGGATTGTCGAGCATGTCGCCATCCCAAAGTGCAGCGTTGATACCGAAGAGGCCGCCCGAGATGTTCGGGTTGATCACGTCGCCGGTACCCTTAACTTCAACCTTCACGAGAGCCGGACGCTGAGCAGCCTTGACTTCCTTCTGGTTGGTGAGCTTAATGTTGTCGATTTCGAAGCTACCGTTAGAACCTTCTCCACCCGGTTTGAAGTCGAGAGAAACGACGTTCTTGAGGTCGAACACGCCGTTTTCCTTAGCGTTAGGCGGCTGGTAGTACGGGAACTTGGAGAACGTGCGGAACGGCACGATCACCGTGGTGCGACCGCGAGGTACACCGGTGTTGGAAACGAAGAGTTCGTTGCCAGCGTCACCGATCTGAACCGTAATGGACTGCCATGCACGTTCGGAGTAAACGTCGAACATGATGCCCCAGTGGTTCGTCCAGTCGCGCTGCTTAGCGTCGTGAGCGGCACCGTTCTTGGTAAAGTCAAGAACGAAGTCCACCCAGTCGGACATTTCGAAGTGCTTGATGTAAAGGCTGTTGCCGTCGAGCTTGGAGGTCTTGTACGGCATTTCGATTTCGGCCTTGGACTTCGGACCGAAAGACGGTTCCCAGTTGTCCTTGCCAAACTTGCCTTCGAAGTCAGAAATCACGACATCCGGAGCCTTGGACTTCCAGTTATCCCACTTGATATCCGGGTCAACCCAGTCAATATTTTCAGTGAAGGTAATCTGATCGACGAAGATGGTCACAGGAGCCGGCTTGCCCGGTTCGCCCTGGTTTTCACCCTTGCCCACAGAGAAACGGATTTCCTGAATCTTGTTCCACTGCACGTCCTTAGCAACTTCGGCCTGCTTGTTAGCGTCCCAAGCCTTACCCTTGTCACCGAACTTCTTCAGAGGAATCTTAACGAGCTTCCAGTCCTTGCTGACCTTGGAGCCTTCGATCCAGTCGTTCAGGCTGATCTTGGTCTGGCTCTTGATGTCATTACCCTGGTTGTCGAGGATACCCACGTAGACCTTTTCGCCGCCGAGCTTACCCTTGATCCAGAAGTAGAGACCGCCCTTGTTGCGCACCTTGGAGAGGTCAATGTACTTGCCTTCGCCAAGAGAGTAGGTCACGCCGGACCAGTCGTTGTTATCGATGTACAGGGCGAGCACGTTCGGGTTGCCCTGAGTCTTGGAGTCAGCTTCGCGCTGGGCAGAGAGACCACCGTAGCTGTAGCTGAAGCCCTTGAGCTGGTTATCGTAGAACGTACCGTTCTTGACAGGCTTAGCCTTGCCGTCGAGCTTTTCGGGGTTCTTCGGGCCGTCAATGACGTCGTTGTTTTCATCCCAGTAGACAACTTTCTTCTTCGGAGCGGCCTTCTTGTTGCCCTTCACGATTTCGATGTTGTCGACCCAGATTTCAAAGTCAGAAGCGCCGCTCTTGTCGATAGAGAAGCGGATTTCAGCAATCTTGTCCCAGTCAATGCGAGCCGGGAATTCGGACTTACGGGTGTTGTCCCAGTAGAGACCACGGTCCGGGAAGTCCACGAGAGGAATGGAAACCTTCTTCCAATCCGTCGTCACGGCACCGCCCTGGATGTACTTGTTCATCGGGAGAACGACCTGAGTCTTCTTGCCGTCAGAAA
Organism: Fibrobacter sp. UWB10; assembly: GCF_900182935.1. NCBI lineage: Bacteria > Pseudomonadati > Fibrobacterota > Fibrobacteria > Fibrobacterales > Fibrobacteraceae > Fibrobacter > Fibrobacter sp. UWB10. Next base: position 757,949 of record NZ_FXUE01000002.1, on the reverse strand, counting down.
CTTCTTCATCCAAAAGGCCGACCTTAACGGCTTCGCCACCCTTCTTACCCTTGATCATGAATTCGAGCTTGGAGTCGAGCATGAACTTGTTGAGGTCGAAGGTTTCGTTGTACAAGCAAACAGAAGCGCCCGAATATTCGCTCGGGTCGAGCTTGATGTTCAAGGCAGCCTTAGACTTGTAGCCGCCGTCTTTAGTGATGGTGATACCTTTGCTCTTGCCGCCGTAAGCGTAGTCAAAGCCCCCCGGACGATACTGTTCGTCGAAGAACTTGTAAGGAACTACACGCGGAGCTTTCGGCTGAGCCATTGTAGCCGTGACACCGAAGCCGAGGAGGGCGACGGTAGCGGCAGTCAATGTACGCTTCATCATATGATCGTGTCCTTTTTTTGTGTTTTTTAGTTTGATTTTGAAATTAAAATTTTCGCGTTCAAAAAGGGAGCACGCGACTTAAAGTCGCGTTTACAGATTGAACCGCTTCAGTAATTACTTGGCTTCCTTGAGGAGCTTTTCGACGAGGTCCGGGCTGAAACGGTCCTGACGCTTGCCGTTGATGTAGAAGTTCGGAGTACCCTGCACGCCGACTTCGGTACCGAGCTGGAAGTCCTTGTCGATACGGGCGTTCATGGCAGAATCGAGAACCATGTCCTTCTTGAACTGTTCCACGTTCAAACCAATCTGCTTGGCCACTTCGACATAGATGGAATCACCGAGTTCGCGGCTATGCGGAGCGAGGGCGTAGCGGTATTCCCAGAACTTGCCCTGCTTGTGTGCTGCGATAGAAGAGGCTGCTGCAGAGCGGGCGTTGGAGTGGAAGCTGAGCGGGAAGTGCTTGTACACGAACTTGATCTTGTCCGGATACTTTTCGTTGAGTTCCTTCATGACCGGAGCGATACGGGAGCAGTACGGGCACTGGAATTCGGTAAATTCAACAATGGTGAGCTTCGGGTTCTTGGTGTTACCAAAGACCGGGCTGTCTTCGTCGGGGATGTCCCAAACCTTGTTGTCCGCTTCCATTTCGGCGCGGGCCTGTTCCAGGGAGATGCCGCGCTTGTCGAGGGCATACTTGATGATTTCGAATTCTTCCTTGACCTGCTTGAAATCCTTTTCGAGGTTATCAAGCCTGGCCTGCTGGTTGAACGAACCGCCGGCGGAAGCCTGATTGCAGGCAACGAGACCAGCGAAACATACTGCGAGAGCAACAATGGGGAGACGTTTCATGTTTTTCCTTTTGATGTTAAAAAATCCTGGGTAAGCGCCATACTTACCTGTGTAGGGGAAATATATAAAATAGACTCAAGTTCAAATGCGTTAAAAAAACGGCAAATGCGCTTTTTACGACAATAAAAAACAGCACCCGAAGATGCTGTAAAAAATTGAAAACATTAGACTGCGTTAACGCATTACCCCTGCGAAGTGGCGGCGAAGGTCAGGTTCTTGTAATTCTTGATGGCGAGGTTCAGGCGGTATTCGTTCGGGAACAGGCAAACGAGGTTGCGTTCCTTGTCCATCATGCAGTCCATCGCGTATTCTTCGGCGAACTTGGCCACATCCTTTTCGGGGCCAGACACCCAGCGGATGCCGTGAGCGGGCACTCGGTCCAGCGACACATCGGCGCCGTATTCGCTCTGCAGGCGGAACTTGAGCACGTCAAACTGCAACTCACCCACCACGCCAATCACAGGGATGGCAGACTTGAGCGGTTCGTACAGCTGGGTTGCGCCTTCTTCGCTCAGTTCGGCAAGGCCCTTCGCCATCTGCTTAGACTTAAGCGGGTTCAAAAGCGTTACGCGGGCGAAGTGTTCCGGAGCAAAGTCCGGGATGCCGGTAAAGTTGATTTTTTCGCCGTCGGTCAAGGTATCGCCGATGCGGAACAGGCCCGGGTCGTTGATACCCACGATGTCGCCTGCCCAGGCGTGGTCAATCACTTCCTTGTCCTTCGCGAGGAATGCCGTCGGGGCAGCCAAGCGGATTTCGCGGCCAGTGCGCACATGATAAACCTTTTCTCCACGGGTAAAGCTGCCCGAGCAAATGCGCAGGAATGCCGTACGGTCGCGGTGCTTGGGGTCCATATTGGCCTGAATCTTGAACACGAAGGCACTAAAGTCGTTTTCGTCGGGGCTCACCGGGCGCTTATCGGTTTCGCGCACCATCGGAGGCGGCGCAAGTTTTGCAAAAGCGTTCAACAGCTGACGCACACCGAAGTTATTCACCGCAGAACCGAAGAACACGGGGCACATTTCACCCTTCAGGAACTTTTCGTGGTCGAACGGATCCATGGCACCGGTCACCATTTCGTATTCTTCCTTGAACTGGGCGACCCAGTTTTCGCCGCACATTTCTACAAGGCGCGGATCGTCCGGGCCTTCCATCTGGATGATTTCCTGATGGCCTTCTTCTTTATTGAAGGTGTGGAAGGTGTTTTCAGCGATGGAATACACGCCCTTGAACAGCTTACCCACGCCAATCGGGAGCGTAAAAGGGGCAACCTTGATTTTCAAAATGCTTTCGATTTCGTCGAGCAGGTCGAGCACATGGCGGCCATCCAAGTCCATCTTGTTGATGAACGTGATGATCGGCGTATGGCGCATGCGGCACACATCCATGAGCTTGATCGTCTGCTTTTCTACACCGTTCACGCTATCAATAAGCACGAGGGCGGCATCGACGGCGGTCAGGGCGCGGTAGGTGTCTTCGCAGAAGTCCTGGTGCCCCGGGGTATCGACCAGGTTGAACATGCAACCTTCGAACGGGAAATTCAGCACGGAACTCGAAACCGAAATACCACGCTGCTGTTCAATCTTCATCCAGTCACTCACCGTATAGCTGCGGTTTGCCTTGGCGCGCACGTGGCCCGCTTCGCGAATCACGTTTCCGTACCACAGGAACTTTTCGGTGATGGTGGTCTTACCCGCGTCAGGGTGACTGACAATAGCAAAAGTGCGGCGTTTTTCGATTTCTGCGTTCATGATTTATCCGTTTTTTACGGCGGCAAATATAGAAATAATGTGAACCTGATTAAAGATGCAGATTCCAGCGTAAGACATGAATGTGTTGCCGGTATAAAAGAAAAACCTCTCCGTGAGGAGAGGTCTTCGTGGATGATGCAGGGGTCGAACCTGCGACCCGCTGATTAAGAGTCAGCTGCTCTACCAACTGAGCTAATCATCCATAGTCACTTAGGACGCGCACAATAATAGAAAAGATTTTTGACTCCGTCAAGGGGATATTCGAGCTTTTTTTATAAAAAATCAAGAAAAAAACTTTTTTTGATGCGGGCGGGGCATCCCTGCACCCTCCCCATCCTTGGCCAACGCTATTGCTTCCACAACGATATACAACATTGATTTTCATCAACGTCATTCTCACTTGCATTTTACACAATATTTTGAATTTTTATCTATGATGATAGGGGTGGTTTTGCATGACCATCTGCACGCGGTAAAGCTGTTCAGCGAAAAGCACGCGTGCATGGTCATGGGTAAACGTCAACGGCGAAAGAGAAAGGAGCAAGTCGGCGGTCTTTTTCAGATTCTCGTCGATGCCGTACGCCGACCCGATCAAAAACACGATATTCCCCGGAAAACGGTCGCGCAAGGTGTCCGACAGCTTGACGGTGTCCATCAGCTTGCCTTCTTCAGACAAAATAACGCGCTTGTATTCGGATTTCGGGAACTTCTTGTCAAAAAGTGTCGCTTCTTGAGCCAACGCCTGCACACGGTCGTCTATCTTGGACTCCTTGAGTTCCACGACTTCGAGCGGGAACATTCCCCCACGCAAACGCTTGACATACTTGTCGACCTCGTCGGCAATGAACGGCGAACCAGCCTTACCAAAAACAGCTAAGACCCATTTCATGGGGCTAGCGGCCTACACTCAGGCGGTCAATCAAGAAACTCGGCATGCCGGCCTTTTTCATGCGTTCCTGCGTTTCGAACACGTCGTAATCAACGCGAATCAGACGCACGCACATGGTCTCGGTATCCAGCAGGCACCAGCAAGAGCGCGGGTCGCGGTCACGCGGCTGTCCCACGCTGCCCACGTTCACCAACAGGCGTTCCGTATCCTCGATCCTGTATTCGTATTCGTCCAGAATCTTGGGAATAGCGTTCGGGCGGCTTGCCACAATCACCGGACTATGCGTATGGCCCACAAAGCAGTAGCGGCCCTTGAAATGTTCAAAGGCGTCGAGGGCATCTTCGAGCTCGGTCACGTACACCCAGTCCGCAGGCGAAAGCGGAGAGGCATGTACAAAGCAAATGTCGTTTTCTTCGCAAACATACGGCAGCGAACGCAGATACGAAATAGAATCGTCCGACAAGTGGTTCTGCGTCCATTCGATGGCCTGCTTAGCATAGGGGTTGAACCCGGCGCTGGACTCATGCTTAATCGCCACGCTGTCGTGGTTACCGATAATGCAAATGTCCATATTTTCGCGAGCAAGACGAACGCATTCGTCTGGATCGGCTCCATAACCCACTAAATCACCAAGACAAACCCTCCGTTCTACCCCGTTGTCCTTCATAGAGGCAAGAACCGCCTCGAAAGCCACCGCGTTAGAATGGATATCAGAACAAATACCGTAAAGCATGGCTGTAATATAGTAATAAAACGTGTTTTGCTTTAATACAAAAATAATATCAAGCGCCCTTCTCCCCCAATCACGCACCTCCGCCCCGTTATAAAAATTTTACAAGCAGGAATGGTATTCAAACTCCCTAAAAAAGCGTGTATATAATGGAATAGGGGCGGTCTCTATTCGCTCGCGGGAAGCTTTCTTGCAAAAAACAGCATACAGAAAGTATTGACTTTTTGTGCATACAGAAATATATTTGTATATGAGGTATAACTGGAATCCAGAAAAAAATGAACTATTGAAAAAAGGACAGCGAAGCGTATCTTTCGAAGAAATTTCCGAGGCAATGGAAAATGGAAAAATCATCAGAGATTTTCCACACCCAAATCAGGAAAAATATCCGAATCAATTTATCGCGTGGGTGTTTTTCAGGGATTATGTGTGGCAAGTGCCATATGTAATTCAACCAGACGGAACTCTGTTTCTTAAGACAGCTTTTCCGAGTAGAGTGGCAACAAAGAAACATGGAGGTGTATAATGCTTACTTTTGAAGAACATGTCAAGAAGTACGAATTAGACGAATATGAACAAGAAATTCTTGCGGCATCTGAAGCAGGCTTGTTAAAGGAAGACGAGCATTCCGCAGAGCGTATTGCGCAACTTCAGCAGGCTGCGCACGAGACGATGGAAGAAATCAGGGCAAAACGGGCGGCGAATGCTACAAAGCCCATTACGTTGCGCGTGCCTGTACGCGTGATAGAACGTTACAAGCGCCGAGCATCTGCAACCGGCGTCAAATACCAGACTCTCATGAACGAAATCCTGGACGCAGCTCCGGTATAGTTACTTCAGGCGGTCGAAAGGCCGCCTATTCTATACACAACTTATTTTTATATTTGAGGTTATTGGAGGTCTTCTGTGAAGATTTTTGCAAACGCTTTGGCTCTGTCCATTCTCCTAGCCCTGCTTGCAGCATGTGGCGATGAATCCTCTTCTTCTGTTTCGCCAGAACCCCGCCAGTGCGAGGAACAGGGCGATGACTGCGATGACGTAAGTTCTAGCAGTGAAAAAATTTCCAAAAATTCTTCTAGTTCGCAAAAGAGTGCCGATAAGGGCAAGTCTTCTTCTAGCGAGAAGAACGCGAAGGAATCTAGCTCTTCAGCTGCAACCGTGAAAAATTCTTCTAGTTCTGCTGGCGACAACAAGAGTAGTTCTTCAATCAAAAAAGAAGATTCCAGCAGTAGCGTGGAGATTGCCTCTTCCTCTAGTGTAACGCCGAAGTCGAGCAGCAGCGAGGAGGTTAAACAATCTTCTTCGAGTGCTGTTGCTTCGAGCAGTAGCGTAAAGTCTTCCTCCAGCGTCTCACCGAAGTCAAGTAGTAGCGAAACGTATCAGCATTGGTATCCTTTGAATGGTGATTTAAAGGATATGTATGCTAAGTTTATAGACTCTCGCGACAACCGAGAGTATTACTATATCCAAATTACCGGCAAAGATACGGCTGGCAAGGCCGCCTCAATCAAGGTGATGGCTGAAAACCTGAATGTCGGCGAATTCGTTTGGGGCTTTGAGGATCAAGAAGATGATTCTAAAATAGAACGCTACTGTTACAAAAACGATACTGCTAACTGCAATAAGTACGGGGGCCTGTATCAGTGGGCCGAAATGATGCAACTGCCGAGTCGTTGCAACACCGAAAGCTGTGCCGATTTAATCAAGCCGAATCACCAAGGAATTTGCCCTGATGGTTGGCGCTTGCTGACTTATAATGATTACTACATTGTGGTGCATGCCGATAACAATGAAGATGGGGTTAAGGGAACTCGTTCTACTTATGGCTTTGGCGGTAGCAATGATAGTGGCTATAGCCTTATTGGTGCTGGGTATCTTTGGGATCATACGTCATCGAATGTCGGTGAAACCACATATTGGTATTATCCAGCAGAATCATCTAACGACGGAGAATTGTTTGTTTATGCATCTGCGCAAAGTAGGTCGTCGACAGGCAATCCAAAATATGAAGTGTATAAAACGCATGGATTTTCCGTCCGTTGTGTAATGGTTGAATAACCATTACTTTCAAACTGTAAAATTTTAAATAAAAAACAAAAAAATAGGCATTCCTGGGGGGAATGCCATTGGGAGTTATTATGTCCAAGAAGAACATCAAGAATAACAAGAAAAATTCCACCCGCAAGAACTACAAAATCGAAGCTCTTGAACCGCGCCTGATGATGGACGCCTAAAGAAAGCGACGGCGAATGACTGGCCGCTAAGCGGACAGTAAAGGCCGAAGGCCGTAATGTGTCCGCGTGCGGAGCAGGCTGAGCCAGAGCGCTGTTTTTTCAGGGATGGGAGAAGAGAAGCCGGGGCGTTACGGGCGCGGCGACTGAGCGCCCGTTAGAGGGGGTGCTGGAAGACCCGGCGAAAAATGCTAATGGCCGAAGCGAATGTTTTTAGCAAGCAAACGATTCACGGGTTTTTCCGTGGTAGTGAGCGGGTAAAAACATCGTGAAGGCCATTGCTTGATTTATAGCCGGGGCTGCAAGCAGGGGGAAACTTCCCCCCATTTTTAACTATATTTGGGCGCGTATGGAAATTATTCAAGACAAGCTGAAGGTCAGCATTGCCTATTCCTTGAAGGAACGCACCGGAAAGATTCTCGAAGAAGTGCCCGCGAGCTACCCGTTCGTGTACATTCACGGGTTCAACAATATTATTCCGGGGCTTGAAGACGCGCTGGAAGGCCGTCACTTGAATGAAAGTTTTACTGTCGATATTCCGTTTGAACAGGGCTACGGCCCCTACCGCCCCGACTTGGTGATGGAGGTCCCGAAGGACGAACTCCGCGAAGTGGGCGAAATTTGGCTCGGCATGGAGCTCGAGATGTACATGGACGAAGACGTGCGCGAATTCCAGCTGCCCGAGACGGCGGACGAGTTCGTGGATGGGCTGAATCTGGACGATGACGACGAATCCGACGGCATTTACACGATTAAGGAAATTAAGAAGGACACCGTGGTCGTGGACGGGAACCACCCCTTTGCAGGAAAGGACCTGACTTTCGACGTGACGGTGGTCGCCATCGAGCAGCCGAGTTTTACCGAGCTCGAAACCGGCTACCCCGACCGCGAAGATGATTTTGACCATTTTGACGACGGCTTCGACGGGGCCGACGGCGAAGATTTTGACGACAACAACCACAACAGGAGATGGCGCTAATGGCATCGATGGACGAACTCAAGAAGGCTGCAGGCGTTCGCGCGGCAGATATGATCAAGGACGGCATGACCGTGGGTCTTGGAACGGGTAGCACCGCCGCTCACATGGTGAACCGCCTTGCCGAGCGTATCAAGACAGAAGGCCTGCATGTGGTTGGCGTGAGCACGAGCTGGAGCACCACGCTGCAGTGCCGTAGCCTCGGCATCCCGCTGAAGGAAATGGGCGAAGTGAGCCATCTTGACATGGTGATTGACGGTGCCGACGAAATTGACGACCAGCGCAATTTGATCAAGGGCCGTGGCGCTGCCCACCTGCTCGAAAAGATTGTGGCCTCGATGACGGATAACTACGTGATCATCGCGGACAGCGGCAAAAAAGTGAACAAGCTCGGCGAAAAGTTCGCAGTACCGCTGGAAATCATTCCGGGCGCAATCGCCGTGGTGACCGAACGAGTGAAGAAACTCGGCGGCGACTTGAAGGTACGTATGGGCGCTCCCGGCAAGGACGGTCCGGTGATTAGCGACAGCGGCAACCTGATTGCAGACGCCAAGTTCGGCATTATCGAAGACGCCGACAAGCTCGCCCGCGACCTGGAACACATCGTGGGAATCGTCGGTCACGGGCTGTTCGTGGGCATGGCGACCAAGGTGATTCTCGCCGACGCCGACAAGGGCCTCGTGGAATTTTAGTAGACAGTAGGCTGTTAAAAGTATTGTCCCCGCTTCGGCGGGGATTTTTTATACAAATTAAAAATCCCTCGGTAAGAACCGAGGGATTTTTTAGCGTTATAAACGCGTGCTCAATTAGTCTTCGTCGGCGAGTTCCGGAGCCTTCTTGATCACGTTGCGACGGCCATAGCGGACCTTGGACGGATCGAAGGTGGTTTCGACGGCTTCAACTGCGGGTTCAGCGGCAGGTGCTGCAGGGGCAGCGACCGGAGCTTCAACGGCAGGAGCGGCCGGAGTTTCAACCGGAATACGCGGAGCGAGCGGGCGGCGAGCTTCAGGAGCTGCGGCCGGGGCGGCTTCGACGGCGGGAGCTGCAGCTGCGGGAGCCTGGGCTTCGGCAGCTACGTTCTGAGCTTCAACGTTCTGTTCGCGGCGGCCTTCGCGGCGGTCGCGACGATCGCGACGATTGTTGCGATCACGTTGTTCATTACGGTCGCGAGCGGGCTGCTGCTGTTTGTCGGCAGCGCGGTTGTCGCGATTTTCCTTAGCAGGACGGTCCTTGCCATTGTTGTTCTGGCGATTTTCCTTGCGTTCACCGCGCTGAGCCATTTCCTGTGCGCTGATCGGGCGACGGGAAGCCGGCTTCAAGTTCATGTCCGGGGTGAGCTTCTTGAAAATCGGGGTACGAAGCATGGTAAGGAGCTTGTTAACCTTCGAGAGGATAACGATGCACAGAATCACTGCAACGAGTGAGAGTGCGAGTGCGATGTATTCCATTCGGGGCACCTCATAAGTAAGGGTTGACCGCAGGTGCAGGCTGGAAATAAACCCGCAGGCGGTGTGGCTGGTTCGTGTTTGTGTGTGCTTAAAGCCATCTTACTAGCGCCTCCTGAGAGGCTTGACGGCGATAAGGTTTCGGGCAAATTGGGCCAGCGAAACTATTTAAGGGGCCACTGCCGCAGCAGAAGGCCATTGTGAGCCACGGGCGCAAATATAACAAAACTGTTAAATAATTGGGGATTGACAGTTAAGAAATATCCCCAAAACCGCTCTGCCGGTGGCGGTTTAAGGATGCATATCGAGCTTTTCGAGCGATTTTTTGACCGAATCATTGTAGGCGTTCAGCGAATCCAGATTCTTCTGCAACGAATCCAGCTGGCCCTGGAGCACCGCATTTTCGTCTTTCAAGCGGTTCATTTCGGCCTCAGCCGCCTCGTCGGTACAAGCAGAAAGCGAAAAAACAGCCAAAACGGCGAACAGGATTGCAGACAAAGTAATCTTTCGGTTCATGCGTAGAATATAGAAAATAAAAAAGAACAAAGCCAATATTTTCTATCTTTCGCCACATGAATTCAAGCGCACAGACATCGCCGGAACTCTTGCTGCCCGTAGGCACGCGCGAAATGCTCGAAGCCGCCGTGAACAACGGGGCCGACGCCGTGTATTTCGGAGTCCCCCATTGGAACGCCCGCGGCCGCACCGAAGACTTTACCTTTGACGATGTCCGCGACATGATACGCTACGCCCGCATTCACGGAGTGCGCACCTTCTTGGCCATGAACGTGCTCGTTTTTGAGCGCGAACTGCAAGAACTGCCTGAATTCCTCGAAAAAATCATTTCGCTTGAACCCGACGCCTTCATTATCCAGGACATCGGTCTTGCCCGCCTGATTCGCGCCATTTGCCCGAACCAGGAAATCCACGCCAGCACGCAGATGACGCTTGCTAGCGCCGAGGGCGTGAACCTAGTGAAATCCATCGGATTCAACCGCGCCGTGCTCGCCCGCGAACTTTCGGTCAAGGAAATTGCCGCCATCAAAGCCGCCACCGACCTGGAACTCGAAGTTTTCATTCATGGGGCGCTTTGCGTGAGCTACTCGGGCCAGTGCCTAACCAGCGAAAACTTTGGCGGTCGTAGCGCCAACCGCGGCCAGTGCGCCCAAAGTTGCCGACTTCCCTACCGCATTTTTGTAGACGGTAAGGAATACCGCGACACCAACGCCCAATACCTCTTTAGCACCCGCGACCTGTGCGCCCTCCCGAAGCTCCCCGAACTCGAAGAAATCGGCGTAAATTCGCTCAAAGTCGAAGGTCGCCTCAAGAGCCCCGAATACGTAGCCGCCGTATCCCGCGCCTACCGCAAAGCATTGAACCGGATTCCGCTTGACACCAAGGACATGGAACCCCTGGAAGTGCTGTTCAGCCGCGGTCTCAACACCGGATGGCTCGATGGCGATAACCACCAAGAGCTGGTGGATGGCACGTTCAGCAATCACCATGGTATGGTCCTCGGGCAAGTCGTGAAAACAGACCGCGGGCAAGTCATTGTCGGTCTCGACAGTGCAATCTCCGATGCCGGCGAAAACGCCACCTACCCGCAGCCAGGCGATGGCATTCTGTTTGAAAACGCAGCCCTCGGCATAAGCATTGGCAGCCGCTTGTACGCCGCGCAGGTCACTCATTTACCGCACGCAAAGCGCGGCGACCCCAAGCTCTTGAAGCTTGAATTCGGGCGTGAATTCGACACCCGCCAGATTGCGGTGGGCATGCAAGTTTACCGCAACGACTCGCCCGCGCTTGAACGCGAACTGCGCAAGACTTTTACCGACCGCGAACAACTCGCGCGCTTGCCGGTACACATGACGCTTTCAGGAAAAATCGGCGGCCCGCTCAAGCTTTCCGTTTACGACACGCCGAAAAACGCCGTCGAAGTCGAGGCCGATTTTACCCTCGAAGAAGCCCGCAACAAAGGAAACGATGCCGACAAGGCGCTCCGCGAACTTGCCCAAAAAGAACTTTCGGGCCTGAGCGCCACAGCCTACCAGCTAAAGCACTTGGACATTCAAGTGGACCGCGGCGCATTCATTCCAGGAAAAATCCTCCGTACGCTCCGCCAGGCCGCCATCGAAAAGCTCGATGAAAAGCGCACCGAATGGAAGACATTGAATCCGAGCGCTGAGGCCGGCAGAACCTTCTTGAACGAGATTCACGTCAAGTTCAAGTCCGGCGCAGCTAGCAGCGGTGCTCCTGCCGCCAAAGAAATCGCGCACCCGATTATCAGTGTCCTTGTCCGCAATCCGGACCAAATCGCAGCCCTCGAAGGCCTCGCCATCGAAAACGTCATCATGGATTTCGACTGGGGCGTTAAATACGACACCCCGCTGGAACAAATCCGCGAACTCGGATTCAAGGCGGGCATGGCGACGCTTCGCATCCACAAGCCGGGCGAAAGCCATTACCTCAAGAATATCCTGCGGCTTTGCCCGGACTTTGCCCTGGTGCGAAATCTGGGGGCGCTCTCGATTCTTAAAGAAAGTGAAATCCCGCTCACAGGCGACTACAGCCTGAACGCCGCCAACAGCGCAAGCTACGACTGGCTCCTTTCGCAGGGCCTCTCGACGCTCCACCCCTCTTGGGACCTCAACAGCACGCAGCTCTTTGATTTGCTCGAAAACATCGACGGACAGCGCCTCGAACTCACGCTGCACCAGTACATGCCCGCCTTCCATTCGGAATACTGCGCCTTCGCCCGTGCGCTTACCACAGGCCGTCGCTTCCCCGAATGCGACAAGATTTGCACCAAGCACAAGGTCGAAATCTTGGACCACAAGGGCGAGCGCCACTTTTTGCAGAGCGATGCCGAATGCCGCAACACGCTCTTTGTGGGCAAGCCGCAATCGGCCCTCAAACTTTTGCCGCGACTCCGCACCGCAGGCGTGAATCACTTCCGCCTCGAAATGCTCACCGAAGACGCCGAAACAGTGCGCCGCAAGGTGCTCATTTACACGCAGGCTATCCAGGGCAAAATTTCTATCGAAGATGCTATCCGTGAAGCGGGCATCCAAGAAAAATACGGTCTTTCCGAAGGCCAGCTCTTTAACGAAAGCACCTGGCAAGACCGCAAGAAGTAATGTTCTTACGCCTTCAAAAGAAGCCCCGCCGCGCCTAGAATTGGCGGGACTCCCCAACTGAATGTTCGCCGTCGTTGAACGACAAACCGCCGACTTTCGCCGGCGGAAACAAATGTAGGCTATGTATTTTAAAATCGTGCAATCAACCGATTGCAAAAGTTCGTAAAAAAATTATTTCTTCTTTGCGCGGGCAATCGCTTCTTTCGCTAGTTTGTCTACAAGCTCATTCCACTTGACACCGGTATGCGCTTCGACCTTTTCAAAACTCACTCGGTGCAAGTAAGGCTGAGCTGCCGCCACATAGCGCTTGGCAATATTGCTTTTCGCTTGCCATTCACCCTTAGCCCAACGGGCAATGCCCTCGTAGTCGTGGCAAATCGTACCCGTCTTATCATTAGAATCGAGCCAGCGCATCGCCTGGAAGGACGCCATCACTTCGCCGTCGATATTGCGGCTTTCAGCATCGAAAGCGGTAATGCCAGAACCGCGGGCGATTTCGACATCGTTTTCAGTCACCACGAATGCCCAGCCCGATTTCGGGAAATCTGGCGAAAAAGAGCCATCCACAAACACGCGAATTCCATCGGGTACAGGGGCTTCCATTCCAGAAATCCAGGCTTCGGCCTCGGCACGCGAACCGAACGACTTAAAAAGTACGCCCTTGACTCCATGGGTCAATTTTTCGCATTCGGCCCAAGTCATGACAATTTTGCTTTCATTCGGGGTCTTTATCGCATAATATTTCTGTTTAGGCATAGCCCAAAATTAGTATATTTTTCGTGTGAAACCATCGCCATATTTTGCAAGTCGTCTACGTTATTTTTTCAAGCGTTTCTACAGCCCAGAAAAGCTGTATCGCTGGTTTTTGAAACAAGCTGGTGAAGAATCCGGTGAATTCGATTTTCCGGCATCGCTTCAGGGCAACCCCAAGACTCTCATATTCCTTGCGCACGATCTTGATAAATCGGCGGCATTTATGCATGCCATGCCCGAATCGTTCTTCAAGAACGCCCTCATTTGCGCACACGAATCGCAGCAAGTTTTGGTTTCTGCCAAGCACGCAAAAGCAATCTACTATTCCGACCTCGAATGTCGCTTCGGCGAAGCCGCATTCGAAGAATTGCAATACCAGATCAAAGACTTCGGCCCGACAGTGTGCATTTACCTTGGCGAAGTATTCTGGCCAACCCTTTACCTGGCCAAGACAAGCAACGCAAACTGCCGCATCGGGTTTACAGAAGAACACTGCTTCCCGTTCCTGAACGTGTGTCTGCGCCCCAACAAAATGAGCGAAGCCGCCCTGATTAGTCAGTACTACGGGGTCAAGTAATGCAAAAGGGGTTTCCCACAATCATCACCGAAAACGGCGGGTATGCGGACCTCCACATGCACACCAAGCTTTCGGATGGAAACCTCTCGGTCGAAGAACTGCTCACCCTTTGCAAGCGCAAAGGGTTGCGTTGCATTTCAATTACTGACCACGACAACTTGGATAGCTACAACCTGGCCGTCGAACCGGCCAAGGAAATCGGTCTCGAAATCATTCCCGGTATCGAAATTTCGGCTGTGTGGCAAGGCAAAGACATTCATATTCTCGGCTACTTCTGCGACCCCACGAATCTCGCCCTGAACATGGAACTGCAGGATTTCGCCAAACAGCGAGTCACCCGCGCAAAGGCCATCATCAAGAAACTGAACGCACTGGGCATCGACATCACCTACGAAAAGGTGGTCTCCTACTGCAAGGGCAAAGTCATCGGACGCCCGCATATCGCCATGTCCATGGTCGACGAAGAATACATTTCGAACTTCTCGGAAGCATTCACCAAGTACCTGGGCGACGGCTGCGTAGCCTTTGTCGAAAAGAAAGGCCTAAACCCGCAGCAGACCATCAAGCTCATTGAAAACGCTGGCGGAATTGCCGTACTCGCCCACCCCTACAAGTCGGGCCTTTCCGACGAATTCATCGAAAACATGGTGGAATGGGGCGTACAGGGAATCGAAGTCTACAGCCCCGCCCAAAAGGGAGCGGTCGGCCGCAAGTACAAAGAAATGGCCCAAAAGTTCGGGCTCGTGGGCACAGGCGGTTCCGACTTCCATACCGAAGCAGGGGCCTACCCGCCGGGTTGCATGAAAATGCCTTACTCTGTGGTGAACGCGCTGCGCGAACGCCGTGAAAAACTGAGAGCGGAATGGTACTAACCAAAATGACATCTCTCGTCTCTCGTCTTTCATCTCTCGTCTTGATTTTCTTAGCGGCCACCCTATTTGCTGAACCGCTAAAGCCAGACCAGTACGTAAAACCATCTGCGCAAGATTCCGTCTACAAGACCCCCTGGGCCATTGACCCCGCTCCCCGCGAAACCGACGCCGGCCGTTGGGTGCTCCCGCTCCGTGGACTCCTGCAGCGCACCTATGACATTTCGGGCCAGAAATCCGAATGGCTCCTGGGCACCTCTATTCTTGGCGCACCGGAACTTGAAGCCGACTTTTTAGGCATGGGCTCAATCCAGAGCCGCTACCCGAGCAAGCTTGCAGGCCTTTTTACCACACGACTAGGTTACGACGCTACGACTCTCGGGCTGAATGGTGAAAACGGTATTCTGACCGAAGAACGCAAGGGAATCCCGGTCGACACTCCCGTGACCGACCTCAACTGGGAACGCCCCGCCTTTGGCGGTAACGCCCTGCGCCTCGACTTCCGCAGACTCGTGACCGATTCCGTTTCGCTTGAATTCGGACTCGCCAGCCATTCCGACGTCGATTCCAAAGAATACAGCTACCAGAACGTGACGCACTCGCCGTACTTCGCGCTGGGCCGCGACTCCACACAAATTCCTTTTGGCGGGCGTAACATCGCCATGAACAGCATGCACATCCAGCCGATTCTCACCTGGAGATTCGGATTCGGTAAAGCTTTCGCCAAATTGAACTATGTGAACCTTCGAAACGCCGACAACACGAACCACAAAGTTCTGCTCGACACGCTCGACAAGGCAATTCGAAACTTCCAAACCGACCCCTACGTCATCGAGATTCACAGCTTCGGCTACGGCGGCGGAGTCGAATTCTACCCGACCAAGAAGCTCACGCTTTCAGCCGACCTGCAATACACCGAACACGATATTGAACTGGATTCACTCGCCCGTATCTACAAGGGTTCTCACGAATATACCGACACCGCAGGCGTTCTCCACCGCGATTCGCTTTTCTACGACACAGAACGGAAGACGAATTACCAATCCATGCTCGGCAACTTCGGCATCGGCTACCACACCATCTTCAATCCAGCCATCAAGTTCAAGTACGAATTCCTGAACACCGACAACACGGGCGTTAACGATACCACGAATACCTATTATCAGGACCGCGAAATCGGCTACCTGGAACTCAAGGATACCCTCTGGAATAAAATTCTTTTCCGCACGCAAACGGGCTTGCAACGCAACAGCTCTGTACGTGATTCTGTCGATTACGCTCCCGCCTACTCCGCCGACGTACTCGCCTTCTTGCCCTTCCATTTTCGCGCAAGCGCTGGCTGGCGACACGACAACAAGTTCCCCGATGTAGGCCAACTCAAAATCAATGAAACGGGCCGACTCGCCTTTGCCCGCAAAGACCTCAAGTACGAAGAACGCGATCGCTATTCCTTCAACTTGGGCTACCAGCAGCGCGAAGTCTTTTACGGAATCGGGCTCCGTTACGAAGATGTCGACAACTTGATCAAGCCGCGCTGGGTCAAGCATGGAGCCGTCGATTCGACAGACGCCATCGACGACGTTTACACTTGGACCAACATCAGCAACGTGAACAGCCTCGACTGGATTTTGCAAGTCGGCTTCAGGCTTGGTAACTGGAAGTTCTACCTGGAACGCGGCGAAACTCTTGACCGCAGCTTCAAGCTCATCGATACGCCGGAACTCTACTACAAGGGCTCCATTCACTGGCAGAATCGCTTTGTGTCAGATCGCTTGGGCGTGAGTGTGCGTGTGGACTGGCAATGGTTCGGCGAACGCTACGACTGCACGATTGGGGAACACGGTGGGCCCGAACTGGAACTCATGAAAAAGTACTTGGCGCTTGACTTTGAAGCCCGCATGCAGATTCTTTCGTTCGAACTTTACACCCGAATCGAGAACTTCAACCACAGCATTTACATGCCTGCTAGCGGTTACACGCCCGAAGGCCTCCGCTTCGCCTACGGCATCGTCTGGACCTTCAGGAACTGACACGCAGTGTCATCCTGAGCTCGGCTCAGCATCGGCATTTCATTACTTCAGTTTATAAATCTGCGGCCAATTCTTGCCGGTAATCCAAAGATTCTTGCCGTCGTAGGCAATGCCATTCAGCACATCAATATCCGGGTGCTTGCGCTTGAGTTCTGCAACCTTGCGGCTTAAATCCAGATAACGAATTACCTTCCCGCTCGGGAGAGAAATGACAGCAATAGCGCCTGTCTGCCAGATGTTTGCATAAAGCGTATCGCCCACGATTTCAAGTTCGTTCAAGAGCTTTACCGGGCGACCGCCATCGGTCACAGGAATGGCTCCAACCACGTAGAATCCGCCGAGAGCCAGCTGCAAAAGTTCGCTAGAGCCGTTGCTCATAAGCAAAGTGCTCTTCCAGTAAGTAAGGCCCCAGCCCTCGGTAGGAATGCTGAATTCGCCCTTTCTCGCAAACGGCTTGCGACTGTAAATGAAGGCCTTCTTGGATTTCCAGGTCAAGTAGAAAATGTCGTCGCCCACAGCAATCGAGCCTTCGCCAAAATACTTGTCTTCTAGCCTTGCAGAATCCAGAATCTTGCCGTCAAGCGTACGGCGGTACAAGCCCGATTGCCCATACAAGCCCGTCGTTTCAATCAATTCCTTGCCGTCAAAGAACAAGCCCTGCGTAAAATGAGACTTTTCATGCGGAATGGAATCCAAAATTTCAGGAACCACGCGAGGAGCCTCGGCGAAGACCAATGTGAAATGTGAGATGAGAAATGAAGCTAGGATTAGTCGAAGATACAGTTTCATAGTCAGAAATGAATAATTAACAATTAAAAATTACTAAATTACGGCCCATGGGTGAATTAAGGACACCAGCCAAAGTCAAGATAATCGTAGGGATTCTCGCGAAAGATTCCCAGGCGGTAGAAGCTGTGCGCGACACACTCCGCAACCGCTTTGGCGAAGAGGAGCTAGCGCTCCCGCCGTTCCCGTTCACCTTCACGAACTACTACGTCGACGAAATCGGGAACGCCCCCGTGCGTGCCTTTTTCAGCTACGAGACTCTGGTCGACCGCGAAACCATAGTCGACATCAAGCTCTGGAGCAACGACGTCGAACTCGAAATTGCCAAGCAAAACGGCACGCCCGGGCTTCGCCCCGTGAATCTGGACCCAGGCTACATGACGCTTGGGCAATTCTTCTTGGCGACCACCAAGGACCAGCGCCAGCGCGTATACATGCAACGCGGCATTTTCGTAGAACCCACGCTGTACTTTCAGGACGGACATTTCCACGCCTTCGACTGGACCTACCGCGACTACCAAAGCGAAAAGTATATCACCTACCTGGAACAGGTGCGCGCCCGCCTCGCCTACCAACTCAGCACAGGCAAACCTTACCGCCTGCGCACCAACCATTAAACAATTATGAAAGCCGGAATCTTTACAGTCATTCTCCTCATCATCAGTAACGTCTTTATGACCGCCGCCTGGTACGGCAACCTCAAGCTCAAGGAAATGCACATCAGCACCGACTGGCCGCTGATTTTGGTGATTCTCGCCTCCTGGGGCGTCGCTCTCATCGAATACTTCTTCATGATTCCCGCCAATACCATAGGCAGCCGCATTAACGGAGGCCCGTTCACCCTGATGCAGCTCAAGGTGATTCAAGAAGCCATCTCGCTGACCGTCTTTACCGTCATCGCGACGACCGTCTTCAATAACGAAGCGCTTCAATGGAACCATATTGTGGCCTTCATTTTCACTGTGGCCGCCGTATTCTTCGCATTTTTAAAGTAAATTTCTCTCACTAGAATTTTCTTTAAAAACATGAGCTTTTTGGGACTTCACAAGTGGATGGGTTTATTTGTCGCGATCATCGTGGCAATCTCTTTCACGAGTGCCCCCGCTTACGCAAAAGCCGCAACCGCCAAGAAATCCGAAAAGGAAACCTCGGCCCAAACGACGAAAAAGAAGTCCGACACCAAAAAGTCCTCCAAAAAATCAAAAAAAGCCAAGCCCAAGAAGTCCAAGAAAGTCAAATTGAGCGAAGACGACCCGAAAGCATTCACCAAGGCATTGCTCTACGACAAACAGGGCGTCGAATACGAAATCGTCGAATCCAAAAAGAAAAAGCAAACCAAGAAGGATTCTCCCCAAAAGAAGGAAGAAGTCGAAGAAGTCAACACATTCGATTTTTCGACAATCCTCCCGCCCATCACGCACGAAGCACTCATTGGCTCGCCCTATGGCATTCGCAGTCATCGCCTGCACCGCGGCGTAGACGTGAACGTGATTAAAGACGAACCCGTCGTGGCCGCCTACCCCGGCGAAGTCACCATGTCGCGTTACAACAAGGGCGGTTACGGCCACTACGTACTGATCAAGCACCCGAACGGAATCGAGACCCTTTACGCCCACCTTTCCAAGCGACTGCTTAACGTTGGCGATAAGGTTTTCCCGGGCGATATCGTAGGCCTCGCAGGCAATTCCGGCAGATCGTCGGCCGCGCACTTGCATTTTGAAATCCGCTACGGCGAAATCAATATTGACCCGACTACCGTTATCGATTTCCCGCATTGGTCGCTAAAGCCGGGCGTCAGCAAATTCTCGATGAAAAAGGCTCGCAGCGAGCACCGCAAAATCCAGAGCAAGCTCATCAACAACAACTATTACGTTGTTCAAGCCGGCGACTCCCAAGGGGATGTCGCCAACTGGTTCAATATTTCGATTGAATCGCTCTGCCGCATCAATGATTTAAAGCCCGGCGCCCCGCTCAAAGTGGGCCAGAAGCTCCGCGGCAGTAAATGACACGCAGTGTCATCCTGAGCAAGAAACCATAGGTTTCTTGTCGAAGGATCTATACCGAATTTTTAAGCTCTAGAAAAGCTTGCTTCAATTCTCGCGTAGCAGTTTCCGGATCAGCAGCCTTCATAATCGCAGACACGGCGCAAATGCCCGCAATACCCGAGTCCTTCAGCACAAAGATATTGTCCTTGTTAAGCCCGCCAATGGCATTCACCGGAATTGGCACCGCCTTCACAACATCCTTCAAAGTTTCAACCGGAGTAATCACCGTTTTCACATGGGTCGTGGTCGGATAAATTGCACCACAACCCAAGTAGTCTGCGCCCTGTTCATAAGCTTCAAGCGCCTGCGGTACCGTCTTCGCGGTAGCACCTATAATCTTGCCCTCTCCCATAAGCTTACGGGCCAAACGCACCGGCATATCGCTTTGCCCCACATGAACGCCCTCGGCACCAATCGCCAAGGCCACATCCACGCGGTCATCAATAATCAGAGGAATCCCGTAACGAGCCGTAATCGCATGCACCGCCTCGGCCAGCTGCAAATACTCGCGGGTAGACCTATCCTTTTCGCGCAACTGAATAATGGTTGCTCCACCCTTGCAAGCAGCCTCCACCACAGGCAAAAAACGATCTTCCGGCACAGTCGTGCTGTCAGTAATAAAATAAAGCGTCGTATCGAGTTTCATGATGCGCACAAATATAAAAATCCGCCTCGTGAGAGGCGGACTTTTAAATTCCCAATTTGGATTAGAACTTAAATTCTAATTCAAATTAACCGAGGGTAACCTCAACTTTATGAGTACCCTTCGTGAAAATCGGGGCCACGTCAGCGTCAATCTTCTTGCCATCGACGATCATCTCGGCGACACCCTTGCACACGTGCTTCGGGTTCTTCACTTCGATTTCGTAGGTAGCGCCGCGGAACTTGCGGGTCACCTTGAAGCCGTCCCAAGAGCTCGGGATGCAGGGATTCACGATGAGGCCCTTGAAGCTTGCGCGGACACCGATGATGAACTGCGTTGCAGCCTGGTAAGTCCAGGAGCTGGTACCGGAGAGCCATGCGTTACGGCCCATACCGAACTGCTTGTGTTCGTCACCGAGGATGTTCTGCGGATAGCAATACGGTTCAGATTCGAACTCGTCGAGCTTGGTGTTCTTGGCAGCCGGGTTAATTTGGCTGTAATACTGGAAGGCCTTGTCGCCACGGCCGAGAATCGTTTCGGCAATCATCACCCACGGGTTGGTGTGGAGGAAGATACCGCCGTTTTCCTTGGCTCCAGGAGGATAGGTAGAAATGCCACCCACGTTCGGGTCGAAGCCGCGGTAGCCCGGAGTAGAGCTCTTCACGCCGTTGGCGGTGTTGAGGAGCTTGTTCAGGCTGTCCATGCCCATCACGGCACGGTCGCCAGTAGCAATGCCAGAAATCACAGACCAGGACTGGCTGTTGCAGTAAATCTTACCGTACTTGGCCTTGTTGGTGCCGTAGGCGTTGCCCTGCTTGTCGAACCAGCGGACCCACCACTTGCCGTCCCAAGCGCTGTCATTGAAGGCCTTCTTCACGTCTTCGTACCAGCCCTTGTACATTTCGACAGACTTGGTGTCGCCGAGAGCTTCGCAGATGTCCATCATTTCAAGGAGAGCCTTAGCATACAGGCCCGTGTTGAAGGAGGATTCTGCACCGAGCGGGAGGTTCATGCAGTCGTTCCAGTCGGCAAAGCCGAGGAGCGGAAGGCCGTGCTTACCAAGGTGAGTACGGGTAAAGTTGAGAGAACGCTTGAGGTGTTCGAGCACGGAGCCCTTTTCACGCTGGGCGCGCTTCTTGCCGGCTTCGTAGAACGGAACTTCCTTCTTGAGGAGGTCCATCTTGCCGGTTTCCTTGAGGTAGTTAGCAATGGTGAGCACAATCCACAGGTGGTCGTCGCCGTACCAGTCAGCGTAAGCCGGGTTGCCGTTTTCATCGAGCACACCCTTCTTTTCGCGGGAGTCACCGGCGTTAGCTTCGTTGCCGTTGTCTTCAGCAAGGGCAAGCGGAGCGTACTGGTGCATGGCGTTACCTTCAGGACGCTGCACAGAGAGCAGGTTCAAGGCGAGTTCCAATGCTTCTTCCGGCATGTGGCTCATCACGCCCATGAGGTCCTGGCTGGAGTCACGGTAACCGATACCGCGGCTGGTGCCGTAGCCCAGCTGATACAGGGACAGGTAGCGGCTCCAGTTCTTGGTGGTGTGGCACTGACGCGGGTTGTGCACGTTCACCATGGAGTTGAACGCTGCATCCGGAGTCTGCACCTGGATCGTAGAGAGGTACTTTTCCCAGAACTTGGCGAGTTCGTCGAAAGCCTTGTCGACGTTCTTCAAGTCGCGGTACTTGGCGATTGCCTTAGAAGCAACCTTCAGGCTCTGTTCCTGACCGAGCTGGGTGCAGGTGCGGAAGGTCTTGTTAGCGGCAATCTTGCCAGCGTGGATCATGAGAGCGGCAATGTTGTCGCCACGATCGCATTCGCTGTTGGAAAGTTCTTTGTTGGCGAGGCTGAGCGGAGCAGCCCAGGAACCCATTTCGTTTGCGCCGAGGAACACGCGGCGGTCGCCATCGAAGCTACCGACCTTGCAGTTTGCAGTCACATAGTTCACGGCGAAGTCACGCTTCATGTAAGCGTACTGTTCGAGCACCACGTGGCCGTCCTTTTCCCAGTGGCCCTTGAGGGTCATGGTCTGCGGAACCCAGTCGGCGTTGGTGAGCTGCTTTTCAGCTTCGAAGTGGCTGAATTCATAAACCGGGATAATATCCACTTCCTTGGAAGCCTTGTCGAGGTTCGTGACCTGGATATCCTGGAGGAGTGTGTTGGAGCCAGTCGGCACGAAAATCGTCACCTGCGTACGGAGGCCTTCGCATTCGGCGATCCAGCGCATGTAAGAAAGACCCACGTGGCATTCCCACTTCTTCATCTTGGTGAGAGTCGGAACCACGAACGGAGAGAACACGGTATAACCCTTGGCGTTCTTCACGCGGATATAGATGGTGCTGGCCTTAAAGTCAGAGCAAGGCATCTGGGCGATGTACTTGGTGATACGGTTCAGGGCCGGGTCGCCCTTGCAAACGAGGGTACCGCCAGTAGTATCCACGATACCACCAAAGTTCAAAGTACCAACATAGTTGCACCACTTGATCGGGGTTGCCGGCGTGGTAAGCACGTATTCTTTCTTGGCGTCGTCAAAGTAGCCGTACTTTGCAGCAGTCTTAGCTGCAACCTTCTTGGCCTTCGGGGCGCTCTTCTTGGTCTGTTTTGTAGCCATTGTTTCTCCGTAAGAGGGGGTTGTTAAATTCCGGGTGTAAATATAAAAAATGTGAGATGAGAAATGTGAAATGAGAGATCCTAAATTTCACATTACACATTCCACATTACACATTCATTAATCCTTTTTCTTATCCACAAAATCTCTGTTACCGAAATTGATGTAGAAGTAGCCGTTAAGCTTCTTGTTGCGTACCGGATCGCGCAAGATTCCGATAGCGGCGCGCACGTACTTGAGTTCCACCAGAATGTGGTCGCGGCTCATGCAGTTGAGGAACGGACCTTCGGCAAAAAGGGTCGGGCGCGGTTCTTCGGCAATCATCTGTTCCAAGCGTTCAACCTCTTTCACCAGTCGACGTTCATGCGCTTCCAGTGTGCGGATCAATTCCTTTTGTTCGGCACCGAAAAGGAAGGCAAAACCGAGCGTTCTCGGATCATCGTTAAAGCCGGTCAAATGCTTTAGCACTTCCTTGCGCAAAGTTTCTCGACCTTTTTCAGTAATCGAGAAAACCACGCGTTCAGGGCGGTTACCATCGCGTTCGCTACGGCCAGCAATGTCACCATGCTTTTCGAGTGTCGCAAGCCTGTTGTAAACGGTCGACGTGCTGAGGTTTGCCCAGCGGTCCAGTTCGCGATTGCGCACTTCGGTAATGATGTCGTAACCGCTGCGCTCCTTTTCCAGGATCAGGCCCAGAAGTACCAAGTCATAACGATTCATATATACCCTTCTTCTTATTCCAGAAAAAATCCATTAAGGTTCACTTATTGGACTATTCCAACTTGGAATATAACTAAAATTTGTCGTGTTGCGACATTTTTTTCCCAAAAAAAGTGTACACACGGCTATAATTTTTGACTATAACAGCAAAAAGAACCGCGATTGTGGATATATTTCAATTACATGGGCTTAGTTCTCTTTCAACGTGAATTCGCCATTTTCAATGTAACTTCGCGGCTTCAGCCGCGTCAATGCGTCTGTGTGAACTCGATAGGCATACCTCTCCAATCATAGGAATTTTTCAGACAATCAACACGCTAGCATCAGGGCTTCACCGTCACGAATTGCTGTTTCTTGCTCTTGGGCTTGTCCGGTATGGACAACTTCAACAAGCCCCGCTCTACCATCGGGAAAATGTGCCTTGTCATGAGGTAGGCAATGGTGATATCATCCTTGAAGCGTTCTTCCAGTTCGCCGCGTGTCCTTGGCCTTGTGCAAAAATCAAGGATACTCTGCTGGAACGGGGTCAAGGGTTCTTCTTTTTTCGCGATAGTGTTGTACAACGTAACGCGAAACACTCCGTAGGAGCTCTCGAACTTGGGTGGCTGCAGGCCGGCCTCCTCCATGGCACGCTTTATTGTGGGAATACCGCTATAGCGGTTTTCCGTCTGCCCTATGACTTCGAGGGCATTTGCCAGGTATGGGTTTCGCGTATCCGCGCCGAACTCTCCCAGCGTCTCGATGCGGTTCCGTCCATAAAGCCCTCCGGGGTTTTCCACCTCGATCCTGTCAGAAAACATCCTGATGGTGACCGGGCAATTGTCCGTATGGATGCTGTAGTCCCTGTGGACAAGCGCGTTGATGATGATTTCGCGGATGGCGACAACCGGATATTCCGGCCTGTCCACGCGGTTTCCCGTCCGTTCATCAATCGTGGTGCAGGTCTTCATGTTGCGCATGACGAACGCCACGGCCTCGTCACGCATTTGACGGACCGATCCTTCGATACGTTTGTTGTCGATGAACCTGGCTCCGGATTCTCCGACAGTGCCGATTTCTGTCCCCGCGACGGAAACTGCCGTGATGCAGAGCCCGGGGAAGAATCCCTGCGGATAAACCCCGAACATAAGGAGTCCCGTAACAGTCGGGTGGCCGTTCGCTACGAATCCTTGCAAACTCAGGCAGCGTTCCATGGGAAGCGAGGCGATGGCGGGCTTCTTTTCCCGCAGCTCCAGCATATATTTTTTCAGGGCGTCCGTTCTCAGTTCCTTTTCGCCGGCGCGTTCCACGACCCGCAACTCGTCCTCGATTTTTTTCTTGAACGCCTCATAGGTATAGACCTCGTATTCGGTCATCTGGCGGTCGCTTTCGCCGACACGGACAAAGGATCCGCGCAACCTGCCGCCACCCTTGTAAAAGCAGGGTTTCTGGAAGTCGTCTATCTCGGGGATTTCCGCACTTACAACCGCCTTTCCGTCAAAGACCGTCGTCGTGCAGAGTGCCTTTACGGGCGGCTCCATCTGCAGGCACTGTTCCGATATCTTTTTTATGAGGTCGGCAGCGTCATATACCCCGCAGACCTGGAAATCGTTTTTTTCGTCGATACCGAAAAGAATCACCCCTCCGTCCTTTTGATTCGAGAACGAGGACAGTGTATCAAAAAGCCTTGGGCAGCCCGCCCCGGCTTTCTTGATTTCAATGTGGCTGTTCTCGCATTTCTGCTCAAGGATGGTTCTGATAATCGAGTCAAGTTTCTTTTTGAGCATTTTTGACGAATCCCTTTTTCGTTAAATTTAATCAAAAATTCGTCAAAAATCAATACTTTTCGTCAAATTCACTCATTTTTCATTAAAAATTCGTCAAGTTTTCGTTAAAAATACCAAACCGTCTTCGAAAATCCCCTTATTATTGATTTTAAACTCGACTGGCATACCTCTCCAATCATAGCGATTCAATACGTAACTATCCTTTCACCAAAAGGACCTAAATAGATGTTGCAGACATTAAAATAATATGATTTAGATTCAAAACCATTCAAAAAATCTACATATTGTCCTCCTTCATACTTGACAACTCCAATTACACCATCAATGCCATAATAATGTATATCTAATTGAACAGTGTCTTTATATATTTTTTGTGATTGATCTTCAAGAAATAAAGCATCTTCAAGTGATATACAAGAATGGCAATTCGCTGTTGTAGAAACATAGAAATAACCTGACCCCCAATCACTTTTTATTGGAGATCTTTCATACTTTATATAAGCAAATATAAAGAGAAATATTAAAAATAATACTATAAAAAATTTCTTTCCAAATTTCTTCATCTCTAACCTTATTTCTGTGTTCTAGTTTTTCCTTCGGAACCGTATAAAATATGATCAAAATTATTTCTTTAGACAGAAATCCTTGACATATCTTTCTACAGAAACAAACACTATAAACCTATTCATATGCAGCATTCTCTGTAGTTTGTTTTTCCTAACCTCTCAAATCATAGAAAAAATGAACAGCATTAATTAACGCACCCTTGTACTAATAGTATTCTTACCTTTGTATTCATATAGCCAAAAATCTCCAAGATCTTTTAGAGAAACACTCTTTTTTCCCCTGAATTTTTTTATATGACAAATATTTTTAAACTCATATGTAATAACATTTTTTTCAGATAACGCGACTAAAGCAGCCTCCCTAAAACAAGAATCTTTATCATTTTTTATTCTTTCTATAGCTTTATCGGATATTTTAAAAACAGAATTGGGAATATCTTTAATTAAATAAAGTTCATCTATAGTCAAGCCAGATTCATATTTTGCAAGTGAATCAATAAGGCAACTAACCTTTGACGGTTCAACGCCATAAACAACATCTTCTGGATGACCATAATTAGTTTCACAATCAGGTTGTCCGGTGCAAATGTAGTCAAAAAACAATGTATCCATAGATGAATTCCAACATGTTTTTTCCTGAGCGCTCACTGCACAATGGAGAAAGATGCAACTAAGGGCCAATAGGAACAAATTCTTCCGCATCAACATAAATATCGTCTCCTTTTCCATTTCTATCAGCAAGCCGGTCATGAATCTAAATCGCTAATCATTCAAAAGGTCAAGAGAAGATGTTTTTTACATCCATGAACAAATACTTCTTTTGCAAAGAAATTGTACATGTTGTCTTTTCCTCTGATTTCTTCGTTGCCCGGGAAAAACTCAAATCTATCTTTTAATGAAGCATTCTTATTGCTTTTCCCCTTCCACACGAACAAAGAAATCCTTGGTCCATTTTTTGATGGCACTTCTTGCGTCACAGCTCTCACTTTATTTTCAATACTAATTAATCTTTTCATCTGTTCCGGTGATAGATCCTCATAAACACCGCAAACGCTAGACCAGACCCGATTGACTTTTTTGTTTTTAGAATACATAAAATAGCCATCATTCGCCGGGAACATATAAATCACAAGATCATCATCTAAAGAAAAAATGTCATCAAAATGTCCAAAGTAATATCTCAGAAAATGTTCAAAAGCCGAATAGGTATTTTCGTCATTCATGCATTGCTTGCATCGATTTATCGTTATACTGTCAAAGGAAGGTGGACAGGAACTATCTTCACTTTCCTCACAGCCTACGAAAATCAGCAGTAAAAAGCAGATAAGTAATCTACCGAGCATAAGACGATTTAAAGTCAAATTCTTGCGCATCATTTAGACACCATTTCTATTTCTTTAATTTACTTTTATTTTTTTTGTCTGCGGTAAGTTCACGCGTTCCATTTTTCATTTTAAGCATCTTTTTTTAAATATATAAAAAAAGAATCTTTTTCAAAAGATTTGTGTAAAGGGCTCCACATTTGACAGAAGTTCTCTACGGCTATAAAGGAACCACTGATTACGATTTTTCACAGACCTGTTACAGGTCAATTTTTTAAAAGAACCGCGGCCAGCTGAAAGCTAGTCGCGGTTTCTTTAAGGAATTCCGTTTGGAAAATAAGGTTGATTAAGCCTTATTCAAACGATCCTGGATCATTTCGATGATGTCAGAGAGTTCCTTCGGGAGGTGCTTGCCGAACTTCGGATAGTGATTTTCCTTAACGTCGGCGAGTTCCTTCTTCCAGCCTTCCACATCAACCTTGAGGATTTCCGGGAGGGTTTCCTTGTAGTAGTCAGCGAGACCATCGGTGTTGAGGGTCTTCGGCATGTAACCGATAGCGGTTTCAACAACGTTGGAGTTATCGCCGTTGCAACGGTCGAAGATCCAAGCGAGCACGCGGCTGTTGTCGCCGTAACCCGGCCACATGAAGCCACCCGGAAGCTTTTCGTTGTTGGCATCCTTACGGAACCAGTTCACGTAGAAGATCTTCGGGAGCTTGTCTTCGGTAGACTTCTTACCGATTTCGATCCAGTGCTTGAAGTAGTCACCCATGTTGTAGCCGCAGAACGGGAGGATTGCGAACGGGTCGCGACGGATCTTACCGACCTGAGAGGCGTCAATCGTAGAGGCAGCCGTGATTTCGGAACCCACGATGGAGCCGAGGAACACGCCGTGGTTCCAGCTGAGGGACTGGTGAACCAGAGGAATGGTGGACGGACGACGGCCACCGAAGAGGATAGCGTCGATAGGCACGCCAGCAGGATCTTCCCATTCCTTGGCGATGCAGGGGCACTGCTTGGCCGGAGCGGTGAAGCGAGCGTTCGGGTGAGCCATTTCTTCGCCCTTAGGAGCCTTGTCCTTCGGGAGAGCGTCACGGGTCTTGCCCTTCCAGTCAACGAGCTTGCCCTTAGCCGGGTAGCCGATGCCTTCCCACCAGATGTCGCCGTCTTCAGTGAGGGCGCAGTTGGTGTAAATGGTGTTCTTTTCTGCAGAGATAAGAGCGTTCTTGTTGGATTCTGCAGAGGTGCCCGGAGCAACGCCGAAGAAGCCGGCTTCCGGGTTGATAGCGTAGAGACGGCCATCCTTACCAAACTTCATCCATGCAATGTCGTCACCGATGGTTTCGACCTTCCAGCCCGGGATAGTCGGGATGAGCATGGCGAGGTTCGTCTTACCGCAAGCAGACGGGAATGCGCCAGTCACGTACTTGACTTCGCCCTTCGGGTTGGTGAGCTTGAGGATGAGCATGTGTTCAGCGAGCCAGCCTTCGTCGCGAGCGAGAACGGTAGCGATACGGAGAGCGAAGCACTTCTTACCGAGAAGAGCGTTTCCACCGTAGCCCGAACCGTAGGACCAAATGAGGCGTTCTTCGGGGAACTGAGTGATGTACTTGTATTCAACGTCTGCGCAGGGCCAGATGCCGTTGTCGCTTTCGCATTCGCGGAGCGGCTTACCAACGGAGTGGAGGCACGGAACGAATTCAGCGTTCACGTCTGCATTGAAGATGTCGAGAACCTTCTTACCGGCGCGAGTCATGATGTCCATGTTGAGAACAACGTATTCGGAGTCAGTGACTTCGATACCGTTCTTGGAAATCGGGGAGCCGAGCGGGCCCATGCAGAACGGAATCACGTACATGGTACGGCCGTGCATACAACCCTTATAGAGCTTACGCATCGTCTGCTTGAGTTCAGACGGGTCGATCCAGTGGTTGGTCGGACCTGCATCTTCTTCCTTCACAGAGGAAATGAAGGTACGGGATTCGACGCGGGCCACGTCAGACGGGAGAGAACGGAACAGGTAGCAGTTTTCCTTCTTGGCGAGCTTCGTGGCGAGGCCAGCCTTGACGCACTTCTGCATAAGGGCATCGTATTCTTCCTTGGAGCCGTCAACGACAACGACGTTGTCCGGTTCGCACATGGCAATCATTTCATTCACCCAAGTACTGATCTTCGGGTGCTTGATATCGTTAAGGGTAAGACTCATTATGAGCTCCTGTTTGGTTTAACGTTAAGTTTCGATAATTTCGAACGCGGTAAAATTTACAAAAAACAATGTCCAAATTGCAGGGGCGTTGGCAATTTTTTGAACTAAATCACCCCATCCATCCGCCACACGCAGTCCGCCCTATACAGACAAGCGCAAAAAAAATTCGATTTTTTTTGTAAAAATCTTTTCATTTAGCCTAAAATTACATAAATTAGGCTTGTATACACGAAAAGGGCGTTTTAGCCCTCATTATAAGGTTATTGCTATATGAGTTGGTCTTATTCTAGAGAACACCAGAAAAACATCCTTTGCATGATCATGGCCGGCGGTCAAGGCAGCCGTTTACAGCCCCTCACCCGCGACCGCGCGAAGCCTGCCGTCCATTTTGGCGGAACTTACCGCATTATCGACTTTGTGCTCAACAACTTCATCAACTCCGGCATCTTTAAAATCAAGGTCTTGACCCAGTTCAAGAGCGATTCCTTGAACAAGCACATTTCTGCCGCCTGGAACCTGAACGCAAGTCTCGACCAGTACGTGGACCTGGTGCCTGCACAGATGCGCACAGGCGACGACTGGTACAAGGGCACTGCCGACGCCATTTTCCAGAACATCAACTTGATTACGGACGAACGTCCGGACCTCGTGGCGATTTTCGGTGGCGACCATATTTATAAGATGGACATCAACCAGATGATTGATTTCCACCTGAGCCGCGCCGCCCTTTTGACGATTGCCGCCATTCCGGTGCCGGTTTCCGAAGCCTCTGAATTCGGTATTATCGAAGTGGATGCCGACAACCGCATGATCGGTTTCGAAGAAAAGCCCAAGAACCCGAAAGAAATGCCCGGCAACCCCGGCTACTGCTTGGCCAGCATGGGCAACTACATCTTTACGAGCAAGTTCCTGGTGCGTGAACTCTTGAAGGGCGCACAAAACGGCGCAACCGACTTCGGCAAGCATATTATTCCGAGCCTGTACAAGGACTACCCCGTTTACGTGTACGACTTCAACACCAATATCGTGCGCGGCGAACAGGCCAGCACCAAGGGATACTGGCGCGACGTGGGAACGCTCGATGCCTTCTTCGAAGCGAACATGGACCTCTGCTCCGAAAACCCGCCGTTCGACCTTTACAACAACTACTGGCCGATTCGCACGTTTAACTGGAACCAGCCGCCTGCAAGATTCTTCGCTGGCGACGGCGATGCTCACCAGGGCGCAGCTATTGACTCCATCGTGTCTTCGGGCTGTATCATTGGCGGCGGTACGGTTGTCAAGAGCATTCTCTCCCCCGGCGTTTCTATCCAGAAGGACGCCCTGGTCGAAGAATCCATTCTCTTCCCGAACGTGACGATTGGCCCGGGTGCCAAGGTGCGCCGTGCCATCATCGAAAAGGGCCTGCACATTCCGGCCGGCTTCCAGATTGGCTACGACTTGGAACGTGACAAGAAGCTGTTCCACGTAACCGAGTCCGGAATCGTCGTCCTTGCGAAGGATACCATCATTAAAGCCTAATAGTCATCCTGAGCCTGTCGAAGGATCTAAAAACAACAAGAAAAACCCCGACATTAAGTCGGGGCCTTTTTTTGAATTCTCTAAGTAAAGCTAGATACGATTAGTAAGCGTAATCGTCACCACCATCCATCATAGCATTACATTGTGCCTGGAGGGAAGACTCAATCTGACCAAGCGATAATGGATAGTAATCATAGATCACGATGGTATTGCCACTACAAGTCACATATTCACTTCCGAAATCATAGGTGTCATCATAGCAATCATCATCGATATCGGCCTGAGGAACATTCTTATAGGTCTTAGTCGTAACAGCGTAATCATCCTGGAGACGATATTCCTCTGTATACTTCATACCCAGATAACGATAAGTCTGCGTTACCGAATTGGCATCCGAGGTAATCTTGCAAGAGATTTCATTATCACTAGATGCTTCGGTTGTAGATTCGCAACCGACCAGACCGAATGCACCGGCCAACAAGAGGGCAACGCCCCATTTTTTCATACTCATCATGAGCTCCTTTCGAATAAGTTTGCTAGAAAGATAACTTTTTGTAACAAAAAAAGCAACAGAAAATGTTAAAAAAATTAAAAAGACCCCGACTAAAAAGTCGAGGCCTTGTTAGTGAGGTATTATTTTGAAGAGAAAACTATTGTTGGCCCGGGGTTTCTGCAGGAATTTCGCCAGCGCCACCACCGTAGTTGCCGCCACCGAAGTTGCCGCCACCGAAGTCGCCGCCACCGAAGTCGCCGCCACCGAAGTCGCCTCCGCCGAAGTCGCCTCCGCCGAAGCTGCCCATATCAATGCCCCACTTTCCGTCTTTGCAGACGTAGGTCATTTCAATCTGGTTACCCATCATTTCCATGGTTTCAGTCTTCGTGGCACCTTCTTCGGTGCACTTGTTGGCTTCGGCTGTTGCCGTAGAATCATATTCCCACTGGCCGTTTTTGCAAACCATCGTTGCCATACCCATCATATTCTGAGTGGCACCTTCTTCATCGCACTTCATCATATTCATGATAGCGGTAGAATCGACGGTCCACTGGCCATCCTTACAAGTCTGCGTCATGCCATACTGATCCCGAGTGGCACCTTCTTCGTCACACTTCATGTAGTCCGTATAATTGAAGCTTGTATCCGGAGTAAAAGCGGATCCGCCTTCGCTCGAAGAACTTTCTGCCGGAGGTTCCGTTACCGGTTCAGTCGTTTCTGAGCCCGGATTCGTTTCAGGAACAGTCCCCTCTTCCTTTGTACCAGAACCGGCATCTTCCTTCTTAGATTCCGAGCTTTTTACACTTTCTTCACTGGAAGAACTTGCAGCAGTCTTGTCGCCACCATCATTGGAATCACTAGAGACAATTTGCTGGGTTTCACCCTTGGAATCGTCGCTACTTGCCGATGCGGAATCATCGCAAGCTATGAATGTGAATACCGAAGCGGCTAGAACCGCGAGACTTAATTTTTTGAGATTCATACATCACTCCTTTTGAAACTCTACGGAGTAAAATATTTTTCCGTAAGAAAAAGGGTTGTTTTGTAAATTAAATTCTGTTGTTTAACACACCAACATCATTCAAATAGAATCTTCAAAACAGTCTAAATTTTCTAAATTTGGGCACATGAGTGAAGAATTGAGCGCAAACTTATCGAAAAAATTACAAGACATAGCCAAGGCCCCCAAGTACCGTGGAGCCATTTTCCAGATTGAAGCCGACGAAAAGGGACTTGCACTCGTAGACGTGAAGGAAGCTAGCCTGAAGGTCTACTTGATGATTGACCCGGAATGCGACAAGATTTTGGAAACGAGATTCTTTACCTACGGTGGCCCGATTTTCACCGCCCTTGCAGACACCTTCTGCAAGAAAATCCAGATGGCAACCATCGACGAAGCTTGCGCAATTACCGCCGAAAGTTTGGAACTGGAACTCCGCGACACGCCGGACGTGCCGGCCATTGCCGAAAATGCTCCTGAAATCAAGCAGATGAACACGCTGATCAAGCGCGTTTACGACGTTTACCCCGAAAAGAAGGCGACCGCCATTCTAGTGCGCGAAAAGATGGAACGCATCAAGTACCGCACGCAAACCGCCGAAGGCCGTGCCGAAGCGGACGCCGAATGGAACGCCCTCACCAAGATTCAGAAAATCGAAAAGATCGAAGCCTGGTTGCACCAGTCCGTGCGCGGCATGCTCCAAGGCGACGGCGGCGACGTTGAAATTCTCGACTTGACCGAAGACAACCGCTTGAAAATCCGCTACCAGGGTGCCTGCGCCGGTTGCGGTTCTGCCATGGGTGGAACGCTCTTCTATATCGAAGACGAACTCAAGAACAACGTGTACTACAACCTGATTGTAGAACCCGAAGACCCGCTCGACAACATCCAGCAAAACGAAATGTCCGATGCGGACCGAAATTTGGCCGGATTAGACGATAACAATCCTCCCCCCAGCCTTTTCTAAATTTTATATTAAAGTTTGAAAACAACAAAGGAAACCTTATGTCCGAAGAACTCGTTTTGAAATTCGTAGACCCGAAGCCGATGCGCTACGGTGAAAATTCCCACCAGTCCGCAGTATTCTACCGCGACCCGACTTGCACCGAAGCAAGCCTCGCTACCGCAAAGCAGCTCTGGGGTAAGGAACTTTCTTACAACAACATCGTAGACGCAGACGCCGCCCTCGAAATGGCCCGCGAATTTAGCGAAACCAACGCCGTCGTGATCGTGAAGCACATGAACCCGTGCGGACTTGCTACCGGCGAAAGCCTCCGTGAAGCCATGGAAGCCGCTTGGGCAGGTGACCCGGTGTCGGCGTTCGGTTCCGTAATTGCCGTGACCCGCAAGGTAGACCTCAAGACTGCTGAATTCTTGAAGGGCCGCTTTGTAGAAATCTTGCTCGCTCCGGCATTCGACGACGACGCTCTCGAATTCCTGAAGAACAAGTCCAAGGACATTCGCCTC
This sequence comes from Fibrobacter sp. UWB10, assembly GCF_900182935.1. NCBI lineage: Bacteria > Pseudomonadati > Fibrobacterota > Fibrobacteria > Fibrobacterales > Fibrobacteraceae > Fibrobacter > Fibrobacter sp. UWB10. The sequence goes on along the minus strand of NZ_FXUE01000002.1, from coordinate 724,205 downwards.
CTCGAAGTGGGCGAAATCAAGAAGGCAACCCACTGCAAGGTGTACAAGCACGTGATTGGCGGCATGCTCGTTCAGGACCGCGACGTGGACACCTACGAAAAGTTTGAATGCGTGACGAAGGCCCAGTTCCCGAAGAACAAGGAAGACCTCGCCCGCTTTACTTGGCTCGTGACCAAGCACACCAAGTCCAACGCCATCGTGATGGGCTACGAATACAAGCCCGGCTACTTCCAGGTGATGGGTCTTGGCCCCGGCCAGCCGAACCGCATTGACTCCAACCTCCGTCTTTGCCAGCCGCGCGTGCGTGACAACGTCGCCCGCATGGAAGAAGCCAAGGCATTCTTCGACGAAAACGGCAAGCTCATCAACGAAGCCGGCCTCAAGGCCCTCGAAAAGAAGGTGTTCGGCGAAGTCGTGATGGGTTCCGACGCATTCTTCCCGTTCCCGGACAACGTCGAAGCCGCCCACGATGCTGGCGTGCGCTACATTGTGCAGCCGGGTGGTTCCAAGAAGGACGACCTCTCTATCGAGAAGTGCGACGAATTCGGCATTGCCATGGTGTTCACCGGCATGAGGCACTTCCGCCACTAAGGGTCGCCTATGGTTCCGACTTCTCAGAAGGAAATCAATCAGCGGGAAAAGGACCTGTACTACACGGTCCTTTCCTTCCTGAAAAAAATTCGTAAGGCAGGCAAGACTACCGCGAAGGAGTGGGACGAATACCGTTCCGCCATCAAGAGTGTTGCCATGTCTGCCGATATGGGTAAGGCCGCTGACTTGTGGACCATGGACAACCTGGACCAGTTCAGCCCCGACAAGACCCAGCTCCCCCCGCTCAACGACATGGAATACGTGGCACGCGTATCGCCCGAGTTCCTTTCGCAGCTCATGGAAGCATTGTATTACGGCATGCTGAATCCGACCCAGGCGAACATGATTTCCGACGAGATCCAGGACGCAGACCCCGAGTACGTGACTTCGGCCTCGCTCGAAGAACTGCTTGTAAAGCTCTGGATCGGGAATGCCAAAAGCTACCGCAAGATGGTGACGAATTAGTTAGAAGAACTTAGAGCTTAGATCTTAGATGACTCAAAAAGTTCGTGTAATTGGTGGCGGCCTTGCTGGCTGCGAAGCGGCTTTGCAACTTGCAAGTCGCGGTTTTAAGGTTGATTTGTACGAAATGCGCCCGGTAAGGCAGACTCCTGCCCACAAGGACGGCCATTTGGCACAATTAGTTTGTTCCAACAGCTTTAAGGCTTTGGGCATTACAAGTGCTCACGGACTTTTAAAGCAAGAACTCACGATGCTCGGGAGTTTTTTGCTGGATTCGGCCCGCGAAGCGGCCGTGCCCGCAGGCGACTCGCTCACTGTTAACCGCGATATTTTCAGCGAATCGGTCGAAAAAAAGATTGCTGAATCGCCAAACATTACACTCCACCGCGAAGAAGTCACAAGCCTCGAAGGCGACTGTCCGACTCTCGTAGCCGCAGGCCCCTTGGCTAGTGACGCGCTTGCCGACGACATTTTCAAGCGCCTCGGCAGCAATCGTCTACACTTTTTTGACGCCATCGCTCCGGTTGTCGAAACCGACAGTATCGACTTTGACCACGCCTTTTACCGCAACCGTTGGGAAAAGGGCGAAACGGCTGACTTTATCAACTGCCCGCTGGACAAGGAAACCTACACCGAATTTGTGCGCAAACTCTGCGAAGCCGAAAGCACCGAGCCGCGCCCGTTCGAAAAGAACGAGCTGTTCGAAGGTTGCTTGCCAGTAGAAGAAATGGCCCGCCGCGGTTTTGAAACGCTCCGCCACGGTCCCATGCGTCCGATTGGCCTTGGTCTCGGCAACAACGGAAAATTGTGGTACGCGGTGATCCAGCTCCGCGCCGAAAACAAGCAAAAGACTTTGTTCAATATGGTGGGTTTCCAGACGCGCCTCAAATGGGGCACGCAAAAGGAAATCTTCACCATGGTGCCGGCACTCCGCAATGCGAAATTTGCACGCCTCGGCTGCATGCACCGCAACACCTTCATTGAATCTCCCAAATTCCTGGACAAGACACTCCGCCTGCGCCCGGATCTTGAATGCGCCAAGAACATTCCGCCTACATGGTTTGCGGGCCAGATTACGGGTTCCGAAGGCTACACCGAAGCGGTCGCCACTGGCTGGTACGCCGCCTGGAATATGGCACAGACGATCCTACACGGGCATGCCGACCCGCTGCCGGACGAAAGCTGCATCGGCTCGCTCATGAACCGCCTGGTGGAAGAAAACGAAGACTTCCAGCCCATGAATTTCAATTTCGGGCTGCTCCCCCACCACGAAGGTCTCAAGAAAAAAAATAAAAAAGAGATTCTTGCGGCTCGCGCCGAAGAATCTGTCCGAAAGTGGATTGCGGATAGGAAGATAGTCTAGTCTTGGATACAGCAGACAAATCACAAAAAATTGTCTGATTTTCATTTTTCCTTCATATTCTCCCCTAAAAAGGTATATTCCATTAATAATGGAGGAAATATGAAATTCAAATACGGGATTGTTCTACCCTTCACATTTATTTGCGTTGTCGCCTGTTCCAGCGACGACGTAAGCAAAGCTACAGACGATCCATCACCAGAATCTTCCTCCAATTCGTTAATAAGTTCTTCAAGTGATTTACAGACTAGTTCCTCCAGCGAATTACCCGTGGACCAGTCATCCAGCAGCGAATTTCCCGCTATTCCTGAATTCTTTGAAGATTCCTGCACCGCGTCTGGAGGGCAGTTCCTGTATGGCGCCTGCATTTGCCGGTCTGAACTCTGCGACATTGCTGAGGCCTGCAATCCCGAAACCGGGCGATGCGCCAACTTTATTGAAGAGGAATGCCCTGTAGGCATGAACGAAAGATTGGCTGATTCGGCACACTTCTACCGATTCAATGTGTATGGCGGTTGCCAGATTATCGGGGCCTACGACGGAAGCGATTCTACGGAATCTTTTTACGGAGATTTCTATTTGCTGCGCAATCCGGGCGGGCTCACCATGACATACATAGACCAGCTAGCATCCATAGGCATATACAACCGCAAATATGCTGATAGACATGGCGATATAGATGCTGAATCCGTGCGCGCGGCGGTTCCTATCACCAAGGCGGAACTCAAGGCAAACGTGCCAGACTTCTTTAACGCATTCTATCCGGATACGGCCGGTCATCGAAGAACGATTGTAAGCGAATCAGACTTGAACGAGGACCACACTCTTGATTTGATAATGTACTGCGATGACAAGGTCTTTGGTTGTAAAAGCATGGCTTTGGAACTTGGTTGCAAGGAGGCCTATATAGACCGTTCCGAGGTCTTGGCAGTTTGCGATTTGGAGACGACCCAGAAAATGCAAATGAGGGGAATTTACCTTGGGGTTAATAGGCCTGGCGATCCAGATATTTTGTTGCCTGATCTTTTAGATTGAGAGAGAGGCTGCACCTTCGGTGAAGCTAATCTGGTTACCTAAGATACAAGAAAAGCCCCCAAAAGGGGGCTTATCTTGTATCGGGGTAACCAGATTGCCAAAATACTCACTTTGTTTCGTATTTTGCCCTTCGGGCTTACTTGAACTTCGTTCAAGTTAAGGCCTAAAACCATCTGAGTTCGCTACGCTCTCGATGGTTTTAGTCGAACTGGTCAGTTCAATCTGGCGTTAGCTCGATACAAAAAGCGACCCCCTGAAGGGGTCGCGTTTTGTATCGGGGTAGCCAGATTCGAACTGACGACATTCTGCTCCCAAAGCAGACGCTCTACCAGGCTGAGCTACACCCCGAGTGCGACAAATATAATAAAATAACATCCGTTTGAGGAGTATTTTTCAAAAGAAAAACCGATTCTAGAAATCTAGAATCGGTTTCCTGAGCTACGAAGGGCTCGAACCTTCGACCCACGCCTTAAAAGGGCGTTGCTCTACCAACTGAGCTAGTAGCCCGAACGCACCCAAATATATTAAACGTTTCGCCTTTTGTAAAGGCAAATCTTGCATTTATTCGTAAAAATTAACGCTTTTTTGCCAAAAATTACACCCGCGCGGCCGCAATATTTGTAAATTTCAACCATGACTTTCAAGCACTTTTTGATTACGGCTTTTTCGCTGCTCACAATCCCTGTAGCAAGCCATGCCTACTTCACTCAAGGCGATGCCGGACAAGAAGTGTTTTCGTTCATCAACACGTTTGATAGCCCGCGTAATGCGGCTCTCGAAAAGTCTGCCGGCGCAGTCATTTCGACCGATCCGACGATTACGCAGTTGAACCCAGCCGCAGTCATTTTGCCCGAAGGCAAGAACCACATAGCTGCAGTTCACTGGCAAACGGGCGACATGGCCGACAACCAGGGAAGCATTTACTACACTGGACACTATGACAAATACATATTCCAGGTTTCGTATAACTGGCTTTCGTATGGTGATATCGACGGCTACGACGAATATGGCGAAGCAACGGGCAAGACTTACGAACCGTTCAGCCAGTTGGCTACGGCAACAATCGCTTTCCCCATGAAGTATTTCCGCTTCGGTGCGACGCTTAAATTTGCAGCCGACAAACTGACTGACGAAGCAGGTGACCGCACCGCTCTTGGTGCCGCATTCGACTGGGGTATCGCTTGGCAGTCCGAAAGCAAGCGTTACGGTTTTTCTTTCATGGCACGTGATTTCGGTTGCCTGTTGCGCGACTACGTAGACGACGGCGAAGACGAATACTACCCGATGTCGCAGACGTTTGCGATTGCAGGCTTTTTCAAGCCTAAGGTTCTCCCCCGCCTTACGATTTTCGTAGACAATGAGTTTCCGCGCTACCAAGAAGCGTTCTTGAGCTTGGGTGGCGAATACGCACTTGGCCAGCATTTCTTTGTCCGCGCCGGTTTCCAGCGCACGTGGCTCGACTTGACTCGCGACGCCAAGGAACTATTTGCGTCTGAAGATCGCCCGGATGAAACAAACAACGCCCACATGTTGAGCGCTGGTCTTGGCTATGCCATGGACTTGTTCGCCCTCGACTACAGTTTTTCGTACCTTGCTCAAGGAATGGGCCACGAACACAGACTTGGCGTTCGTGTGAATTTCTAATTCAGGCGTGCGATGCGGCAGTTTGACGTCATTGTTCTAGAAGAAAACTCTCCGCAATTCGATAACTGGACTCCCCCTTTTGAAGACCCTGCATTAGGCTGGTCGCACGACAGCGACTGGAACCGCCCGTTGCAAAGCATCGATGCCGAATGGGTCATAATTGCGCAGCCTGCGGTAACGATTGACCGAGACTTTCTGAACAACTTAGCAGAAGTGATTGAAGGATTCCCGATGGCCGACGCATTCGCGCCGAGGGTCAAGAATAACGGGCATTTTTACGGCGGACTGTTGCTTAACAAGAGCAAAGGATTCGCCCCGATTTCAGAAAACGAGAAAATGCGATTTGTTGCGGCCCCGAATCCGATGATTGCGGTGTTTTCGAGCCGGATTATTCAACGCACCGGCCTGTTTGACTTGGACTTGCCGCCCGAATTCAGACTGATTGACTACACGCTGCGTATGGCTCACGCGGGCGGTAAAATGTTTAGCGTGCCGTATCTTGTGGCAAGAACGTCGCAACTTATCGACGCTAGCCGCCTAAATCAGGTCGAAGCGTTGTGGGAAATCTATTACAAGAGCCTCCCCGTTGGCCTGCTATCAGCCTTCACGTTCCGCCATCTGACCATGCTCCCAAAATTCTTGGGGCTCGACAAAGGCAAAAAACGCCGTCAGTTCAAGCGCGACAAGGCAACATCGCTCTCGAAACTTTCTGCAGAATACCTGAAAGATATAATGTGCAATGTGTAATGTGGAATGTGGAATTAAACATTTTACATCTCACACTTCACATTCTAAAAGAATACCCAAACAGCGAGCCAGAAGACCATTAGGCAGAATTCCATTTCTTTCGAAATTTTAGAAAGGAACGTGCTGCAAAGGGTCATGCAGAGCAAAGCCGCGATGCGAGTCCAAGCAATATCAATTCCGTGGTAATAGAGCGAAATTCCGCCAAAAAGTTCAATCCAGCACCAGAGCGACTGAGCAAGCACCAGGTAACGCCTGCGGTAAAACGAAAGCGATGTGGTCGAAAGGCAGAGGCAGAGAGCGAGCATGCGGAACGGATAATGTTCAATCGTCGGGTCGTTGATATCACCGGCAAAATAGCAGAACACACTGAACAGCACCAAGAATACAGACAGAAGCGCACCGTTGCGGTACGGTGACGAACCCTTGCGCCACAGGAACGAAGCGCAGCCAAGAGCGATCAGGCACGAAAGCGAATTAGCGAGCGGAGTCATTATCGCCCTCCTTTGCCGATTCAGTAGCTGATTTTGCCAGAGTCCGCATGTAATTCACAAGACCCAGAGCTTCGCTCGGAGTCAAGCGGCCCGCGTAAGCATTCATATTGTTGCGACCGTTCAAAATCACCTTGACCAAGGAATCTACGCCCAAGCTATCGAGGCGTTGTGTATCGAGCTTTTGCGGCACCGGATAAAATTCACGCACAAATTTTTCGTTGAATTTGCCATCAACGCCGTGACAAGTGGCACAGCGGGCATTCCAAAGCAAGCGAGCATGACTTTGAGAAATCGGAGCGTCAACGCCTATGGATTGCGAATCAATCGTATTCGTTGAATTGTGAGAAGAGCCGCCGGCAAAGAATGTGCCCGCACAAGCCGCCACAAGCACAAGCAAAATAGCAGCCATCCACTTTTCATGACGAGGCAAGGTAAACGCATGCTCCACAAAGTAGGCTCGGAGATACAATGTCACCGTCGTCACCAAGGCGATAACCGGATACAAAAGCGGGACAATGTTTGCAAACGAAAATTCAACGTTTGCAAAAACACTCTGGTTCAAAACCCAAATCGAGTAGACCAACGCAAAGGCAAAACCCACAAGCAATGGGAGGCGCAACACATGGTATTCTTCGGAAGCCCACGGCTGAATGTAAAAGCCTTTCTTGGGCTTTTCAATACCGCGCGCCCCCTCTTTTTCAAGTTCCTGCTGTTCGGCGTCGGCCAAATCAGTGCCATCAACTTCGCCAAAATAAGAACCGGCGCCTTCCATTTTCCAATTTAGACAGCGGCGAATTCCAAAGAAGAGCAGCATAAAGCCACCTACCGAGAAGGCGATAAGGCCCCAGTCAATCCAATTCAAGGGCGATGCCGCATACGAGCCGAATTCTGGCGAAACGATGTAAAGGCGTTCCAAGAAAAGTCCGATTAATACGCTCAACGAAAGCGCGATTCGGCCCCACTTGTTTTCGCGAATGACCGCAATCATGCGGAACTGCGGCAAGACGCCCGCAAAAATAAACGCCGAAGTGCAAAGGGAGCCTTTCAGCATCAAGTCCCAAACCCAAATGGCGCACATGAACCAAGAGAAGATCAACTGCAAGCGCTCCAAAAGACGCACTCGGTAGCCCTCGGAACACAGGAGCAAATTCATGAGAGCAAGGCCCGAGAATATGGCTCCCGCAATAAAGTAAACCGGAAAAAATGCCCCGCGCCACTCAGGCACAAATGTGGTCGCAAAATCGAGACTCACCACCGTATGCACCCAGAGCACCAGCGGGAACAAGAGCCACGCCATAGGCTTGCGGTATTTATCGAGGGCCGGGATTTCGCGCGTTTTGAGATGCGTCATGAAAAACACGAGCGAAAGGAACGCGTACACCGCAATGCAGCAGAAATCCCAAACCAAGGGCGAACCGACATTCGCAAAATTCCCGCGGGCATCTAGAAGCGGCATGACCATGTAAAAGTTGTTGATGACGCCCAAGTGCATGAGCGGGAAGATTCCCGCAAACACAAGGCATACAAGCGTCGAAAGTTCTGCAATCAATGCAGTACGGCGGTCAAGCTTAATATCGAGCGCAAGGAAAATTGCCGACAAAAGCGTGCCAGCATGGGCAAGCCCAATCCAAAAAACGAACAAGCTGATAGGCGTGCCCCAGAAGGTGCGAGAATCCACCATCCAGGCAGAAGGGCCTTCGAAAATCGAATAACCCAGCGCATAAAGCCCCGGCAAGAACAGCGCAAGGCCTGCAAGCATCAAGTACTTGAACATTAGCGCCTCCCCCGCATAAATACCACGGAAGGATCAAGGTCGGCTAGTTCTCGCGGCGCGTACAGTTCTCGATTCTTGGTAAGCTTTACCAGCGGCGACTTTTCGTCGAGCCAGTTGCCAAAGATGATGGCGTTCTTGGGGCAAGCTTCGGCGCAAGCGGTTTTGACGCCACGACCTCGCCATTCTTCAGCAGAGGCGTCAACGGTAAGCGAGGTCTTGAATTTTAGGCGGTCGTTCTGCAGGCGGTGCAGGCAAAGGCTGCATTTTTCCATGACGCCCTTGTCGCGGAGCGGAACTTCGCGATTGAACTGTCGGGCAAGCCCGAGTTTTTGGGCATCGTTAAAATTGAACTTTCGAGCCTGAACGGGGCAATTTGCGCCGCAGAAACGGCTTCCCGTACAACGCTTGTACATCATGGCGCTCAGGCCATCGGGCGTGTGATTGGCGGCCCCCGTCGGGCAGACGCGTTCGCACGGGGCATTGCCACAGTGCGCGCACATGAAGGGGGCGCTGCCGCGCATGTCGACCCAGTGCATAAAACGCCCGCGGGCAGCATCTTCGTCGGGAACCAGCGGCACGTTGTTTTCGAGGTTGCAGGCCAGAATGCACTTGCCGCAACCATCGCAGGCATCCAGGTCGATGGCCATGCCGAAACGGTTGAGAGTCGAGGCCCCCGGAATCTTGAGGGCACCCGGAGTCGGGACTTTCACGAGGTCGAGGGATTTTTTCGTCTGCGATAGGGCAAGCTTGACTTCGTCTTCAAAACGTTTGAGGCTAGGCAAGTCGCCGGCGAGTTCTTCGAGCGGAATCTTGCGGCAGCCAAACAGCAGCCCCATTACCGCTACCAGAGAACAACTCTTGATGAATTCGCGACGATCCATACCCATAAGATACCTTCACGAATCAGCGGTGGCAAGCGGCGCAGTACGTGGCCGCCGGCTTAAAGCCTTTTTCTTTGAAAGTTTCGCCCCTGTGGCACTTGAGGCAACTTTGCATATTGAACAATTCTGCGCCGTAGCGGTTCTGCATATAGCCCCGGCCATGACAATCGGCGCAAGCGACGCCTGCAGCGGCATGCACACCATGGTGAAACACTACATGATCCGGCAAATGGCGCTTGTGGGACCATGGGCGGTCATCAGCTTTTGCAAGCATAGAATCCAGCGTTTCGATTCCCGGATTTTCGGTCAGCGGGAGCCTGTGGCAGTCCATGCAGTCAGCTTTCGAGGGCATAAAGGCATTCGCCGAGGCGCGCGAGCCCGTATGGCAGGCGGCACAGTCCAAACCGATTGAATCGCCGTGCAACGCATGGTCAAAAGGAATCGAACCCACGGCACGTTCAGGAACGCGCGGCTCCCCCATCAAGAAATCCGCCAAGAAAAAGGAGAATACAACGGCAAAACAAATCGCCGACCATTTAAATATTCTTGTATTTTTCTCCCTTCTCACGTTCTCTCGCCTATTTGGGTCGTCCCGGGTCATCGGGATTCTTGAGAATGTACAAGAGCCACGCCGTCATCATTTTCGCCTGCTCTTCGGTAAGCGGAGTGATTTCCATGGCTGGCCATTCTTCGGGGTGCTGTGGAGTCGGATGCATCAGGTAACGCACCATACCTTCCGGATTTTCAGCATAATTTGCCACATTGTCGCGCATCGGGGGTGCTGCAAACTTGCGAGCCCAGCGGTGGCAACCGCGGCATTCGTTTTCAAAATATTCGTGAGCTTGTGTTTTGAGTTCGGGCGTAACCGGCGGAAGCACAAATGCCTCTACCGCAAATAAAGCACATACCGCCACAAAAACAATGACTGCCACCCGCAGTTTCAAAACACCATCCTTTTGAATACAAAATTCTTCTTAAATATAAACATTTTTTTTCAAATATATTCCTATTTTTAGGTCTAGGAGACACAAATGAAAAATTTCTTATTCTGCCTAATGCTTTTGGCGGGTTTTGCCGCAGCGAATACGTGCACCGAAGCAATTTTTATACTCAGCAAAGGAAGCTTGGACATTACCCAAGACATAGCATATCACGACTCCTCGTATTTTGTAGAGAACTACACCCATAAAAACGAATGGTCTCACAAAATATATTACACTAACGGGAAAATTGACAGTTTAGTCATGGACCCGATGGAAGATGGTGAAGCCCTTAGAGTTACTCATTACTATTGGAATTCCGACGAAAAAATCTCTGGCAAAGGTTCGGAGAGAGTCATTTTTCAGGAAACATCAGGCGATACAATCATACTTAATGAAAAAGTCTATTCCAACAGAGAATTTGGGGGCTCCTATACGGCAAAGATAACAGACTCATACATGTCCACATTGAATTCAGAGTACAACTCCTTTAAAGAACTTTATTTCTCGAACGACACTTTATTCGAGAAAAATATATATGATTATGAATCCAACAATCCTAGACCAGATACTAGTTTTACCATTGGCGATTCGACAAACGATTTTAAGTGTTATGATTACGCGGTGCAAAACGGAATTGCAGAACTTAATGAAACTATAGAATACATCAAAACAGATAACGGATTCATGCTTAAATATCTAGACGAATCTTCTGTTGGATATTATTTGCGAGAATTCTTCTTTGTAAATTCTAACGCCACCACGGCCATTCGCAAGCAACGTCCGGCGGTAAAGATTTCGCCGAAAGCTAGGTATTTTGACCTGTTGGGCCGCTACAAGTTTACGAAGTAATCATGGGCATTATTGAAATCATCATTATCGCGATTGTAGAAGCGATGGACTGCTTCGCCGTCTCGATTGCCACAGGCCTTTCAAAAAAAGGTATCAAATACAGCCGCGCCATGCTCCAGGCAGTTAGCTTTGGCGTTTTCCAAGGTGGCATGACTCTGCTCGGATATTTCCTCGGGAGTTTTGCTGAACGCTGGTTCAATTCTGTGGGAACGCCTATCGCCTGCACCATTCTTTGCATTCTGGGCGGGCGCATGATTTGGGGAGCCATTCGTGGTGACGCAGGCGAAGAGGAAGGCGAACAGATTGCCGCAAAAAACTTGACAATTGCAAATATCTTGCTGCTTTCGGTTGCGACAAGTATTGACGCATTCGCCGTCGGAATTTCGTTTGCATTCTTGAACGCGAACATGGTTCTTGCCACTAGCGCCATTGCGCTTGCAAGCTTTATCATGGGCGTTATCGGGTATGAAATCGGCCGTCACGCCGCCAAGCGTTTCAAGACCAAGATTCCCGAAATCATCGCAGGAATTATTTTGATTTCAATCGGAATCAAAATGTTTGTATAACGCCTTCGGCACGCCGATAATATAGCCCATACCTCAAAGTGCCGCAGGCACGAGCCCACACCTCACTACCTTAAACTCTTTCTATATTAGCAGGTATGGATCAGAAAGACATTGACCGCACCCGATATTTTGAGCTAAAGAAACAGCTAGAAGAAGCAAGCCGCCTTTACTACAAAGAAGGCGTCTCCCCCATGAGCGACCAGGATTTCGACTTTGGCCTCAAGGAGATGGAAGCGCTCGAAGCGAAGTATCCGGAACTTCGCGGCAATGCATCACTCACGCAGCGAGTCGGCAGTGACTTAACCAACGACTTTGCGAAGGTCGCACACGCCGTGCCCATGCTCAGTATCGCGAACGTGTACAGCGCCGAAGAAATGGCAGAGTTCGTGAAAGCCGCCGAGGACGGAATTTCAGCCCTTGAACCCCAAACCTCAAACCCCAAAGCGACCGAAGGTCGCGACCTCATACCTCATACCTGGATCTGCGAGCGGAAAATCGACGGTGTAAGTCTTTCGATTGTCTACGAGAACGGGCGCTTGAAACAGGCAGCCACCCGCGGCGACGGAGCCCAGGGCGATGACGTGACATTGAACGCGCTCACGATTGCAGACATTCCCGAAACCTTGGATGCGAAGAAGCTGAAAATTGACCCGAGCGAAATCCCGCAGGGCACCTTCGAAGTCCGCGGCGAAGTCTACATGGAGCGCGAAGCCTTCGAACGCCTGAACGAGCAGTTTATTTTGGAAGGCAAGAAGATTTTCCAGAACCCGCGCAATACGGTTTCGGGTTCGCTCAAGCTCAAGAGCGTGGCCGAATGCAAGACGCGCCCGATGCGATTCTTCGCTTACCACATTCCGCAGAGCAACAACAAGACGCACGAAGAAAACCTGCTGCAGCTCAAGAAGCTCGGGTTCCACACGAACGACTACTGGACGGCGAACAACACCGACGAAATCATGAAGATTTCGGAGCAGATTGGTGCAAGCCGCGACAGCCTCCCCTTCGAAATCGACGGCATGGTCGTAAAGCTGAACGACCTTGCCATGCAACGCGCCCTCGGTACTACGAGCAAGAGCCCGCGCTGGGCCATCGCCTATAAGTTCAAGGCCGAGCGCGCCTATACGCCGCTCCTTTCCGTAGAATTTCAGGTGGGGCGCACCGGGGCCGTGACGCCGGTTGCGAACCTCGCCCCCGTGCGCCTCGCAGGCACCACCGTCAAACGTGCCACCCTCCACAACTTTGACGAAGTCGCCCGACTGGACCTCCACTTCGGCGACACCGTCGGCGTCGAGAAGGGCGGCGAAATCATCCCGAAAATCACCGATGTCAAAAAGGAACTCCGCCCGGCGGGGGCCGTCCCTGTGACCGCCCCCGAAAAATGCCCGGTTTGCGGCGAACCGCTCACCCACATCGACGACGAAGTCATTCTTCGCTGCGAAAACATGCACTGCCCGGCGCAAGTCCAATGCCTATTCGAGCATTTCGTAAGCCGCGAGGCCATGAACATCGAAAACTTGGGCCCGGCCCTTATCGCAAGCCTGATTGCCACGGGCAAAATCAAGCGCATTCCGGACCTGTACCGCCTCACGCTCGAAGACCTCGAATCGCAGGAGCGCATGGCCAAGAAGAGCGCCAAAAACGTCTTCGACGCTATTGCCGCCTCCAAGGAGCGTAGCCTCGAAAACCTGCTGCACGGTCTCGGAATTCGATTCGTAGGCCGCACCAGTGCCCGAAACCTCGCCAAGCATTTCCGCACCCTCGAAGCGATCCGTACCGCCACCGTCGAAGACTTGCAGAACGTCAACGACGTCGGCGAACGCATCGGAAAGTCCGTCTACGACTTCTTCCACACGGAACGCTACACGCAAGAAATCGACGAACTCATCGCTCTCGGCTGCCCCACCGAATTCAAGGGCGTCGTAAAGACCTTGTTCCAAGGTCAAACCGCCGTCATTACCGGCACGCTCCCGACCATGGACCGTGACGAAGCCCGCAAGCTCATCGAAGAAAACGGCGGTAAGGTATCGGGCTCTGTCAGCAAGAAAACCAGTTGGGTTTTGGCCGGCGAGGCCGCCGGTTCCAAGCTCACGAAGGCGAACGAACTCGGGATTCCCGTACACGATGAAGCCTGGCTTCTAGCCCAAATCGCCGCCAGCGCTGACGAAACGCTTACAGAATCCGCAAACAGCACCGAAAACAAGCCAAATTCGCAACCGCTCAACCAAAGCGAAGCTGTCCAAACTAGTCTATTCTAGCCACATTTTCTATATATATGGCGTAAAATTCAATTAGGTTACCCTTATGGAAATCAACAAGGACATTGCCGACATCCGCGCCGCCGAAGCTATTCTTCATAAAAAGAAGAAGTACCTGCTGTGCTATCATAATTTTAACGTGAAGAACTGCAAGAAATCTGCCGAAGAAATCCGAAAGATTGCCGCAGCCGCAGGTTCGCCCATCTCGATTGCCGTCGTACCCTCTATCGGGGGCGTCCCTGAATCCGAAGCAGACGCTTTCCGTGAAGAAATCGGAAAATTCGTGCAGGAAGGCTACGAAATCTTGCTCCACGGTGTGCGCCACAACGCAGACCTGTTCATCAAGCGTAATCCCATCGGCAAGCTCGCGCTCACCATTTCGCACAATGGTGCCGAATTTGCGGGCCTGAACAAGAAAGTTTCCCAGATGCTTTTAAACCGTAGCATCGCCCTCTGGAAGGCCCACGGTTTTGGCCGCCCCTCCGGATTTATCGCGCCAGTCTGGCTCGACAACAAGCACCTCAAAAAACAGGTACTCGAAGAATTCAACTTTTACGAAGACATGCTCTACATTTACCGCAAGGTCGGTAAAAAAATCAAGCCGTCGTTCTCGCAGATTTTGACCTTCTCTATTTTCCCGCAGGCACTCCTCGGTGCCATGCAGGTATTCTCACGCATTGCACTACTCCTCTACCGCGGAACCCCCCGCCTGGTGATTCACGCCGGTGACATGAAGGCCATGGGCGAACAAAATCTTCTCTCGCTCGTAAAATTTGCCTCGAACCACCGCGAAAAGATCATGTACCAGGATCTATAAGAGACCGGAGAGACACAAATGATACTCAATAGATTCCTAGCACGAACCGAGTATTCCTCTTACGAGGACCTCTACGAAAACTTTAAGCTCAATATTCCCGAAGACTTTAACTTCGCCTACGACGTGGTCGACGAATACGCGAAGACCGAACCAAAGCGAGAAGCATTAGTCTGGTGCGACGACAACGACGAAAGCCATATTTTTACCTTCAAGGATCTTTCGATTGCCTCGCAGCGCACCGCGAACTTTTTGGTAAAAAAGGGAATCAAGAAGGGCGACCGCGTGATGCTGATTTTGCGCCGCCGCTACGAATTCTGGTTCTTCCTCTTGGCGCTCCACCGCATTGGTGCAATTGCCATTCCGGCAACGAACATGCTCGCCGCCGAAGACCTGGAATACCGCTTTAAGGCCGCCGACATCAAGATGGTCGTCTCTTACGACGATCCGGCACTCCAAAAGGAAATCGACACCGCCTGCGAACACACGCGCATTGTCGAAACGCTCGTGACCATCGGGCAGTCCCGTCAGAACTGGATCAACTTCTACGACGACTACGAAATCTGCCCGCCAAGTTTCCCGCGCCCCACAGGAGATGCCGCCACGCACAATGACGACATCATGATTGTCTACTTTACCAGCGGCACCAGCAGCAACCCGAAAATGGTCGCCCACACCTTCAGCTACCCGCTTGGCCACATCGTGACCGCCAAGTACTGGCAGAACGTGATTGACGGCGGCCGCCACCTGACCGTTGCCGAAACCGGCTGGGCCAAGGCGCTCTGGGGCAAGATTTATGGACAGTGGATTGCAGGTTCTGCCGTATTCACCTACGACATGAACGTGTTCATTCCGGGCAAGCTGCTCGAAAAGATGCAGGAATACAAGGTGACCACCTTCTGTGCGCCGCCGACCGTTTACCGCTACATTCTGCAGCATGGCGTCGAAAAGTACAACCTTTCCAGCCTCAAGTACTGCACCACCGCAGGCGAGGCGTTGAACTTGGACATTTACAAGAAGTTCTTCGAAAAGACGGGGCTCCGCCTGCACGAAGGCTACGGCCAAACCGAACTGACTCTCACTACGGGCAACTTCGAATGGATGGAAGCGCGCCCCGGTTCTATGGGCAAGCCCTCTCCGGGCTACCGCATGGACATCGTGGATGCCGACGGCAAGAGCTGCGGCCCCGATGAAGTCGGCGAAATCATCATCAAGATTGACGAAGGCAAGCCCTTCGGCATGTTCGGGGGCTACTACCGCGACGAAGAACGCACCCAGAAAGTTTTCGAGGGCGGCGTCTACCACACCGGCGACACCGCTACCCGCGACAAGGATGGTTTCTTCTGGTTCGTGGGCCGTACCGATGACTTGATCAAGAGTTCCGGCTACCGCATCAGCCCCTTCGAAGTCGAAGAAGTGCTCCACAAGCACCCGGCCGTCTTGGAAGTGGCCGTCACAGGCGTCGAAGACCAGTCTCGCGGACAGGCCGTGAAGGCAACCGTCGTGCTCCAGAAGGGCTATGAAGCCTCGAAGGAACTCGCCAAAGAAATCCAGCTGTTCGCAAAGAACGTGGCTGCCTCTTACAAGAGCCCACGCATCATCGACTTCGTGTCGGAACTGCCGAAGACCATCAGCGGAAAAATCCGCCGCGCCTCTATCCGCGACAAGGATAAGGAAGACGCCAACGCCGCTAATGCAGCCAAGGACACCGCCAACACGGAACAGTCCAAGACCGAAGAAAAGTCTGAAGGGTAAGAGGGGGCTTCGCCCCTCCCCCCCCCCCCGGTAGTGTCACACGGATTCGATTTTGCTAACGCAAAATCAGTTTATATATTTTTTCTAAAATGCCGTTAGGCATTTCTAATCCGTGTGGTTCATTATTTTCTTTATTCTCGGAATAAATTATTGAGGAAATGAACAAAAACAAGACTTTTCAACCGGCATAAAATGATGTTTTTCTATCTTTGTGCGCATGACTAAAAGACGCGTAGTAATCACTGGTATGGGAGCCGTGACTCCCATTGGCAAGAACATTAACGATTTTTGGGCAGCCATTCGCGCAGGCAAGTGCGGAGTCGCTCCCATCACCCTTTTTGACGCAAGCAATTGCCCGGTAAAGATTGCTGCCGAAGTCAAGGATTTCAAGCCCGAAGAACACGACATTGACCCGAAAGAAGCCCGCCGCATGGCCCGCTTCACGCAGTTCCTGCTCGCCGCCTCCAAGGAAGCGGTTGCAGACGCAAGCCTTACGCCCGAAGACCTCGCCCAGGATACCACAGGCATCGTGGCAGGCACCGGTCTCGGCGGCCTCGACATCGTCGATTCCACCTACACGCAGTACATGAACGGCGGCAAGCGCAAGGTTTCGCCGCTCGCCATGCCGCAGCTGATTCCGAACGAAGCGGGCGCAAACGTTTCTATCGCCCTCGGCATCACGGGCCAGGCCCACACGGTCTGCACCGCCTGCGCTTCGGGCACCGACGCTATCGGTGTCGCCCTCGACGCGATTCGCTCGGGTCGCTTGGATATCTGCCTTGCTGGCGGTTCCGAAAGCGGCATTACCGATTACAGCATCAAGAGCTTTGCTGGCATGCACGCCCTCACTGACAAATTCAACGACTGCCCGGAAAAGGCTTCTCGCCCGTTCGACTTGAACCGCTCCGGATTCGTGATGGGTGAAGGCGGTGCCGTGATGATTCTCGAAGAATTGGAACACGCCAAGGCCCGCGGCGCCAAGATTTACGCCGAACTCGCCGGCTACGGTGCTTCTGCCGATGCCTACCACATTACAAGCCCGCGCCCGGGTGGAGAAACCTGCGCGAAGGCACTTACCCGCGCCATCAAGGACGCAGGCATTGCCCCGACCGACATTAACTACTACAACGCACACGGTACCTCGACGCACCTGAACGATGCAACCGAAACTGCAATGCTCAAGGTTGCCCTCGGTGAACACGCCTACAAAATCAAGGTGTCTAGCACCAAGAGCATGACGGGCCACTGCGTGGGTGCCGCTGGCGTATGCGAAGCCATCGTCTCGACGCTTGCAATTCGCGACTCGTTCTACCCCGCCACCATCAACTACGAAACCCCGGATCCGGAATGCGACCTGGATTACGTACCGAACAAGGGTGTCGAAGGGAATATCGACGTCGCCGCCTCGGCCTCTCTCGGCTTCGGCGGTCACAATGGCGTCGTGATTATCAAGAAATACAACGGCTAGTTTTCATCTAGCCATCTTTGTAGAATTATGGCGGCAGCGAGTTGATCGATGACCGCCTTATTCTTTTGCTTTTTCTTCTTGCTAAAGTAAGAAGTTTTTTCTTGCGCCTGCACGCTGGAATACGATTCATCCTGCGTGTACACAGGCATACCCGGGAAACGCGTTTTCAAGTCCTCAATGAACTTTTCCACCACCACATTCTTGCCGTCTTTACGGCCATCAGGGTGATACGGCATTCCCACCACAAAGGCATCTACCTTGTTGATTTTCACCAGCTCGTCGAGCCGCACGAACAAATTCGTCGTCTTCTGGTCAATCGTTTCTCGCGAAAAAGCCATCCGAAACTCGGAATCGGCAAATGCGACCCCGACGCGGTGTTCACCATAATCAAGCGCAAGGTAGTTCAAGGGTAATTAGACCTTGAGTTCGCCAGCGTCGATGTTCGCCCAGTCCTTCACAGCTTCGATAGCCGGGCGGACTTCTTCGGTCACGAACTTCACGACCTGACCAGGAGCGCGGCCCACGAACTTGCGGAGGTCGAGGATTTCCTTGAGCTTAGCTTCGGTGATGCCGAGCTTCTGGAACTTTTCGTTCTTCAGCACGCGTTCGAGCAAGTCGTTGTCCTTACCCTGTTCCTTCACAACCTTACCGGCTTCCATAGACATCACGCGGATTTCTTCGTGGAGTTCCTGACGGTCGCCGCCATTCTTCACACCTTCCATAATGATGTTTTCGGTAGCCATGAACGGGAGTTCGGCCATGATGCGCTTTTCGATAACCTTCGGGTAAACCACGAGGCCGTTGGTCACATTTTCAGCGATGATGAGCATAGCATCCATAGCGAGGAATGCTTCCGGAATGGCGAGGCGCTTGTTGGCGCTGTCATCGAGCGTACGTTCGAACCACTGCGTTGCCTGCGTGAAGGCGGTGCTGTTGACCTGAGCCATCACGAAACGAGCGAGAGAGCAAATACGTTCGCTACGCATCGGGTTACGCTTGTAAGCCATGGCGCTGGAACCAATCTGAGTCTTTTCGAACGGTTCTTCCACTTCCTTCACGCCCTGCATGAGGCGCATGTCGGTAGCAAACTTGTGCAGAGACTGAGCGATGGAGCTGAGCACCTGGTTCACGCGGTTGTCCCACTTACGAGTGTAAGTCTGACCGGTGATGGTGAGCACGCGCTTGAAGCCAGCCTTGGCGGTCACGCGGCGGTCGAGTTCCATAATCTTTTCTTCGTCGCCATTGAACAAGTCCATGAAGCTGGCCTGCGTACCGGTCGTGCCCTTCACGCCGCGGAACGGAAGCACTTCGATGAGGAAGTTCAATTCTTCGAGGTCGATGAGCATGTCCTGGAGCCAGAGGCAAGCGCGCTTACCCACGGTCGTGAGCTGGGCGGCCTGGAAGTGCGTGGCACCGAGCTGGGCCATGTCCTTGTATTCCATAGCAAACTTGGAAAGCTTGTCCATCACGCGGC
This sequence comes from Fibrobacter sp. UWB10, assembly GCF_900182935.1. Lineage (NCBI taxonomy): Bacteria > Pseudomonadati > Fibrobacterota > Fibrobacteria > Fibrobacterales > Fibrobacteraceae > Fibrobacter > Fibrobacter sp. UWB10. The sequence goes on along the minus strand of NZ_FXUE01000002.1, from coordinate 705,056 downwards.
AAAGACGCTTGCGCACGAGAATCATAGCCTGCTGCATCTGGATAAGGTCAGTGTTGTCGCCCACAAATGCAGACGTTGCACCGAGGTGAATAATGCCCTTAGCCTTCGGGCACTGCACGCCGTAAGCGTAAACGTGGCTCATCACGTCGTGACGGCGGCGCTTTTCTTCTTCTTCGGCAACTTCGAAGTTGATATCCTTTTCGTGGGCCTTCAGTTCGTCCACCTGCTCCTGCGTAATCGGGAGGCCGAGCTCCATTTCGGATTCGGCGAGGTAAATCCACAGCTTGCGCCAAGTCTGGAACTTGTACTGCGGGCTGAAGATGAAACTCATTTCCTTGCTAGCATAACGCTTGATAAGCGGGCTTTCGAACTGATCGCGCATATTTTTATCCTTGTTGAAATTTTACTGGAGGAAATTTAGAAAAAAATGGAATACTACTCCAGGTAGTAATCCAATTGCTACGCTCCAAGATGACACATTCGTGTCTACTTGAATTCAGGCGCGATCGTCATAATCATATTCACGCCATGCAAGCCATGGAAACCGAACTGCAGGCGGAAAAGGTAGAGGTTCGGCTGGCGAACACGGATACCGAAGCCCCAAGAATTGTAGTAATGATCAAAACTCCACTTATTAATTTTGGGCGCAATCATGGCATATTCATTAAAAAGCACACCATCGATCAAACGGTCGACCGGCCAGCGGTATTCCAAACTCAACGACATCAAGTTATGGGTCGTCCATTTGTCATCGTAACCACGCAAAGGCGCTTTGGAATTCAAATTGATAAACGCATCGTGCGGGGCTCCACCTTCTTCCATTTCCCAAAGATTCACCATACGGAACTGGAGAGCAATGACACGACGTTCAAACAAGGTGTTCATGACCTGTTCCGGTCGCCAAATACGAACAGCCTCATCCCACGAGAAGTCCGTGTAGAACCTGCGATTTTCGCGAGCCTCTTTTGCCGAAAGCACGTAATTTTTAGAGCGACCAAGATAGAAGTAATGCTGGAAAATGAATTCCGTAGTAAAGAAATCGTGATTTAAGCCACCGTCCTTAATTTTATCCCCTTGCCCTTCTTCGGGAGTAATGCCCAAATCTTCGTAACGCACACCCGAATACTTACCCACAAACGTGTAATAACCATTCAGCACAATACGATTTCCGCGAGACGGGGCATAAGGCAAATCAAGATTGTCATACACAAACGAAAGACCTACCGGAACCTGTGTTACATTCTGGTACAAACCTCTGTCTTCGATTTTATAATCGTCGCTAATCAAGACCGAGTCTTCTTCAATATCGGGGTGACTTGCGCGACTGCAATACAACGACGCCCAAATTTCGGCATTCCAATTTGACGTGCTGGTTATAGGAGCTCCCAAGCGCCACGTAAACTCGTAACTTGAGTCAGGCTGCAAATAACTGCTCTTTGTTTCAGGAACGGTAAAACGCTTATCGCGGTCCAAGTCAAGATCGTAGCGGAATCCACCAAACAAGCGCGTTCCAAACAGAGCATGCTTTGTATAGCGTGCAGTCAAGCTGACATCGCCATTGGCGTAGTATTCCCCTTGCACAACCAAGTAGTCCTTGCTCAAGAACGCACTACGATGGCGGTAATTGGCACCCACCATGGTACGTGAACCCGGCTTGAAATTGAAGCTCGGGTAAACCATGATTTTGTAGTCTTCGCCAAAAGAAATCAATTCGACGGACTTTTCAATAATTCCGTTCTTGATAGCGTAGTCCATAGGCTTTGCCACCGGATAAATCAAGCCATTCAGGAACGGCTGGATAATGTATTCTAGCGGCCAAGTCCAAAACGATTTTTCAGACGCTTGTTCAGCAGAAGATTCTTCGGCAGACGATTCTTCGGCAGAATCCAAAGAAACTTCAGTTTGTTCGGTAGAATCCGAAAGAGTTTCTGTTTGTTCAGTCGAATCTGAGGGAGTTTCATCTTGTGCATGGGCGGACACCACGCAAAAAAAACATAGCGCGGACAACACCCAAACAAAGAGACTGTTAGACTCCCTTTTTACCATGTCCTTAATTTAGTTTAATAATTTGAACAAAGGCGATAATAGTTATATTATTTGTATGTTTTCGGCTTTTGCCAAATTAATCCGTAAGATAGCCCACTATCCTAAAGCGACTATTGGGCTTTTTCTTGCCGTTACGCTCTTGTGCATTTACCCTATCGAAAACCTTCGTTGGGAAATCCAGTTGCAAGACACCCTCAGAGGACACGAAGTTGAAGTCGACTACCAGGCAATCGAAAGCGCCTTTGGCGGACTCGGAAGCCTGACCATCGTCATTCAGTCCAAAGACAGTGCTGCCAATTTCAAGTTTGCAGAAAATCTCGCCAAGTACCTTGAGAACGACCCTCAAGTCCATTACGCCGACTACACGACCGATTTGGACTTTTTCAAGAAGAATCGACTCCTGTACGCAAGCGAAAGCGATCTGGACCAGGTCATTGAAAAGCTTGATAGCCTAAAGGCAGCCGAAATCAACAGGAACAATCCTCTTCTGGTGGACTTGACCGACGCCCCTGCACCGGAAGCCCCGGCACGAGATTCCATTGAAATCATCTCGCAGATTGAAAACAAATACTTCAAAAGCCTGCAACAAGATTTTTCGAACCAGCAAGGATCTATTCGCGTTATCGATGTCTACCCCACGACCTCGGTTTCGGACTTGCAGGCCAACAGAGAGCTTTTAAAGAAAGTCAAGAGATTCGTCGAAGAAAACGGTAACGGTATTAACGTCTACTACACCGGAAAGGTCTACGATTCGATTAAGGCCGGCAAAACTTTGCTCCCTCAAGCCAAATTCGCGGGAGCCATCGCCGCCCTCATTATCCTTGTCCTTTTGATTATCAATTTCTACCGCCAGCCGCAGCTGATTTTCATTTCGGCGGTTCCGCTTGCGATTCCGACTGTATTCACGCTCGCCTGCGCCTACCTGCTTTTCGGACGAATCAACCTGTTTACGCTTTCTCTTGGCCTTTTGCTCCCTGGGCATGCCTGCCAGGTTCTAACGCATGTCTACACAAGGTACTTCCATGAACGCGAAAAGAAGCTGAGCCCCGCCCTCTGTATCGAAAGCGCTCTGCTTGGAATCGGTCCGGTAGTCGCTGCATCGTCGCTTGTGATGGCGAGCCTGTTTATCGCCTTCATTCTGGTTCCCCTGCCTGGGCTTCGCGAATTCGGGATTCTAGGCGCTATCGGAAGCGTGCTCAACCTGATTGTCTGCCCGCTACTTACGGCATCGCTTTTATTGCTTCTGCAGCGCAAAAAGCCCTTTGAAATCACTTTCAACAGCATTACGCCCAATTACCGCAAGCGCCTGTTTTCGTTCAAGACCAACTGGATTATCATTATCGTTATCAGCATTGTAAGTGCGGTGGCTTGGCTTTACAGCGGAATCAACCTGAGATTCCTTTACGACTTTAAAAAGACCGAAATGCAGTTGGACGAACGCGAAGCAAGAGCCCTGATTGCAGAAACCGGCTTTTCGGCATACGACCCGATTATCGTCATGTTGCCCGATTCCTCTTACAACGACGACTTGGTCGAAAACTTCGAACACTTACAACAGAAAGGTCGCCTTAAAGACCTCGCTAGAATTTATACCCAATACCAGTTCCTGCCTAAAGCGAGCGTCGAAAAGAAGCACAAGATTGAAACTCTAAAGAAACTCATTTCCGAAGACATTCTTTCTCGGCTTAACCCGAAAGACAGTTCTGCGATTGTCGAAATGTTCGAGAATTACGAAAACGACATCAAGGATTTTGTGTTGTCCGAAAACATACGTCGCAAGTTTGCAGACAAAAAAGACAATCCGGGCGTATTCGCCTTCATTATTCCCAGTTCCGACCCGAACAACGGACTCACCTGCCGCCACATTGCAAAGCAGTTGATGCAACTTGACGGAATCCACGACAAGACCTTCAAGATTTGCGGCACCCCGATTTTGAGAGCCTCGCTTTTGGACACCGTTCTCGGAAACATCAACAAGTCCATACTCTTGGGCACCGTACTGCTCTGGATCATTCTCTTGATGTTCTACAACAAATTGAGCCGCGCCTTCTTTACCTTGCTGCCGTCGCTATTTGCCATGAGCTGGGTAACCATTCTGGTTCACGTGTTCAACATCCAGATTTCGGCATACAGTTCTATCGCGTTTGTCCTCTTGATTGGCGCCAGTGTTGACGGATCATTGCAACTTTGGTCTTCGTACTACGAAAAGCAAGGCGGAAATGCTTGGAGTGTTTTGCAAACGAAATTGATTTCTGTCATGATTGCGCAGGGCGCTTCGTTTATCGGTGCAATCGCCATGCTGTTCTCGTCACACCCGGGAATTAACGGCGTGGGACTCGTTGCAGCGCTCGGACTTATTTGCATCTTTATTTCGCATTTTACCATTTACCCCTTGGTGGCCAGCACCTTGGACGCCTACCGCATTTTGAAAAAGGCTAAACTCAGACATGAAAGACTTATCCACAAGAACTCTTAATATCGCCGCTTCTTTAACCGTCGCCATCGACACCTTGGCAAAACAGATGATTGCCGACGGCAAGGACGTTGTAAGCCTGGGTGCAGGCGAACCCGATTTTCCGACTCCGACACCGATTCAAGATGCTGCCTGCAAGGCCATTCGCGAAGGAAAGACCCGCTACACCGCTCCCGTAGGAATTCTAGAAGTCCGCAAGGCCGTTGCCGAAAAACTGAAGGTTGAAAACGGTCTGGACTATAAGCCCGAACAAATCATCATGACGAGCGGTGCCAAGCACGCCGTATTCAATTCGCTTGCAGCCTTGGTGAACGAAGGCGACGAAGTGATTATCCCTGCCCCGTACTGGGTGACATACCCGGAACTGGTGAAATGGCTCGGCGGAAAGCCGGTGATTGTAAACACCAAGATTGAAGATGGATTCAAGATCAAGCCCGAAGCCTTGAAGGCCGCCATTAACGCAAAGACTAAGGCAATCCTCTTGAACAATCCCTGCAACCCCACGGGTGCCGTTTACAGCAAGGCAGAACTTGAAGCCCTTGCCAAGGTGATTGTCGAAGGCGACATTTACTGCATTTCAGACGAAGTGTACGAATACTTCACTTACGACACAGAATTTTGCTCTGCAGCCGCCCTCCCCGGCATGGCCGAACGCACCATCGTGATTAACGGATTTTCCAAGTCGCACTGCATGACCGGTTGGCGTATCGGTTACGATGCCGCCCCTGCCGAAATCGCAAAGATTATCGGAAAGATTCAGGGCCAGGCAACGCACCACCCGAGCAATGTGGCGCAGTATGCAGCCCTCGGTGCCTTGCAGATGGACAAGAGCAATGTTCACGCCATGCAAGCAGCCTTCCGCAAGCGCCGCGACTACATGCTCAAGCGCACCGCCGAAATCCTGCCGGAACCGTGCCGCGCTCCCGAAGGTGCATTCTACCTGTTCGCGCCCGTCAAGAGCTTCTACGGCAAGAAAACGCCTGAAGGCAAGACCATCAATGGCTCTATCGAGCTTTGCGAATACCTATTGCAGTCGCAGGGGCTCGCCATTGTGCCGGGAGCAGCCTTCGGTGACGACAGTTGCGTGCGATTCTCTTATGCCGCCAGCGACGAAACCTTGCAGAAAGCATGTGACAGATTTATTAGAGGATTAAAGGAGTTAAAATAGTTCGGTCCTTCGGCCCTGCAGAACTTAGTTTCATCAACTATTTTCTGCCAACTAAGTTCTATTGTTATGCAGTCGTTTAGAATCATCACTCCGCGAGTAGGCGAACCGTTTACCATCGGTCGTAAGCCAGACAACAATCTGGTACTTGACAACCCGATGGTTTCGCGTTACCACGCCGTCATCGAAAATGCGGAGCGCGAATGGATTCTAAAGAACCTCACGCAGAACAGCGTCACCCAAGTTAACGGAACTGACGTCGAAGATAAGACTCTCGAAGACGGCGACACCATTCAAATTGGCCCTTTGCAGCTGCGCGCGACATTAAAACGCGGGCACTTGCAGTTACTGCTGATGGAATCGGTCGAACGAGACCTTGTGCAAACCATCAGTTTGAGTAATTCTTGGAACAAGCTGGACAGTCTGCACATGGACATTCCCGAAGGCTGTTGCGCAAGGATAAATGCCGGCAAGGCCGAAATTGCGTTCAAAGACAAAATCGTCAACACGCAAGGAAAATCGACCCGCCAGATTCAGCTTGAAGAAGGCCGAATGATTCGCCTTCCCGGCTGCACCATGAGCTACTCGCAAGGCGAACTCACTTGCAAGAACTTGCCGCTCGGATTCGATGTCGAAGTCGAGAACCTAGATGTTTTCGCCGGCAAAAAGCAATTGCTTTCAGGCATCGAATTCAAACTCCCCGCCGGAGAAATTCTCGCCATTATCGGACGCTCGGGCCAAGGCAAGTCGACCCTTTTGCGCCTGCTGCAAGGCAAGCATAAAAGCGGGAAAGATTCTTTTGTAAGCATCGGGAATCTCGATTACCGCAATGAAGAAATCCGAAAGCATATCGCCTTCTTGGAACAAGATCCGGAACTGCGCCGCGACTTGACCGTTAAAGAAACACTCTTGGACGGCGCAAGAGTCGGAATGTCGAAGCTCGACTTCAAGCGCAATGCGAACGGGCGACTCGAAAAGTTCTCTGAACTTTTCGGGCTGAGCGCGCGTCTCGACAACCCCATCCGCACGCTCAGCGGCGGTGAATGCCGCCGAGTCGCCCTCGCCAAAGAACTCATGGGAAATCCGGGCCTGATTATTCTCGACGAACCGCTTTCTGGCCTCGACCCCTACAATTCCAAAATTCTCTGCACGCATTTAAAGCAGCTCGCCTTTCTCGGGCACACGATTATCCTGACTACGCACAGCTACGAAGCGCTCGAAATCGCCGACAAGGTTCTCGTATTGCACCAGGGCAAGCAGGCTTTCTATGGCACCCCCAAAGAAGCGTTCCGCTATTTCGATAGCGAAGATCCCGAAACAATTCTCACGAACTTGAACGACGACACCGCATCAAACTGGCAAACCATTCTACAGAATCGTGTCGGCCCCGCAAGAAGCACATCTGTCATAGAAGCTCTTGTACCAAGCTTTTTCCCGAAGACCAACTTATCGCCCGTTTTCTTCTACAAGATTTCGCTCACTGCCAAGCAATGGTTCAGGGACAAGGGCAAATTCTTGACGCTTCTTTTGCAACCGCTCATTATCGGCTTTTTATTCTCGCAGATATTCTCGAACATGACATCCCTTTGGATTGTCGCGTTTGCAATCATACTCTCGGCAAACTGGCTTTCGCTTTCACTCTCGATCCGAGAAATCGTACAGGAAAAAGAAATCTTGCAGGCGGAATTCCGTAAAGGCGTACCCATTCTTTCAACACTCCTTGCCAAAGCGGTGCTCCCCACCTTAGTCGCCTTCATACAAACATTGATTGTATTTGCCTTTGTCGGTTTCCGTACCACCATTTGGCCCTCCCCCCTGCAGCTTTTAGTCGTGATTCTGCTGATGGTTCTGCCACCTGTTGCCGTTGGTCTTGCCGTAAGTTCGCTTTCTAAAAACGCCGGACAGGCAAACGCCATGCTCCCGCTTTTGATTATTCCACAAGTTGCCTTGGCCGGAGCCCTGGTACCCTTGGACCAAATGCAAGCCATCGGGCGCATTCTTTCGACCATTATTTGGTCCCGCTACAACCAGGCAAGCCTTTTAAACCTGCTCCTAGAGCGTAAAGACGCTATCGAAAACACAATTCTCGCCCTCGGCATCACATTATGTTTTTATATTGTGGTTGCAATAAAACTAAACTGGTCTAAGAAAGCAAAATGATCGCCCCGCAAAAGTCTGAATTATTTCCGCGTCCTTTTAACGAAAACTATGATCTCATTGGCACCCTTGGTAAAGGGGGCATGGGAAATGTTTACAAAGCCCTAGACAAGAGGCTCGGACGCGAAGTCGCATTCAAGATTTTGGACGCCTCTTCCGATGAAGAAGCGATCAAGCGTTTCTACATGGAAGCGCAGGCGATGAAGGAACTGGATCACCAGAATATCGTTCACGTGTTCGACTTCGGTCAAGAAAAGAACCAGCTCTTTATTGCCATGACTTATGTGGAAGGCATTAACCTTGCCGACATTCTGCACAAGAAAGAACAGCTTTCGTTCGAAGCAATCGAAGTCATTATCCGTCAGATTGCCCGCGGTCTTCTTTACGCTCATAGCAAGGGCATTGTTCACCGCGACGTGAAACCATCGAACATCATGCTTACCCGCGACAACCGAGTCTACATCATGGACTTCGGCATTTCCTACATCCAGGAAATGGAAAAGGACAGACTCACGCGCACGGGCATGACCATGGGTACACCCGAATACATGAGCCCTGAACAGTGCCACGGCGATAACGTGACCATTCAGTCTGACATTTACAGCATGGGCGTGATTCTTTTCGAAATGACCTGCGGCCGCCTCCCCTTCGAAGGCAATCGCCCGGTAGAAATCGCCCTGAAGCACGTTCAGGAACAGCCGCCTGCACCGGAACTTTTCCGCAAGGACATGCCTCCCGGACTTTCGAAGTTGATTCTCAAGTGCTTAAGGAAAAAGCTGAACGAGCGTTTCCACGACATGCAAGAATTTTTGGACGCATGCGACCAGGTGTTCCCCACCGAAAAGACGGTACAACGCCCCACCATGGGCCACACACCGCTCCGCCGCCGCACGGCTTCAATTGCCGAAATGGCAAACATCATCACGCCGCGCGCCCGCATGCTTCAAAAGAAGCTCACGGCTCTTGCCATTTTCATTTTCCCGCTCATCATCATGCTCTTGATTTTGCTGATGCTGACGCACAAGCCCGAAAGCACCTTGCGCGAGCTGGAATGGAGCGAAGCTCTTGGCAACTACGAAACCAAGGCTCTCGAAATTGACGAAAGCAACGGCTACCCACTCAAGAACTTGAACGACAACGATCTTAAAACGGCATGGCTCTACACGATGCCGCAAAAGCCGCAGAATCCGGTACTCACGCTCTACTTCGACGGCAATGCAATCGTGACGCATTTCGGCATCGCCATCGGTTACCAAAAGTCTGTCGACGACGCCTTCGGCGACCGCTTCCGCATTTTCAAGAAGCCTAAGGCCATCACGCTGGAAACCAAGGACGGCTTCAAGCAGAGAATCAAGCTTGATAACATTCGCGGTATGCAATACCCGAGCATTCAAGCTATGGAAACAAGCGAACTCAAGATTTATCTGGACGATATCTACGACGGAGAAAATGAAGACTTCGCTATTTCCGAAATCCGTCTCTTGGGTATGGAACTTCCATAATCCAAGAAGACCGTTTTTATATCATTCCTAGATTCAACTAAAAACAACCAAGGGGATATGCAAAATACTCTTTTGCATATTAATCTTTTTATCTACGGAGAATGGTATGGAAACCAACAACGAAACTTCGAAAGAAAACAACAAACCCTACAACAAACCTAAGGGCAACTACATCGAGACTCTTGCCTCGGCGTATTTATGCCGCGAAGGCTACCAGATTGTCGCCCGCAATTACGCCTACAAGGGCGGCGAATTAGACATAATCGCCCGCGACGGGAAAACGCTTGTATTTGTCGAAGTCAAGTCCGTATGGAACAACCAGCAAGGAAATCCTGCCGCAAGAGTCAACGCTTTAAAACAGAAAAAAATTTGGAAAACAGCCTGCCATTTTCTAGCCACACAAAAAGACGAGGCTCCCCAAGGATTTGACACCCCTTGCCGTTTCGATGTGCTGACCGCGCGAGCTTACCAAAAGCCACTTCAGTTCACACACTACAAGAATGCCTTCGAAGGCACGCAGGTGATCCCGCAGATATAATGTGAGATGTGAGATGATTAATTTCACATTCCACATTGCACACTACTCTACGTCGTCGAGCAGGACAACCGGAATATCTGTCAGGTCAGTAAACGCAGCAGAATCTGTCAAAATGCAATCGGCTCCGCATACAAAGGCCGTAGCAAGGCGCAGTGATTCTTCTGTCGTCAAATTCTTTGTGGCAAGTTCAGCCGCCTTCACGGCAATTTCGCCTGTCACCTCGCAGGGCTTGACGTTGCGGGAATGCTCAAAGAATTCACGGTACTGGCGCGACAAAAGACCTTCGCCTGCGGCAAAGGCCTTCTTTGAAATTTCAAACAAGGTAACGTCCGAAACCAGAACCGTCAGATTATTTTCGTAGGCATAATCGAGCACCGAAGATACCACCGGATAATAATCCGGATGCATCTGCAGCAGGCGCACAACGGCGCCCGTGTCTAAAAAAAGCACTCTCGATTTTTCAATTGCCTTATTCATAAATTTCCATGTAGGCAATGTCTTCGCGCATGCCTGCACGAACCATCTTGAAGCGTTCCGCCTTCGGGTAGAAGTACCAAATCATCCACTCGCCCGCCATATCGGTACGCTTGGTCTTGATGGCAATCGGCTTTTCGCCGTTAAAGAAGTCGCGCTTGTGCGGGATTACGTTTTCGAACGGACGATACGTATGCACGTCTTCGCCTGCAGCGCGTTCAATGAATCCATTGCCGCCCTTACTCCAGGTAATCGTCACGGTGCCATTGTCGTCTTTGACCTTTTCACAGCTATCAAAGCCGCTCCCGCACCACAAGTACTTTTTATACTTGAAGCTCTGTTCAGGCATATTGAAGGTTTCTACAGTACGGTGATTTCCCTTGTAGATATTGTATTCGCCTTCAAGCTTATACCTGCCGGCATTATATTCTTCGCAACCGCGCTGGGCAACCTTCACCTTGCGATCCACCACAGCGATATCGACGGTACAACCATCTTCAGAATAAGTCAAGCGGGCATGACCATTCGCTTCGCGAAGTTCCAGGTTGCTCGCTTCGAGTTCGGCACGATTTGCAAAAGGACCATTCTGAATCACAAACGAGAAATAACGCGGATTCGTCGGAGACTTCTTAAGGTAAACGCTACCAGTGCCCGAAGCATATTCACCGCTCAAATCAATAGATGCCTGCTGGAATCGAGCCAAGTCTGCACGCTTAACCCAAACTTCGCCCAATTTGCACTGAATCGGCACAAAACGGGGCGGTTCCTTGGGTTCGACCTTTTCCCAAGTAATGACACGGCGTCTTTTCACCTTGATTTTGGGGCGGCCTTTTTTGTCTTTTTTGACATTACCCTTGCGATCTTTCACTTCAATTGTATCTTTAACGACTATTACCTTTTTGACTGAATCCATCGGAGGCGGGAGTTCCCGAATTTGGTCAGTAAAGACAAGTGAACCTGCAGGAGAATTTTCATCGATACCGGTAGCGGTTTTCTTATAAACTGTCAAAGTTTCCTGAGCAAACGAAAGTGAGCAACAGAGCGAAATCAAAACCGTAAAAAAATGAACTTTTTTCAAAACTTAACCTCTTTGTGGGAGTAAAGTTAACTTTTTATTGTCGAAAGAAGGAATATTTTACTAAAATTTAACATGTGGAATATATAAAGGAGTTCCTTTTATGAAGAAAATGTTTATTGCCTCTTGCATTATGGCAGCAGCCGTATTTGCAGCACCGACTGCAAACGCACCTGCAGCAGCACCGGCAGCCGCTCCGGCCAAGACCGAAGTCAAGGCTGACGCCAAGCCTGCCGCCGCTCCCGCTAAGACTGAAGCCAAGGCAGAACAGCCGAAGGCTGAAGCTAAGGCAGCCGCTCCCGCTAAGACCGAAGCCAAGGCAGAACAGCCGAAGGCTGAAGCTAAGGTAGCTGAACCCGCTAAGACCGAAGCCAAGGCAGAACAGCCGAAGGCTGAAGCTAAGGCTGCTGAACCCGCCAAGGCAGAAGCAAAGCCCGCCGAAGTAAAGGCAGAAGAACCGAAGGCTGAACAGGCAAAGGCTGAAGAGCCGAAGGCCGAAGAAGCTGCACCTGCTGAAGCCGTTGCAGAACAGCCGAAGGAAGAAGCAAAGGCAGAAGAAGTGAAGGCTGAAGAAGCCGCTCCGGCAGCCGAAGTCGCAGCCGCAGAACCGGAACAGAAGCCGGCCAAGAAGAAAAAACGCAAAAAGAAAAAATTGATTCAGAACGCCGTGATGTCGGTGAACCAGATCAACTTCGACATCAATGCTGACTTTGAACTCGAAGCCGGCAAGGTTCTTTGGGCTACCGAAGACGACGAAATGGGCGACAACTTTGAAACCTGGAATGGCGAAGCTAACTTTGCCGTTATCGCCGAAGCTGAAGACTTCAAGGGCAAGATTGCAGTTGCATTCTACCCCGGTGATCTGAGATCCGATGACAATCTCGACAAGTCTGTCAAGAAGGAACAGCTCCGCGAAGGTACTCGCCAGTATGGTGATGACTACTACTCTCTGGACGAAGCATGGGCCATGCAGGAAACCGACCTGTTCACGTTCAAGGTCGGTCGTTGGGACAACACGGACAAGAGCGGTGACTACTTCGGTGGTTACATCGATGGTTACCTGGCCGGATTCCTTTCTACCCAGCCGTCTGAAAACCAGTTGATGTTCGGTTTCACTCCGTCTGACAACATGTCCGCATTCATTTCCTTGATCAGCAAGTCTGAAAACCTCGACAAGGGTGACCTGCGTGCTGCATTCAACTTCCACGGTCTCGCAGGCATTTCTGCCCTGAAGGTTCAGCTTGCTTATCGTAGCAACCTGTTCGATGCCGTGTATGACAGCAAGGCTGACATCAAGCACAACGCTTCTTTGAAGGCCAACCTGCCGGTTGTCCCGAACAAGTTCGACATCTTCGCAGAAGCCGCTCTCATGGATATGTCTGACGACCTCGTGATTCCGGTGACCGGTGGTATCGCCATCTACACGCCTGTTGTAGACCGCATCCTCCTCGAAGCCGAATACGTTGGCGACCGTTATGACCACAAGGACTTCTGGGGCATGAATAAGAAGCCGAAGCACGTGAAGGATGTTCTCGGTGCATTCTACCTGGAAAAGGCTTTCACCAGCCGCTTCAGCCTGTCTGCCGGTATCCACAGCTTCGGCTGCACCAAGGACTACACCATCTCGGGTAACTTGGTTGGCCGTATCAACTAAAAGACTGCTCGGCTCTATTGCATAAATAAAAATGTGATATCGCCTCGCTCTCGCAACCACGCCTCGTTAATACGAGGCGTTTGTTGCTCACAGAAGCATTTAAAAAGCTTAATACAAAAGTCCCGCGGAAAATTCCGCGGGACTTTTCATTTCCTATTTCAAATTGGAATATTACAAGCCTTTGCGTTCCAAGTCAAGCAAAAGGGACTGCAAGGAATCTTCAACGGTGGTGCGGAAATCAGCCGAACCGAGGCTGCAGGACGCAACGACATCGGCCCCTTTAGTAATGCGGATTACAGCAAAGCCGCCTTCATTCGTAAAAGAAACACCTAGACCCTTATTTAAGGCTTTTTCCAAAAGATCGCGCATAAAAACTCCTTTTTAACGCTAGAAACATCATTACCCTTAAATTAGGCTTTTTCTAACAAAAAAACAAGAACTTTTTTGGATTTATTTGGATAAAAAGTGAATTTTGGGAGTATATTAATGGTATGTTCGACTTTCATTTACATTTAGCAAGGTTACCGCAGCCCATGATGCTTGCACGAGCCCTTCAGAAGAAGGGGTTGTGCTTCAATGCGATTGCTTGTGAACCCACTGAATGGGAAGTCCTGCAAAAAATGGATGCAAACCTTTTCGAAGGTTCTACCCGCAGTTACGGCATTCATCCCGTATCAGCGACCGATGTCACCGAAGCCGACTGGGAACGCCTGGAATCGCTTCTGGACAACTACCCCGACGCTAATGTGGGTGAATGCGGATTAGACAAGCGCTACGATGGTTACGCCGAAGGCGGCATTCAGGAACAGGCTTTCAGAAGACAAGTCGAACTCGCTCGCAACCTGCACCGCGATTTGCATATTCACTGCGTAGGCGATTACGGGCGCATTATCAAGATTCTCGAAGAATGCGGTTATCCCGGCAAAAAATCGAATATCAAGTCTCGCCAAAGAGCTCCGAAAGTCCATGTGACATTCCACCGCTTTGGTGGCGATATTTCGATTGTAAAAGCATCGCAGGAACTCAATCCGATTTTCTCGCTGCACCTCGATTCCTTCCATAAGAAATCGACCCTTGCCGCCATTCCGCAGATTCCTGGAGAACAAATCCGTTTCGAAACCGATGCAGACGAAACGTTCTGCTCAGCAAACCTTCTCAAGAACGAATCCGTCGAAAAGATTGCGAAAGCCTTAATTGAGCAATTGAAAGAAACGGAGCAACTCGTTCGTTAGTTCGCTAGTTCGTCTGAGCTGACGAATTACTCTTCACAACAGTAGAATCAGCCTTAATCACCGCAAACGCTCGGAATTCCTTGAGCGCCTTTTCGGCGAGTTCTATGGCATTTCCCTTACCGAGTTCAATCACGACTTGCAGCGGCGAGCCGCCCATAATGCGCATGGGGAACTGCGTATTCGCATACATCTCGCTGATGATTCGCGGATCGGGTGGCGGGAATTCCACGAAGGTGGCCGCAAGCATTCCCTTGCGCTGCACCAAGCCTTGAATACGGAGCCGCCCCGCCAAGAGCCCGATTTCGGTGACCAAGAGCAACATCTTGGCGGCTTCGGGCACCGGCCCGAATCGATCCGCAAGTTCCTGCGCAAGGCCCGCGATTTCGTCGGTATGCGACACGCGAGAAATACGCTGGTACATCGAGATTCGAGTGAGGCCATCCTGAATGTAGTCTTCGGGCAAGTAAGCATCTACGCCGAGTTCTACGCGAGGCTGAATCGGCTTTTCGGACGGTCCACCGCGCAGCTGTTCCACCGCCTCGCGCACCAAGCGCACATAAGTTTCAAAGCCCACTTCGGCGATGAAGCCATGCTGTTCCTGGCCGAGCAAGTTACCCGCACCGCGGATTTCCAAATCGCGCATGGCCAGCTGATAACCGCTACCCAAATCGGTAAACTGTTCCAGAGCCTTAAGGCGGCGCATGGATTCCGCCGAAATTTCATTCTTCGCAGGAATCACCAAGAGCGCCTTCGCCAGCACGCTACTGCGGCCCACGCGCCCGCGCATCTGGTAAAGTTGGCTAATGCCAAAATGATGCGCGTTCATGATGATGATCGTATTCGCATTCGGGACATCCAGGCCCGATTCGATAATGCTCGTACTGACAAGGATATCGAACTTGCGGGAGATAAAGGCTTCCATCGCATTTTCAAGGTCGCGGTCGTTCATTTGCCCATGGGCAATACCGATATGCGCTTCAGGCACAAGCTGTTCAATATCGTCAGCCAATTCGTAAATGCTTTGAACGCGGTCATTCACAATGAACACCTGGCCGCCGCGGGCCAATTCGTCTTCAATCGCCTGCTTAATCACCATGTCATCGCGCTTCATGAGCTTGGTTTCGACCGGCAAGCGGTTCATGGGCGGCGTATTAATGAGCGAAATGTCGCGAACGCCAGTCATGCTCAAGTGCAGCGAGCGCGGAATCGGAGTTGCACTCATGCTGAGCGTATCGACAGCAAGGCGCATTTCACGCAGTTTTTCCTTCTGCTTCACGCCGAATTTCTGTTCTTCGTCGATGATTAGAAGGCCCAAATCCTTGAACTGGTTCTTTTCAGAAAGCAGACTATGCGTACCGACGAGAATGTCGACCTTGCCCTCGCTCACCTGCTTGAAAATTTCCTTCTTTTCCTTAGCGCTCTTGTAGCGGTTCACAAGAGCGATATTCACGCCAAAGCCTGCGAAGCGGTCCATAAAGTTTTCGTAGTGCTGAGCAGCCAGAATCGTCGTCGGCACCAGGAGCACCACCTGTTTTTTGCTCACCACGCACTTGAACGCCGCACGCATGGCAACTTCTGTCTTTCCAAAGCCCACGTCACCACAAATCAGGCGGTCCATCGGGCGGCGGGATTCCATGTCGCGCTTGATATCTTCGGTAGCCTTCACCTGGTCGGGCGTCGGATCGTATTCAAAAGCGTCTTCAAATTCTTTTTGCAGTTTGCCATCAGGCGGGAAATCGAAACCTTCCACCAATTCGCGCTTGGCGTAAAGTTCCACCAGTTCGCGCGCAATCTGAATAACCTTTTTCTTGACGCGTTCCTTGAGGTTTTCCCAAGCCTTGCCGCCCAGGCGATCAAGCTTTGGAGCATTTTCCTGCGTATCGAGGCGTTCAATCTTCTGCAAGTCCGCCACAGGGAACTTGAGTTTGTCTCCGCCCGCGTATTCCAGCAAGGCGCAGTCGACCATACCGCCATTCACATTCACGCGTACAAGTCCTAAGTACTTGCCCACGCCATGATCTTCGTGCGAAACGAAATCGCCACGGTTCAGCGATTCAATCATCAAAGCGCTCGAAACGGAGCCTGCGATTTTGCGCTTACGGGTCTTATTCGAATGACGATTGAAAATGCGGGTCTCGGTCAAGAAGGCAATTCCATCGTCTTCGAGCCAGAAACCTTCGGACATGTTGCCGACAATGTAGTCTTCGACCGGCAAGCCTTCAAGCATCTGCTTGATACGCCCAAGCGCACCCGCCGTCGGAGCAACCACGTAAACGGATCCGCCCCGGGCGGCAAATTCTTCGATTTCCTTGGCGACCGAATCCGTGCCGTTCGAAGAGAAATCTTGCGGTTTGCAATTCAGTTCGTGGCTGTTGCCGTCATTGAGCTGCACGCGAGAAACATCCATCGAGGTGCGGCCCACAAATTGGCGCGAGAGCTCGCCCATTTTGAACCAAGTATGCGCCGGGTCTACCGCTTCGGTATCGACTTCGCGAACTTCCCTGAAGGTATTCTCGCAGTTCAAATAATACTTCGCCGCATTCTCCGACAAAAGCGAAAGCTCTTCGAATACCAACGAGGCCTTCGGCAAATAGTCGAGCAAGCTGGAATTCAGCGTCTGGTAACGCCCGCGATGCCACCAGAGCCCCGAAAGGTCGCCGTTGTAGCACGCAGCCTCGTGTTCCTTGACCGTAAACTCACCCATCGGGAAAAGTTTCACCGACTTCATGGTCTCTACGGAACGTTGCGAGAAAATATCGAAGCTACGGATCGATTCAATCTCGTCGCCAAAGAATTCAATACGAATCGGATGCGGGTACAGAAGGCAGTTTACGTCGACAATGCAGCCGCGAATGGAGAATTCCCCCACGCCCGAAACCACAGGCTGTTCCACGAAACCGTGATCCAAGAACCAGGGGCGCAACGACGAAGGTTCGGCAACGCCGCCCACCTTGAGTTCAAGGCAATCCTTCATCACCGTATGCGGTGCCGGCAGGCGCATCAAGAACGAATCCAGCGGACACACCGTAATAAACGGGTCTTCGCTTTCTATATCGCGGAAAAACTTGAGGCGTTCTTCGACAACCCCTTCGAACGGCACCTTCTTTTCGTAAGGTTTCAAGCTAATCGACGGGAAAAAGCGGACAAAATTTTCGCCTAGAAGCCCTTCCAGATTTTCAACCCAATTCTCGGCGCTCTTGTAGTCCTTCGCCACCACCAGAATCGGGTTCGGCTTTTTAAGGAACCGGGTCGCCACCATCATGGCAGCCGCCGGAACCGTCGCCCCGTTTACATGAATCGCGCCCCCTTCAGCCTTGCTGAAGAGGTTTAGCGTTTCACTGCGGGCAAACGTAATGAATTCTGAAAGGGATTCTACCATTGAGGCGAAAGATAGAAAAAAGCTATTCTTCCGACAAAAAAGGCTTTTCGCTGTTACACAAGCATCTTTCCATCCAATTATTATTTTTCTATATTAAGCTATACATAATAAGCACCGATTGTGCTTTGGTTTGCCTCGAATAAAGCTATCCGCTTTATTCTCGCCCCTTCGGGGCCTTGCGCTCACGAAGTGAGCTTAAGGGCTTAAACGCTCCCCTTGGTCGCGTTTAATCGACAGGTCAAAACCAGAGCACCCCCGGTGCGAAGCACGGGGGTGCTCTGGTTTCGACAGGGTTACCGAAGTGTTAGTTGCAAGCCGAGGTCTCAGACGAGGGCACTCGTAAAAAAGTCTGAAAAAAAAATAAGTGCTGACGAAAACTACGCACTCGCTGCCTAATTAACGGCAACGCCGGGCCTCATTCCGCTCCCATCGGGGTGAAAGTCCGGACGCAATATGGGATAGGATTCTCGCATGCCTGGGGCTAGAGTCCGAGATTCACTAGGCTGGTCAAAGTCCGCGCCGACCTTCTTGGGCGTAGATCAGACGAGACCTTAAATACGAAGGGAACGCTTGTAGGAACGTGCATGGACGTGATTTTGGACAGGGGTTCGACTCCCCTCACCTCCATAAAGAAAAAGGACTCTTTAAGAGTCCTTTTTCTTTATGTTATTAAAAGACCGTTCAGCTCTTCTGATAACATAAAATTTGTAAAATAATGAAATTTTGTGCAGTGAACCTATTGACAATTGCCCAATTGTGCATTATATTTGTATATGTAATTTACAAAAAGCGAGGTCCAACTTATGGAAAACAACAGCAAACGCAAAGAGCTAACCACTCGTCAAGAAGAAATCTTGGAATACATCAAGAAGTATTCCAAGGAAAACCGCATGCCGCCTACGGTCCGCGAAATCGGCAACCATTTCGAA
Source organism: Fibrobacter sp. UWB10 (assembly GCF_900182935.1). Lineage (NCBI taxonomy): Bacteria > Pseudomonadati > Fibrobacterota > Fibrobacteria > Fibrobacterales > Fibrobacteraceae > Fibrobacter > Fibrobacter sp. UWB10. Next base: position 686,432 of record NZ_FXUE01000002.1, on the reverse strand, counting down.
ATTTCTTCGACAAACGGCGTTCGTTCTATCCTCGCAGCCCTCATCAAGAAGGGCTATATCAACCGCTCCCCCAGACTTAGCCGCGGTATCGAAGTTGTCGACAGCGGCAATAATGAAGCTTCGGAAGCACCGACCAATACCATTGAAATTCCTATCGTGGGCCGCGTCGCTGCCGGTACGCCGATTCTTGCTGTGCAGAACCTCGAAGGCACCGTCACTATCGACCGCGACTTCCTCGCTTGCCGTTCCGATGTCTTTGCGCTCCGCGTCAAGGGCGACTCCATGATCAATGCAGGCATTCTCGATGGCGACTTGATTTTCGCTCGCCAGCAAAAGACGGCTGACCGCGGTGAAATCATCGTGGCCCAGGTCGACAACGAAGCTACCGTCAAGTATTACCACCCCGCCGCAGACCATATCGAACTGCGTCCGGCCAACCCGCGTTACCGCCCGATTATTGTCAAGAAGGACAAGCACTTCTCTATCGCAGGCAAGCTCATCGGCGTCATGCGTAAGGTGAACTAACTAGAGACCGCGCCGACTACGGCGCCCTCGCCCGCCCATCGAAAAACTCGCTTATAAAAGAAATCCGCCCTCGGTTGAACCGGGAGCGGATTTTTAATTTCTGACTTTGTCCGAAAGGAATTAATCTTCCATTTCGGCGAGATCTTCTTCAGCTTCCTTCAGGTCGTCTGCGTCCGGTCCGATAATATCGTCATCTTCTTCATCCAGAGAGTCGCCGTCCATGGCACCGAGCTGGTATTCCACCTTGCGGGCTTCCTTGGACTGACCGAGCTTAAGGATGGCAGCGCATTCTTCGCAGAAGCCGAGATGCTTGTCGACCCAGAATTCCGGAGACACGAGGTTGCGGTTGCAGCGCGTGCACATCTGCGTGGCGGCTTCGCGTTCGAACATCTTGTTCTGTTCTTCGAGTTCCTTAAGAATGCGTTCCGTCAGTTCTTCCTGCGTTTCTTCGGCAAGAGACGACTTGTGGCGGATTGCAGAGGTCGGCTTCATGTCAAGGTTCTTGACATCGCTGGACATTTTCTTCTTGTTGGATCGGTCTTCGGATTCGTCGACCTTCACGAACATGATGGTCTTCGAAAGGCGCTTGACACCCTGCAGGAGCACGGCGTAAGCATAATCCGGAGCATTCTTAGACTTCTTTTCGGCAACCGGAGTTTCGACCGGCTGTTCGACTTCAACCGGCTTAACTTCAACCTTTGCCGGAGCCTTTTCGACCGGAGCTTTTGCAGCCGGCTTTGCCGGAGCCTTCGGTTCGGGCTTGGCGACAGCCTTCGGAGCAGGCTTTGCAGCGACCTTAGCAGGAGCGGCTTTTGCCGGAGCAGCCTTCGGTGCCGGAGCCTTTGCGGCGGGCTTAGCGGCGGCCTTCGGAGCAGGCTTTGCTGCCTTAGCAGGAGCGGCCTTTGCCGGAGCAGCCTTCGGTGCCGGTTTCTTAGAGTCCTTCGCCTTCGGGGCCGGCTTTGCCGGTTTTGCCGGAGCCTTTACTGCCGGTTTTGCAGCAGGCTTCTTTGCCGGAGCCTTGGCAGGCTTTGCCGGTGCAGCCTTCTTAGCAGGCTTTGCAGCGGGCTTCTTTGCCGGAGCCTTAGCAGCGGGTTTAGCAGGAGCGGCCTTCTTGGCAGGTTTAGCGGCGGGCTTTTTTGCCGGAGCCTTGCTTGCCTTGGACGATACTTTTTTAGAACTCATAGATTACTTCTTTTCCACGATAGTGATGTTAATAATTTTATCATCGGGTTCAATGCGGCAAACGACATCTTCGCCTTCAAGAACCTTGCCGAAAACCGTATGCTTGCCATCTAAGTGGTGCTGCGGAGTCTGCGTAATAAAGAACTGCGAGCCGTTCGTATTCGGACCACGGTTGGCCATCGAAATCACGCCGGTTTCATGCTTAAGCTTTGAAATTTCGTCATCAATTGTATAGCCCGGGCCACCCTTGCCATTACCTTCGGGGTCGCCACCCTGGATCATGAATCCAGGAATCACGCGATGGAACGTAAGGCCGTTGTAAAAGCCCTTGTTTGCAAGGTCTACAAAATTGGCCACGGTATTGGGAGCAGCTTTAAAATCGAGCGAAAGCACAATCTTGCCTTCATGCGTTTCGATTACGGCTTCAATCGCCTTGATTCCAGAGTAATCCTTGTTGAAAACTTTTCCTTCAGCAAATCCAAAACTGAAAAAGCCGAGTACGAGGGCAGAAACGAGAGCGATAAAAACTAACGGTCTTTTCATATCAACCATGATTGATGGTGCACATCTTTGATTTATATTGTTAATATAGCTTTTTTTGTCAAAGCCCATTGTGCATTTTCTATATTTAGCCCGAAAAATTAGCAGTATTCACCGGGCTACTACGCCCGATAATCTTATTGTACTTATGCCGCAAAACGACAACATTAGAAATTTCAGCATTATCGCCCATATCGACCACGGCAAATCGACGCTTGCCGACCGCATGATCGAACTGACCAAGACTGTCGCCAAAAACGAAATGACAAATCAGCTCTTGGACGACATGGACCTGGAACGCGAACGCGGCATTACCATCAAGGCGCACGCCATCCGCATGGTGTACGAAAAAGATGGCAAGGAATACATTCTGAATATGATCGATACGCCGGGGCACGTGGACTTCACCTACGAAGTCAGCCGCTCCCTGGCCGCTTGCGAAGGAGCCATTCTGGTGGTGGACGCAAGCCAAGGTATCGAAGCCCAGACGCTTTCGAACCTCTACCTCGCGCTTGAAAACGACCTCGAAATTATCCCGGTGCTGAACAAGGTGGACCTTCCGGGTGCACAGCCCGACCATGTGGCACAACTTGTGGGCGACCTTCTCGGTTACGACCCCGACAAGATTCCGCGCATTTCGGCAAAGACGGGCCTGAACGTGGACCAAGTTCTCGACAAGATTGTCGACGAAATTCCGGCCCCCAAGGGCGACAGCGGAAAGCCTCTCAAGGCTCTCATCTTCGATTCCGTTTACGACTCCTACCGCGGCGTGATTAACTACATCCGCATTGTCGAAGGCACCCTCAAAGCCGGCATGAAAATCAAGATGATGAAAACCGGTGGCGAATACATGGTCACAGAAGTCGGTACATTCAGCATGCGCCGCGATCCGCGCCCCGAACTTTCGGAAGGCATGGTCGGTTACGTGCTCGCAAACGTGAAGACGATTAGCGACGTGAAAATCGGCGACACTCTGACCGATTCCGCCAATCCGGCAACCGAGCCGCTCCCGGGCTACAAAGACATTCTACCGATGATCTATTCCGGTATCTACCCCATCAATCCGGAAGACTACAAGGACTTGCGCGAAGCTTTGGAAAAGCTCCGTCTGAACGATTCCGCTATCAGCTGGGAACCGGAAACTTCTGAAGCCCTGGGTTTCGGTTTCCGCACTGGGTTCCTGGGACTCCTGCACATGGAAATCGTGCAGGAACGCTTGGACCGCGAATTTAACGTGGACATCATTACGACGGTGCCGAACGTGGAATACCACGTGTACATGAGTGATGGCACGATGGTGAAAATCGAAAGCCCGTCCAAGCTCCCCGATGCCAGCCGTTACGACCACATTGAAGAACCCTACGTGAAGGCGCAGATCTTTACGCCCAAGGAATTCGTTGGCGCACTCATGACGCTCTGCGAAGAAAAGCGTGGCGAATTCGAGACCATGGAATACCTCGACGAAGAAAAGGTGATTCTTAAGTACAACCTGCCTCTCGCCGAAATCATGTTCGACTTCTACGACCGTCTGAAATCTGTGAGCCGCGGCTATGCAGGCCTCGACTACGCCCCGAGCGAATATCGCAGAAACAACCTGGTGAAGCTCGACATTCTTTTGAACGGCGACCCGGTGGACGCCTTCTCGGTGATTATTCACAAGGACAAGGCTCACACTTATGCAAACGCTATTTGCGTGAAGCTTAAAGACCTTATTCCGCGCCAGCAATTCGACGTGGCAATCCAGGGTGCTATTGGCGGCAAGATCATTAGCCGTTCCACCGTGAAGGCTGTGCGTAAGGACGTGCTTGCCAAGTGCTATGGCGGTGACATTACCCGTAAGCGCAAGCTCCTCGAAAAGCAGAAAGAAGGTAAGAAGCGCATGAAAAGCATCGGCTCTGTCGAAGTGCCGCAGAAGGCGTTCCTCGCCGTGCTTTCGCTTTCCGACAACTCCACCAACAACGGGGACTAAGTCTAATGTCCAGACTTTCGAGAAAGGTGAAAAGGCTGCAGCGAAAGAATTCGCAAAGCCATATCTTTCTCTTGTTCCTGTTCTTGCTGTTTGTTGGCGGACTCGCTTTTGTCGCACGCATTTACGCACTCGCGCCCGTCAAAATTATGGACGCCTCGATGACGCCCAAGTTCAAGGAACAGTCCACCCACTGGATGTGCAAACTCCCGCAGTGTCTTTCTGAAATCAAGGACCAAGACATTGTCTGGCTTTCGCTCAAAAGCGGCGAAACCATGGTGCGCAGGGTGCTTGCCATGCCGGGTGACTCCATTGAAATCACGGACAAAGGCCGCGTGCGTACGCCGCACCGCAATTTTAAATGGAAAGGCGAAGACGCCTTTATTCAAAGCCAAACGATTTACGTTCCTAAAGCCGGCGACACGCTCTATTTTGACAAATTAAACGACGTGGAGCAGGACTACATTTTGGCCTACCTGCATACGCATGGCGAAAAGATTGCTGTCAAGTCAACTCTCTGGCAGGGCGACCGCGAAATCAACATTGACCGCGTAGGCGCAACCAAGATTGCAAACCGCCAGGTTAGCCTTAAAGAAGTCGACTATTTGCCGTGGCAAGACCGCTACCTGATCGAGCTCCAGATTCGTCAGGCGGAACCGGGCAACGCCCCGATTAAAATCAAGCGCGAACTGTTCCGCTTGAAGCCAGCCAAGCTCGAACTCAATCCCCCGCCAAGTGCTTCTGCAGATTTTACCGCAAGCGATTCCGTCAAGACAGATTCTGTGAAAGTCGCTCTCACCGATTCTAGCAAAACCGCAAAGGCTGACACAACTCAAAAAGACACAACGAAAAAGGATTCTGCCGTTGCAGCACCTGCAAAACCGGCGCCCGCAAAAGAAGAGCCGGAGCAATATTTGGACGAGCCTCTGAACAAGATTGTGATTGAAGAAGACTGCTATTACGTGACATGCTTGAAGGGCTCTAGCTGCCCTGATTCACGCGAACTCGGCTACTTTACGCACAAC